>PMXQ01000042.1 GCA_003171065.1 Chloroflexota bacterium
AGGACCAGGTCTTCTACCTGATGAGCCGCGGCCTGACCGAGAACGAGGCCACGAACCTGGTGGTCCAGGGGTTCCTGGAGGTCTTCACCAAAGAGCTGCCGATGGAATACGCGATCGAGTTCAACCGCCTGGTCAAGCTCGAAATGGAGGGTTCGCTCGGATGACCGCCGAGCCCGGACCTGCCGGTTGCGCGCCGCAGATGGCCGCGCCGCCGAGCGCAGACCAAGGCGCCGACGAGCACCGGAGCGCAGCGCACCTGAAGGTGCGTGAGCGAGGAGCGCAGGAGGTAACGCAGGGATGAGCCGGCCGAGCGAGTCAGATGCAAGCGCAGACCCGCGGGCCCGGGCTCAGGAGGGGGCCGAGGTGGCCGTCGCAAAGCAGCCCGCCGCGGGGCAGCCCGCCGCTCGACCTCAGGCGCCGGTCCGTCAGGCGCCGTCGGACCTGACCCTGAGCTTCGTCGACGAGGCGACCGTGCGTGCAGTGGCCGCCGCTGCCGCCGACCCCGACTGGCTGCTCGTGGATCGCCTGGCCGGCCTGCGCGGATTCGAGGCGCTCCCGATCGAGTCGAACCGGCTGTACACGCCGTACGTGGATCTGCGCAACGCCCATCTCTCGGCCGTGCGGCCGTATCCGGGCGGCGCGATGGGCGGAGCCTCGACCCGCGCGGCGAGCGCGGCGCAACTCCCCGAAGGAGCGGCCGCTTACGCCGAATTCGCAGAGGATCGCCTGACGGCGCTCGTGCTCTCGCCCGAGGCGCGCGACGCCGGCCTGGTTCTCGAGACGCTGGCCTCGCTGGGCGGACGCGACCCTGACTTGTTGCGCAGCCTCCTCGAGGGCGGCTGCACGCTGCCCGAGAACGACAAGCTCGGGCGAATGACGCGGGCACTCTGGACACGCGGCCTCTTCCTGCACGTGCCCGACGGCGTCCGCGTCGAGCGGCCGATCGTGCTCCGCTGGGCGATGGGCGCACCGAACCGCGCACTGCTCTCGCGGACGATCATCTCGATCGGTGACGACGCGGAGGCGTCCATCGTTGAGGAACAGGTGGCTGCGACTCCGGCTTCGGCCGCTGCCGAGCCCCAGTCGTTCTTCGCCGGCACGACCGAGGTCAAGCTGGGCGCCGGCTCGATCCTCTCGTTCGCCGGGCTCCAGGACTTCGGAGCCAACCAGATCGCCTTTCAGCACCGCTCGGCGGTCGTCGGCCGGGGGTCGAGCCTTCGCTGGGCACTGGCTCAGCTCGGCTGCCGCGTCATTCGGAGCCGCATCGACAACACCTTGGAAGGCGACAGCTCGTCCGTCGAGCAGGCGGAGATCGTCTTCGGCTCGACCGACCAGCTCTTCGACCTGACCTCCTACACCCGCCACATCGGCCGCGACACGACCGGGAACCTGCTCTCCAAGGGCGCGCTGTCCGACCGCTCGCGGGCCTACATGAAGGGCCTGGCGACGATCGATCTGTCGGCCCACGGCACGGACAGCTACCTCGGCGAGTTCGCGATGCTGCTCTCCAAGCAGGCTCGATCGGTGGCCATCCCCAGCCTGGAGATCGACCAGCCGGACTGCCGCCGCGTGGCCCACGCGAGCTCCGTCGGCCCGGTCGACGAGACGCAGCTCTTCTACCTGGAAAGCCGGGGTCTCGATCCGGACGAGGCTCGCAAGTTCATCGTCCTGGGGTACCTGGAGCCGGTAGTCGCGCGAGTGCCGCTCCCATCCGCGCAGGATCGCCTGCGCGATCTCCTCGAAGCCAAATGGGCGGCCCGGACGGGCGCCACGACGCATCCGGACGCCGGGCCGGCAGCCGCCGCGGCCGTGGCCTGAAGCCGCCCATGACCGCCGCCTCCGCCCTCCACCGGGTCGACCTCTGCGCGCTCGACGAGGTCCCGCCGGGCACGATGAAGATGTGCGAGGCCGGCGACGACCTGGTCCTGGTGGTCAACCTGAACGGCGACCTGCACGCAACCCAGGGCATTTGCAGCCACCAGTACTTTGAGCTCGACAAGGGCTTCCTGACCGGCAACTCGGTCACGTGCGCCCTGCATCTCTCGCGCTTCTCTCTTGCGGACGGCGAGCCACTCGATCCGCCGGCCGAGCTGCCGCTCGCGGTCTATCCGGTGGTCGTCGATGCCGGGCGCGTGCTGATCGAGGTTCCTCCGGGGCCGCTCGAGGTCAATCGTTAGGGCTTACTGAAGCCCGTCGCCGACGAGCAGTGACACGTTGCCCTGATCGTCGACACAGGTGACGACCACGTGGGCGCCGTCGCCGACCACGGACAGGACTTCGATCGAATTGACGGATGGAATGTTCGCGACGGCCTGCCAGCTTCGCCCGTCCTGAGAGGTCCAGACGCCGAGCGTCCCCCAGGGCAGCACCCCGGGGTCTCCGGGTGCGAGCACTCCCGCGGCGACGTACCCACCCGGACCTGTCGAGAAGCCTGAGATCCAACCCGGCGACTTCACCCGGGCTGATTTGGTCCATGACAGTTCGTCGCTGCTGATCCAGATGAGCATGTCGGAAGGGAGAGCCGCCGGGCCTCCCGGGGACATGGCTACTCCGCCGAACGAGACGAAGCCACCGCCGGGCGCCTTGAAGATCGGGCCCAGGGCGTAGCTCTCCTGTTGGGACATCCCGGGGCCGGTCCAGGTCAGTGTCCACGTGGCGCCGTCGTTCGAACGCCACATGGCAGCCCGGTCCGACAGGAAGCCTCTGATCGCCCACCCGTCGGAAAGGCCGAACAGCTCGTCTATCGGAGCTTCTGCGGGCAGACCCGACCACGCGAGCGCAGTCCACGCGACGCCGTCGTCGGAGAGCCAGAACATGCTCGCAGTCCCTGCGTTCCCCCACGCGAGCAAGCCGGAGGGTCCAGCCGCAATGCCGAAGACGTACGAATAGGTGTCTGAGTGAGCGGGGATGGGCGGCTCGGCAGCGCGCCAGGACTCGAGGTCGGTCGTTGTCCATGTCGTGGCCCGCTCGTTGGGGGTTTCTCCGGTCCAGCCCACGGCGACGATGTTGCCGCCCGAACCGGACACAGCCCGAACGGTTGCGGCGTCGCTCGGCAGGACGGACCGTTCGGTCCATGTGACCCCGTCGCTCGACTGGTACACCAGCGTTTGCCAGGAATTGGGCAGGCTCTGGCCTTCTGTCGCGTAGCCCAGCGGAAGGGCGTCGGCGGATCGTCCGCTCGCAGCGCCGCCAACTTCGGGCACGAAAGCCACGAAGACCGAGCTCCCGTCGATGACCTCGAAGACGGTCGGTTCGTATTGGGTCCAAGCAGGCGCGAACATCTGAGGGAATGCGCCGCTGACGAGCCGCCAGTTCGAGCCGGGCAATTGCGTAACGGTGGCCGACGGTCCGGGGTTCGACGGCGATGCCGTTACCTGCGGCTTGCTTGTGGGAGAGCCGGCAGCCACAACTGAGGCCGACGGCGCCGTGCCCGGGGACGTCGTCTGGCCGTTGCCATACAACCAGGCGCCCGAGACGGCGACGGCAAGGATTGCGGCCGCGGCCGCGACTCGGCCGGCCCAACGCAGATGGCGGCCTCTCGCGAAGGACCACGAGCGAGCGCGAGCGGGCGGTCGAGACGTCGCGTCTTCCAGCGCCTCTCTAAGCGACGCGGGAGCCTGCTTCGGAGCCGAGTCCGCCAGCCAATCGCGAATGACCTGTTCGGGATCGGGGCGCTGGCCGGTCATCGGCAGGCCTCCTCGGATGACTCAATGGCCGCCCGGAGCGACTCCAGGGCGTAGTGGAGACGGGATTTCGCCGTACCGGCGGGGATGCCGAGGCGTTCGGCGATCTCGGGCACCGACAGATCCCGCCAGTAGCGCAGCACTACGACGATTCGCTGGTCCGGGCTGAGCCTGGTAAACGCCGGCTCGAGCGCGAGACGGGCGATCGAGGCTTCGTTGTGGCCGGCAGCCGGCAGGTCGTTGACATCGTCGAGCGCCACCAGGTGGAGCGTGCGGGCGTGCCGCAACTTGTTTCGGCAGACATTCGCGAGGATCCGATCGAACCAGGCGTCGAACCGGGAGGTGTCGCGAAGCGTGGCCCAGCTCGACCAGGCCCGGGCGATCGCCTCCTGCGTCGCATCTTCGGCTTCGTCGCGATCGCGCAGGATCAGGGCAGCGAGCCGGTAGCTCGCAAGGAGGCGCGAGTCATCGAAGGCGGCGAAAGCCTCGAGACGCTGGCGACGCCAGGCGTCGGGTTCCGTGGCCTCCTGACGCCCGGCGCCACCCCCGGCACGGCCAGCCCTGTCCTGGACCGGAGGCGTCGCGTGGCGCCCCGGCAGCCCTCGGAGTCCCCTCAACACCGGCAACTCTGCCTCCCACATCCTTGCTGCCTCCGTGTCCCGCCATGACGGCGCCTACTGCTATGACACGGAAGACACCCGAAACGTTCAGCACCGAGCTGGCGGCTGGCCCGCGCCGCTTCAGCGCGTGAGCAGCACACCAAGGCCGAGCTCTTCGGCTCGCTTCAAGATCGCCGAGGCGAAGACGACGTCCGCGAGCCCGACGCCCAGGTGCGATACGAGGACCCGACCGGCGGGGCGGGCAATGCCGTCGCGCAGCGCCTCTCCCAGCGTCGCCGCGGGATCCGGGTAGCCGGCAAAGGCGCCGCCGGCGCGAGTCGCCAGGAACTGGTCGCGCTCGTCGACGATGAAGAGCGCCTCGCGGGCGAGCGCCGCCGGGGCCTGCATGTCGTAGTCGACGGCGACGAACAGCGTTTCGGGGCCGAGCCAGCGCGGATCGAGAGCCTGGTGATCCGGCCCGAACGAGATGACCGAGACGACGAGGTCCGCGCCGTCGACCGCCTGCCGGACGCCCGGCACGACCTTCGCTTCGCCGATGCCCTCGGTCGACCGCGCCTCGACGGCCAGCGCCTCCGCCCGCGCCGCATCGACGTCCGTTATTCGGACCGAGGCTCCGGGCAGCAACCGGCCGATAACCGGCAGGTGGCCGCGTGCCTGAACCCCGGCCCCGAGGATGGCGACGGCGGCGGCCTGCCCCAGGTGCTGCGGCGCGAAGAGCTGGATTGCCGCTCCGCTGACGGCCGCCGTTCGCTGGGCCGTGATAGTGCCGGCGTCGAGGATCGCCAGGGGCAACCCGTTTCGCGCATCGTTGAGGATTACCTGGGCGTGGTACGTGGGCAGCCCAATCGCCGGGTTGTCCGGGAACCCGACGATCCATTTGACGCCGATCAGATCGGCGCTGCCATCATCGGCCGGGCCGGGCAGCCGGGCGGGCATGGCGTGGGCGAGCGAGCCAGGCTGGCGTGGATGAACCCCGATCTTGGCTGGCAGCTCGGCGCTCTGCCCCAACGCCCGGAGGGTCACCTCGGCCAGCTCGAGTCGCTCCGCCAGAGGTGGCATGGCCGCGGTGACGTCGGCGGCGGAGAGATAACGCAGCGGCGGCAAGACTGTCACGACCGCAGTCTACCGGCTAGGATGAACAGACCACCGTGTCCGGGGCGTGCGCCGCCGTTGCCCTGGGTGGTGAAGACTGGCGTGGCCGGCGATTCCAGGTCCGGTCCGCCCTGGAGCCAACAGCCCGGAGCCAGGAGAAGGAGACCGATGAGGGCGCTGCAGAGCCTGGGCTCGGCGATTGTGGTTGGGAGTGTGTTCTCCTTCTTCCTCGTTGGATTGCTGGGCGCCACCTGGCCGTTTGCCATCTTCTCCAGTCTCGTGCTCGGGATCGGGATAATCGCCGTCGTCGCGACGCAAAGCAGCGAAAAGGAAGGCGCGGCAGATGCCGCCTGGTTGGAGGCCGCCCCGGACCTTCCACCGGGTTTGGATCGACGAACCATGGAAATGGCTCAGGCCACGATGCCGGGTCCCGAGAGAACCCGGCAGAGCGGCGATCGAATCACGGGCCCGGACGGAGCGGACCCGGGCGGGACAGGCCCGGGCGGAGCGGCGAAGCCGGGGGCCGTCCGATGAGCTCCATAGATCGAGCCAGTCTCGAGAAGAGAATGCGCGACCAGGGACTCGAGCCGGCAGCATGGTCGAACCTCGCGGGAGAGAGGTTCGAGGAGCATGCCCACGACTATGACAAGATCGTGGTCGTCGTCGAAGGTTCGATCACGTTCGGCATGCCCGGCTACGGCGTGGGTTTCATGCTCGGACCGGGCGAGCGGCTCGATCTGCCGGCCGAAGTCCGCCACGACGCGGTCGTCGGCTCCAAGGGCGTCGCCTGCCTCGAGGCGCACATGCCGGCCGGCACGCTTGGTACTGGGGCGAAGGGACGCGGCTACCGCTGGTAGGTCGCCGGCCCCGCCGAGGGCCATGGGCGCAGTTCGCCGGCCGCCGAGGCCCGCTCCGCATAGCGCCTTCGCTGTCGATTTCTCGGGGATAGGCTAGGCTGCTCTCGCATCGCCGGCCCAGGCGAGTCCTCCATCGGCGCGGTTCAAAGCCGTTCCGACGACTTCTCGCCTGCTGGGCCCGCGGGCGGGTCAGGGAGCGACAGGCCAGCACGCCTGAGGGAACGACGAACATGGGCTCAGTGGAAAGGATCGACGAGACAGACGCTCGCATCCTCGAGCTATTGCAGCGGGACGGGCGCGAGTCATACGCCGAAGTCGGGCAGGCCGTCGGCATGAGCGGACCTTCGGCCCACGAGCGCGTCAAGAAGCTCGAGGCCCGGGGCGTGATACACGGCTACTCGGCCCTGGTCGATCCCACGCTGCTCGGTTACGGCGTGCTCGCCTTCATTTTCATCAAGCAGGTTCCCGGCACGATCTCCACGGACCTCACCGGCGACTTCGGCGAGATCGACGAGATCGAGGAGTGCCACCACATCGCCGGCGAGGCGGACTACCTGCTCAAGGTTCGATCCACCGACACTCGGCACCTGGAGCGGGTTCTGCACGAGATCCAGGCGATGCCGCACGTCTTCACGACCGAAACCCAGGTCGTCTTCTCCAGCGCGTTCGAGCGCCGACCGCTCCGCCTGGGACGTGAGGTGGATCCGCAGGCGGCTGGCAACTCCGGCAACTCGGGCTCGTGAGCGAGGCCAGGCGCCCGGCCGAAGCATCGGTCGATCCTTCCGCAACCGACAGCCGGCACCAGAGTCGAAGCGGCAATCCCGTGCCCGAGCCGCGCGTGGCTTCGATGTTCGATTCGATCGCCCCCGTCTACGACCGCATGAACACGATCATGACCGCCGGTCTCGATGGGCGCTGGCGCCGGGCCGCCGTTCGAGCCGCACGCGTTTCCCCGGGTGGCTCGGCGCTGGACGTGGCCTGCGGAACCGGCAAGCTGACCGCAGCCCTGGGCGCGGCCGTCGGCCCCACCGGCCGCGTGGTTGGCGTCGACCTGTCGACGGCGATGCTCGAGGAAGCTCGTCGTGCCTTCGGCGAGCTTGGCCAGGTCGAATTCGTCGCGGGCAATGCGCTCGATCTCCCGTTTGAGGCGAACGTCTTCGATGCCGCCACCATCGCCTTCGGGCTGCGGAATCTGGCGAGCTTTGAGGACGGTTTCCGCGAGATGGCGAGGGTCGTGCGGCCGGGCGGCCGAGTCGTCTGCCTGGAGCTGACAACGCCGCGCCCGAAGATCGCGGGGCGCTTCTACTCGGCCGTGTTCGGGAGGATGGCCCCGTCCGTTGGCAGGGTCTTCGGGCGGCGCGAGGCCTACGCTTATCTGCCCCACTCGCTGGACGGATTCCCCAACGCCGAGGAACTGGCGGAAACGATGCGGCAGGTTGGTCTGGCGAACGTGACTGTCCGGCGGTTGGCCCTCGGGGCGCTGGCGCTGCACTCGGGAGAAGTCCGCTAGAAGCGGCCAGCCCGACGCGGCCGGCCGTGGCTCCGGCGGCAGAACCCGCCAGACTCTGCCCTCGGCGCCCTAGGAGGCGTCCTTGGGCGCCGTTTCCTGGACGAGGCGCGTCCGTTCGGCCTCGAGGCGGGCGGCCTCGGCGGCCGCCAGGCTCTCGTTGATCTTGCCGTCGACGTAGGCGCCGTGAAGCTCGAGCAGCTTCGTGATCGTGTCCTCGTCGATCGGCCGGCCGCTGTCCGCCATCTCCTTCGCCAGCAGCGAAGCTTCGGCCGCATCTACCGGCCCGCCCGGAGTCTCGAGCGACTCGAAAGGGTGCTCGGCCAGCAGGAACCACACGACGAGGCCGCCAGCGACCATCCCGACGATACCAAAGAAGAAGTAGAACGGCATGTCGAGGCTCATCGGGCTTCCATTCCCCAGCTATCGGTTTGGCGGGCGACCGGTAATCGCCGGGTCCTGCAGGTGCGGTGGCCTCGCCGATTGGCGCCGGCCCGTCCACATCTGCTTCGGGCCAGTATACGAATGGCACGGACGCGAGGCCCGCGAGCAGGTTCGCCGGGCCGAATCCGCCGCCACTGCCGGACCGGTGGATCCGGGTAAACTGACGCGACCATGATGGACTTCACGCCCAATCCGATCGCCTTCTCCGCCGGCTCGCTCGAGATCCGCTGGTACGGGATCGCCTACGTGGCCGCCATCCTCGCCGGCGCCTGGCTCGCGATGCGCGAAGCGCGCCGTCGCGGCGAGCGGACCGACATGATCGTGGACGCGCTGATAGTGATCGCCGTGGCTGCCCTGATCGGCGGGCGTGCCTATCACGTCATCGACCAGTGGTCCACCGGACTGGACTACAAGGACCACCTGCTCCAGATCATCCTGCCGCCGTACAGCGGGCTGGGCATCTACGGCGGGCTTTTCACCGGCCTGCTGGCGACCATCTGGCTGGCCCGCCACTACAAAGTGAGCTTCTGGCGCTGGGGCGACATCATGGCGCCCTGCATCCTGCTGGCCCAGGTCGTCGGACGCTGGGGCAACTTCGCCAACCAGGAGCTCTACGGCCCGCCGACCACACTGCCCTGGGGCATCGCAATCCAGTGTCAATACCGGGTCGCCCAGTACACCTGTCCCGGCACTCCGGCCGACGCGCACTTCATTCCGCTCTTCTTCTACGAGTCGATGCTGAGCCTGATCGGCGTGTTCGTGATGCTCTGGCTGTGGAACCACTTCACCGCCCGTGGCCGGCTCCTCATTGCGGGCGACGTGGGGTTGCTCTACTTCGTCTGGTACGGCCTGGAGCGGAGCCTGCTGGAGCTCCTGAGGAGCGGCTGGGACTGGACTATCTTCGGCGTCCCGACGGCGCAGATCGTGGGCCTGGGCGCCGCCGCAGCCGCCTTCCTGGCGATCCTGATCAGGCGCTGGTACGTCCGGGGCCACCCGATCGCAGCGGCGGGAGACGAGCCGACGCCGGCGGAGTCCGAGCCGACGCCGGCGGCCTGACCCGCTTCCAGGTCACGCTTCGCCGGAGCCGTCCCTACCAGCGCTTCCCCGGCCGTCCTCGAACAGGACCTCCATCTCGATCCGCCGCGGCCGAAGGATCTCGCACGCCAGCGTCCCGAATCCGCCGAGCGGCGGCGCTCTACCGGGGCATGCGGGCCGGTAGAGGCGCAGTTCGCGCGAAGCGCCGCCACCTTCGGTACAATTCGGCCCGTTCCCAAAATCGTCGCAGGTCAAGACAGAAACCGATCTGCGCCTCAACGGCGCCCCGCAAGTCAGACGAGGAGAGGACCGTGGCTACTACCGGCGCTAGGGTCGAAGGGCGACCGCAGAACCTGCCCGCGGATCATCCAGTCGTGCGCTGGGTGGACGAGGTTGCGGCCCTGACGACGCCGGACGCAGTCCACTGGTGCGACGGCTCCGATTCGGAGAACGAGCGCCTGTGCCAGCTGCTGGTCGACGCGGGAACGTTCATCCGTCTCAACGAGAAGCTTCGCCCCAACAGCTTTCTGGCCCGCTCCGATCCGTCCGATGTCGCCCGCGTCGAGGATCGCACGTTCATCTGCTCGACGAAGGAGGAGGACGCCGGGCCCACCAACAATTGGCGCGACCCCCGGGACATGCGGGCGACGCTGACCGGTCTGTTCAAGGGCTCGATGCGCGGCCGGACGATGTACGTCATCCCGTTCTCGATGGGCCCGGTCGGCTCTCGGATCGGCCGGCTCGGCATCGAGATCACGGACTCTCCGTATGTCGTAGTGAACATGCGGATCATGACCCGCATGGGCAAGGCGGCCCTGGACGAGATCGTGCGGACCGGTGACTTCGTGCCGGCCATCCACTCTGTCGGCAAGCCGCTCGCCCCCGGCGAGAAGGACGTGGCCTGGCCGTGCGATCCCGAGACCAAGTACATCGTCCACTACCCGGAGACGCGCGAGATCTGGTCGTTCGGCTCGGGCTACGGCGGGAACGCCCTGCTCGGCAAGAAGTGCTACGCCCTGCGCATCGCCTCGGTCATCGCCCGGGACGAGGGTTGGCTGGCCGAGCACATGCTCATAATCAAGGTGACCGCGCCCGACGGCCGGGTGAAGCACATGGCCGGCGCCTTTCCGTCGGCGTGCGGCAAGACGAACCTGGCCATGCTGGAGCCGACGATCCCGGGCTGGAAGGTCGAGACGATCGGCGACGACATCTGCTGGATGAAGTTCGGCTCGGATGGGCGCCTGTACGCCATCAACCCCGAGGCCGGCTTCTTCGGTGTGGCGCCCGGGACCGGTATGGCGACGAACGCCAACGCAATCCGCACCCTCTACGCCAACTGCATCTACACGAACTGCGCCCTGACGGACGACGGCGACGTGTGGTGGGAAGGTCTGACCAAGGAGCCGCCCGCTCACCTCATCGACTGGACCGGCAAGGACTGGACTCCGGGCTCCGAGAAGCCGGCCGCCCATCCCAACGCCCGCTTCACCGCCCCCGCCTCCCAGGACCCGGCCATCGCTGCCAACTGGGAGGACCCAGCCGGCGTCCCGATCGACGCGATCATGTTCGGCGGTCGCCGGACCTCGGTCGTTCCGCTCGTCCGCGAGGGCTTCGACTGGGAGCACGGCGTCTTCCTGGGCTCGATCATGAGCTCGGAGATGACTGCCGCGGCCTTCGGCACGATCGGCAAGCTGCGCTTCGACCCGTTCGCGATGCTGCCGTTCTGCGGCTACAACATGGCGGACTACTGGGCCCACTGGCTCGACATCGGTCGCAGGCAGGGCGCCCGGCTGCCGCGGATCTACCTGGTCAACTGGTTCCGTAAGAACGCCGAGGGCAAGTTCATGTGGCCCGGCTTCGGCGAGAACAGCCGCGTTATCGAGTGGATCTTCGGGCGGTGCTCGGGCGAGGACGACGCGGTCGAGACGCCGATCGGGTTGCTGCCCGCGCCCGGCGCGCTGGACACGCGCGGCCTGCAGATCGCGGCCGCGGACCTGGATGCTCTGCTTTCGGTCGATCCGGCGGCGTGGGTGCAGGAGGCCGCAGCGATCGAAGAGCACTACGCGAAGTTCGGCTCGAAGCTGCCGGCGGGGCTGGCGGCGCGGCTGGAGCAGATGGAGAAGGCCATCGCCGCCGCCTGACTCCAGGCCGATCCCTCATCCGACTCGAAAAGGACGGCGCCGACCGAGGCATTGGCTCGCGGGGCGTAGCGCCTACCGCATCAGGTAGCGGGGGCGCGCCGGGCCAGCGCCGCTGGAAGTACGATCGAATATGAGCCGGCGTATGCCGCCGTTCGCCAGCGTCGTTCGCCAGGGAGGTCCACATGCCAGTCTGCCGTCGCAAGGTCACCGTCATTGGAGCCGGAAATGTCGGTTCCACTGCCGCTCAGCGGATCGCCGAGGCGGGCGTGGCCGACGTCTACCTGATCGACGTCGTCGAGGGTCTTCCTCAGGGCAAGGCGCTCGATCTTACGGAGGCGGCGCCGCTGCAGCACCACGACCAGTACATCATCGGCACGAATGACTACGCGGACACGACCGAGTCGGACATCATCGTGGTCACCGCCGGGCTGGCGCGTCAGCCGGGGATGAGCCGCGACGACCTGCTGCTCAA
>PMXQ01000123.1 GCA_003171065.1 Chloroflexota bacterium
TACCGCGGCGTCGAGAACATCGGGTGGACACCCGGGCTGTCGGCCGCCGAGACGCTGGCCCAGTTTGGCCGCTACTACACGGTGACCTCGTTGACCTGGGACGCCTTCCGTGCGATCGGCGACGCCCTGGCCGTTCTGGCGCTGGGTACGCCGGTGCTCATGGCTCTGGGCCGGCTTCGAGCCCGGCTCGGCTACGAGATCGTGGACGGCCCTCCGGCCGCCTGACAGCCGCCCGACCGCCGTCCGGCCTAGGACCCGGGGATCTGCAGCTTCCGTATCTGACCGATTTCGCCTGGCAACCCTCCGGGCGCAGTGACAAGAAGGCGCGATTGCTCAGAGAGTTGGCCACCGTTGAGCGGCGCGAAGCCGATGTCATCACGAGCGCCGTTGCAGAGCGTGACGAGCCAGATCGAGCCGCCGGGTCGCAGGCCGGGAAGGGCGCGCGCCCAACCGACCCGATCGATCAGCGCCGGGGTCACGACTTTCTGCTGCGAGATGAGATACGTCCCCCAATAGAACGGCTGCCCGAGGCCATACCAGTCGTACACGTCGATGCCGAGAGCCTTGTCGCCGCCCGCCCGATCGAGGTAGTAGTCGACCGGGAAGTAGGTTCGGGCATCGTTGGCCAGCACCACATCTCCCGGCCGGGCCAGGGCGAGCAGCTGGCTCGCCGTCTCCCGGCCAGGATTGAGGTCGCTGCTGACGCTCCGACTCTGTACGAAGCCGATCGCCCCGGTCGACATCGTGGCCACCAGGACGATCACCAGGACTGAAGGCACGACCCGGCTATGCAGCCAGCCGGCGAGGGTCGGCAGCCCGGCCGCGATCAGCAGGCACAATGGCGGCGCGACCGCACCCATGTAGCGCGCGTCGTAGATGGGCCTGAACTGAGAGTAGAGCCAGACCACCGGGACGAGCGCCACGGCGAAGACCAGGGCGATCCCGAACCAGCGCAACCGCCGGGGGCGCAAGGCATCGGCGCGGCCGCCGAAACCGGAGCTCGTCGCGCCTGCGTGCGCCCCGGAGTCGCCCGGGCGCCGAACCGGCTCGCGCCGATTCCGGCGGTAAATATCGAGCAGGCCGAGCGTGCCGACGATGGTGAGCAGCACCGCTATGACCTGCCCCGGCAGCATGAGGTCCCATTGCCCTGTCAGGCTGACGGCGCGGTCGAATGTCTGGACGATCGCGTCCAGGTGAGGCCGGCCGGTCCAGAACGGCTGGCCGTTGTCAGCCACGGCGAGCAGCGCCGGCAGCCACGGCAGGAAGGAGGCTGCTCCGAGCGCGATAGCCCCGATCGCGAGCGCCGGCCCCCGTGGGATCCAGGCCGCCCGCCGGGCCAGGCCGGCAATGGGCCCCAGCCTTGCGGAATCCGGGTCCGTTGCGCTGCGCTCACGCGTCGCCCTGACGGCTGCCGCCGCGCCCGCGCAGGCGAAGGCCATCTGCAGAGCCGCGCTCGGCAGTCCGAGTGCCAGCGTCCACAGCTCTCCGGCAACGGCGATCGCGAGCGCCGTTGCGGTCAGGACCGTGCCCCGCCGGATGGCGCGTTCAGGCGGCCCGAGGGCCACCAGGCGCCAGATCAGCCACCAGCTCGCCGTCGCGAACGCGGTCTCGATCGCGTACATGCGGGCATCTCTGGCGTCGTCGATGAGCAGCACGGACAACGCGGCCAGAGCGAGCGCGACGCAGGCGGGGATCCTGCCCATGGCCTCGCGCGCCCAGGCCCACACGACAGCAAGGGTCAGCAGCCCGGCCAGCGCAGAGGGGGTCCGCAGCGCAGCCTCACCATCGCCGAAGAGGCCGATCCAGCCGCTGAGTGCGACCGGGTACAGGGGCGGGTAGGCCTCGAAGCGGGCATGGTCCAGCAGCGCCGAGATCGGGTAGCTCGACAGCAGCCACGACGCGGCTTCGTCGCGGAAGAGCTCTCGATCGCCAAGGTTGATGAAGCGGAGGACGGCCGCAAGGGTCAGGAGCATGACAGGCGACACAGCCACGGCGAGCCTGGCGGCTCGCGAACTGACGAGCGCCCGTGCGACCTGCGCCGGCCGCCATCTGGCGGTCCCCTCGGATCTCATAACCAGCGAGCCTCGCACGGCAGCCGGAGTCGTCGCACGAAGAGCAGCCACAACGCCAGTAGGCCGTAGAGCGACGACGACCAGATCAGGTTCACGCAGGGAGCGAGCTGGCCGGAGCGAGCGGGCTCGATCGCCCACACGCCGGTCCACAGCACCGCCGTCGCCAGCCACGCTGCGAGAAGGCCCCGGTCCAGCCTGTCCAGTCGACCCAGGTGCAAGTCCGGCGCGTCGACCGCGATCAGCAGGCCGACGGCGACGAGGCAGAAGGCCTCGTTCCAGAAGCTGTCCTTCGGCGCCGCGACTACACCGGCCACCAGGGCCAGCCCGACGCCGAGAGCGCCTCCTCGTCGCGAGGCCAGCGCAGTGCGCGATCGCCACAGGAACAGCAGCGTGAGCAGCGCGAACGAGGCCGTCAGGGCGATCATCACTGGCCTCGGATCGAAGGCGTTGCCGAACAGCGGCAGGGTGCGGTCGGTTGGCTGGACGAGTCTGGTGACGAACCCGTTGATCGACTGGTTCGTGTAGTACGAATCCGGATCGAAGAGCGAGGCCAGGCTGCCGCTGCCGGCGGCCCCCCATGGCGCCACGAAGACGGCGACGAGCAGCGCTGCCAGTGCGCCGGCGACCACGGCAGCGGCCGCGCCAGTCCGCCGGCCGAGCGCGAGCGGCACGACCAGGACCCCGGGCACGAGCTTGACGATCGCCGCCAGTCCGATCGCCAAGCCGCCCCCAAAGCGGCGAAGGGGTCGTGTCTCCTCGAGCACACACGCCGTCCCCAGGGCGAGGAGCGGAATGAGAATCAGGTTGGCCTGGCCGTTCACGACGGTTCCGTAGACCGGCGGATAGAGCCCCGCTCCCACGGCCAGGGCAAGCCGCCGTCGAGCGAGGTCGGGCGATCGACCGTGGGCCCAGAGGACCCAAGCCGGGACCGTAAGGCCGAACGCCACAAGAGAGAGCGAGTTGAACGCCACGAGCGCCGCGCCGAACGGAAGCGCCGCGAAGGGAACCATCACAACGGCGAAGGGAAGAGGGTAGGAGTATCCGCCTCCGACCTGCAGGCTGAGATGCTCCTGGGCTGCCAGCTCGCGCAGTGCGCCGACGTCGTATGGGGAGCGTCCTTCCAGCACCAGACGGCCAGCCAGCCAGTAGTCGTGGAAGTCGTTCGAGCCGAGGCGTAGCACCAGCGCCCAGAACACCCACCCGAGAAGCGGCACGGCGATCGCGGCCAGGGCGAGCAGGACAGCCTCCGAACGGCCGGCTCCACCGGAGGCCCCGGTATGCTCCTCCCCCGATCCAGACAAACGAATCTCCCCAGCCTGCCAATACGGTGGCCACGACGGCCAGTCGGGTGTGTCGAAGGCTATCAGAGACGGCACTATGGCCGGGCCAGCAATGCCCTCTCCGCCAGCCCGAGCGGCAGGGACCCGCTCTCTGCGAGCCGGTCATGGAACTCGCGAATGACCGCCACCGGCGCCGTTGCGGCGGACCCGGCCGGCAGCCCCCGCGACTCGAGGTAACGGTCGCGGATGCGCAGGATCTCCAGGCAGCCCGTCAGGTAGGCGGAGGCCTGCGTCGGCCACCAGCAGTACCGGCCCACTTCGGCTCGGGCGGTCGGCTCGGGCGTGGCGGTCTTCTCGACCGTGAACCGGACCGCTTCCTCGTGCGACATTTCGCCGATGTGGAGACTCGTGTCGACGACGATTCGGGCCGCCCGGAAGAGGGTCGCCTTGAGGTGGTTGAGCTCCTGGATCGGCTCGGTGAAGAAGCCGCGCTCGCGCATCAGGCCCTCGGCGTAGAGGCCCCAGCCTTCGTTGAAGTAGGGGGTGCCCAGAACCCGGCGCAGCCGCCGGGCCCGTGTCTTGCGGACCACCAGGTGCCAGTGGTGGCCCGGGTACGCCTCGTGGACGGTGGTCGTGGGGATGTGGCCGAAGCTGTTGGCCGCGAGCCGCTTCTGGATCTCCGCCGCCGAGGCGCCCTCGGGCGCGAAGGGGACGAAGAAGTGGCCGAGTAGCGATGGCGCGAAAGCGGGCGGCGACATGTACGACGCCACTCCGAGGAGGGGGCGCTGGAACGGCGGCGACGGCAGGACGTCGCACGACTCGCCCTCGGGAATCGTGACCAGGCACGTTTCGACGAGGAACTGCCGGGCCTTCGCCGTCCACTCCGCGTAGGTCCGGCGCATCTCCTCCTCGGTCGCCGGGTGGTCCTCATTGGAGCGTTGCAGGACCGCGTTCCAGTCGTCTGTGCCCCAGGCCGAGCGCGAGAGGTCGCGCATCTCGGCGGAGAGGCGGTCGTACTCGGCCCGGCCGCGGTCGCGCAGCGAGCGAGCGTCGTAGGGGAGCGCCTCGCGTTCGCGCAGGAGCCGCGAGTAGCGCTCCTCGCCGAGCTGCCACGATCCGGTCGCGGTGCGACTCATGTCATCGAGATACGCGGCCCACGCCTCCAGCGCTCGGCCGGCCTCGGCGCCGGCGTCGGCGAGCCTGGCCCTGCTCCGCTCCGTGCCCGCCTCCGTGGGGAGCATCTCTCGGACGTAGCGCGCCGTCCCGCGAGCCGCGTCCCGGCCGCGTTCCAGGATCAGCGGATGGGCCAGCTGCGGGTCGAGATTGGCGCGGCCCTGCTCCAGCGCGCGAGGGGCCTGGCCAAGACGCGACACGGCGGCGTCCACCAGTTCGGAGTCGGGCCGGAGCCGGTGCAGGAACAGCCCGAACAACCCGTTCGCGATCAGCCCACTGTAGGTGACCGGATCGCGGCGCCAGGGCATCCATTCGGCCATGATCGAGCGTCCGGCCATCATCGCCACGGCCAGATCGCGATCGATCCGCTCCTCAGGCGCGAGCCCGGCGTCCGTCAGGGCGGCGAAGCGCCGGCCCCATTCGGCCGCCCTGGCCTGCCGTCGGTCGAACGCCTCGGCCGAAAGGTCGTCGAGCCGCTCGTCGAATTCGGTCAGCCCCAGCCCGCTCGCGCTCACGGGCGATTCCTCGAACTCCTGGCGCAGGAACTCGTCTACCAGCTGATCCAGGTCGGCCATCGAAATCCTCCCTTTTGGACTGCCGTCCATCCTGCCATGATCGAAGCTGACGCGTCCGCGCGAACGACGGACGCGATCCACGCACGGAGGAGACGAGCGATGGCGCTGCGAGAGCTGGTTGGCGGCCTGACGGACAGCTCCTCGGTGAAGCGGGTCTTCGGCGTGCCGATCGAAAAGGACGGCGTCCTGGTCATCCCCGTCGCCAACATCCGCGGGACCTTCGGCGGCGGCGAAGGGGCGTCGAAGGCGGCCGATCCCTCGCAGCTGTCGGGGTGGGGCGGTGGAGGTGCCTGGTCCGCCACGCCGGCCGGGGCCTACGTGATGAAGAACGGCGAGATGAGCTGGATTCCGGCGGTGGACGCGAATCGGTCCATCTTGCTGGGCTGCCTGACCGGCATCGTTTCACTGCTCGTCGTCCGGAGCATCGTCCGGACAATCGTGAAGCGTGGCTGACGGGCTCAGAGACGCCGATCGGGCGAACCGCGAAGGCGGCCGCCCGATCTGAGTTGCCTGCCCGCGATCCGCAGGCGCGGCTCATGCCCGTCGAGTCAGCACCACGCTGGTGGCGGCGAACGAAGCGACGCACCAGGCTCCGAGGAGCGCGAAGGCGCCGAGGGTGATCGGGAAGGAGTTCGAGGCGAGCGTGCCGCGCATCACCTCGCCCATGGCCTGGATCGGCAGGACGCTGTGGACCGTGGCGAGCCAACCCGGTAGCCGGTCGGCCGGGAAGTTGAGCGGCGAGAACATGAGGATGAAGACGACGAGCACCTGGCTGGCCATGTTGGCGACCATCGGAGGCACCAGCGAGGCCAGCGCGTAGCCGATGGAGGTCGCGGTCAGGGCCACGAGGATCACCGCCGGAACGACGAGCGGGCTGATCTGCAGGTCCAGGCCGAAACGGATCGAGCCGATAATCACCGCGAACACAACGCCCGGCAGGACCACGGCCAGCCAGACCGTCATGTCGGCCAGGAGATACACCACTCGTGGGATGGGCAGCGAGCGCATGTAGGCNNGTGCCTTCCGTCTTGGCCGCCGAGACCATCTGCGGCACCGCCACGAGGCCCATTGTGATCAGGGCGATGACCGGGCCGCCGGTCGCCAGGTAGAGGACTGTGGTCCGGTCCATGGTCGGGAAGAGCAGGGGATAGCCGGCCACGATGCCGAAGGCGAAGAGCGCCTGAACGACGATTCCGAGCGGCAGGAACATCCGCATCCGGCGGGCCTGCCACGTGACGAGCAATCGGTAGCTACGCAGCGCGGACATCGGTTTCCTCCTCGGAGCTGACTGTGAATGTGCTGGTCGGCGCGGTCGTGGACGCGACCAGGGCCACGTAGACGTCTTCGAGCGTGGCCGGCGAGAGCGAGAACTCCTCGATTCGGCCGGCGCGGCAGAGATCGCGAGCCCAGGTCGCGGCCTCGCCGGCCAGCCGGGCCGGCACCGTAGCCACGATCCGATTGCCCACCACGGCGTGAGGTCCGGCGAACTGCGGCGTCTCGATCGCCTCGGCCTCGGGGTCCAGGACCAGCTCGAGTCGCAGCTCCTCGGCGATCCCGGCTTTGAGCTCGGTCGGCGTGCCCTCGGCCAGAACGCGCCCGTGGTCGAGAATGGCCAGCCGATCGACCGATCGCTCGGCCTCGATGACGTTGTGGGTTACGAGCAGGACCGCGGCACCCCTGTCCGCGAGGAGTCGCACCTGGGCCCAGAGCAGGCGCCGCCGCACCGGGTCGACGTCGTTGGTGGGCTCGTCGAGGATGACAATCCTGCCCGGCTCGACCGCGGCCATGCAGAAGGAGACGAGGCGCCTGACCCCGCCGGAGAGACGGGCGCCGTCCGTGTCGCGCCATTCGCCGAGGTCCAGGGCGTCGACCAATCGAGCCGCCTGCACCCGTACGATTTCGCGGTCACCGCCGCGGAGCCGGCCCAAGGTTTCGATCGCGTGGCGCGGCGTGAGGCCGTTGATCGGGACCTGCGACTGGGGCTGGATCGAGCAGGCCCGGCGAGCGAAGCTCGGGTCCGCAACCACATCTCGGCCGTCGATCCGGATCGAGCCGCGGTCGGGCCGGATCAGCCCTACGATCTGATTCACGAGCGTCGTCTTGCCGGCGCCGTTGTGGCCCAGCAACCCGTACACCTGCCCGGCTTCCACGGTCAGGTTGACGCCGTCGTTGGCGGGGGTGCCGCGGCGTCCGTATCTCTTGCCAACCCCCTCGACCTCGAGCAGCACTTCCGTCTCCTTCGTCGATGGCCGCCGTCTCTCGGTGGCGATACCAGCCAGTATGCAGATACTGGCCAGTATGTCCATACCATTGAGTATGCGCGTACTAGCTGGTATCCTTGACGCATGCAAGAGCGACTCAACCGCCAGGAACGCAAGTCTCAGACCCGGGAGCGCCTCATCGACGCCGCGGCTGTCGTCTTCGCCCGGCGCGGCTTCGAGGCCGCCTCGCTCGATGAAGTGGCAGCCGCGGCCGGCTACACCAAAGGCGCCGTCTACTCGAACTTCGCCAGCAAGACGGACCTGTTCATCGCCCTGATAGAACGCCGGATCGAGGTCCAGTCGGCCGAGCAATCGGCCCGCTTCGAAGGGCAGGATCTGCAGTCCGTTGCCGAAGCGATGGAGTACGAGTACGAGTCCGACTCGGAGAAGCAGTGGCTCGTGCTTGCGGTCGAGTTCTGGCTGCACGCGATGCGCGACGAGCGGGCGCGAGCTCTGATGGCCGAGCAATACGAGCGCGCCAGAACATTCGTGAGCACCAGGTTGATCGCGTCGGTCTACGCGAACGCGGGTCAGGAGCCACCGATGGCGCCGCGCGACCTCGCCATCGTCATCGAGTCGCTTGGGATCGGTCTCGCTTTCCAGGCGGCCCTCGATCCGGGGGCAGTTCGACGGAGCCTCGAGGCCGAGGTCCTGGTCAAGCTGCTCGGACTGCCAACCCCGGACATTCAGGCTGCGGCCACCGCGCCGACCGCGTCCGAATCCTCCGTGAGGCCAAACCCGAACGCGTGAATAGTCGACGCCCTCCCGGAGGGAGATCGGGAGGGCGTCAGGGAGCGGATAGAGCGGGAGGCCTGGGGCGCGTGCGGAGGATGTGAGGCCCGCGTCCCGTAGCTGCATTTGTCGCATCTGATCCTGTAGAAACCCTGAAACACACAGCCTCGGGCAGGCCACTTTCCGGAGCCAGCCCCGCCGCCCGGCCGGTCGAACGCGTGTCGCGACGACCCGTGATGTGGCCCGTCCGGGGGCTGGACACGGCCTGACCCTCCCCTCATGCTGCGCGGCATTAGCCCTCGTTCGTTGAAGGCGGTTCGTCCTTTGTTCGACGCAGGCGATGCGGTCCGGGTCGGCTCCGAGGCGCACGACCGAACTGCTGCGGCCGGGATTCCTCTGACTGGGCTCACCTCGCCGCGGGCAGTAGCCCGGCGGGCAGTAGCCCGGCGGGCGGTGGCACCGCGATGACCGGAGTGGGCCCAGCCGGACCGGACGAGGTGACGCGCCGCGCCGCGCTCCGGCTGGCCTTTGTGGCCACTCTGGGCGTGCCGCTCATGATCGCCACCCAGATCGCCTTTCTCCCGTCGGACACTCGAGCAGTCGGCATCCCGTTGACCCTGCTGGCAGGTGGTGCCTTGCTGGTGGCGTTGTGGACCCTGCACGCCGGCGGGCCATGGCTGGCGCTGGTCGCGC
Source organism: Chloroflexota bacterium (assembly GCA_003171065.1). Lineage (GTDB taxonomy): Bacteria > Chloroflexota > Limnocylindria > Limnocylindrales > CSP1-4 > Fen-1039. The sequence continues at coordinate 8,787 of PMXQ01000123.1, forward strand.
CGGTGGTCGCCGTGCTTGATCTTGGCGCGGTCTTGTGCGGAGCGTTGCTTCCCGTCGGGCTCGACATTGCCGTCATCCTGCCCCTCCTCAGCGCGGTCCTGTTGGTCGCCGTGCTCGAGGGCTGGAAATTGCGGCTCGGTCTGACCGCCGGTTGGCTGTCGGGAGTGGTCGGGTCGACGCTGGCACGTTCGAGCCCCGGCCTGGCGTCGATCCCCCACGTGGCGCCGGTACCGCTGGCGATCGTGTTCGTCGCCGCGGGTACCGGTCTGGGCTACATTGCCCTGGACTGGGCTGCCACGCACTGGCACGCTGTCGCGGCCGAAGCGCAGGCGGCGGCAAGACAGGCACGCCTGGCGGAGATCGCCCAGCAGCACAGCGCGGAGCGATTCCAAGCGCTGGTCGAGCATTCGCCGTTGCCCACGCTGGCATTCGACACCGAGGGCCTCATCCGAGCCTGGAACCCCGCGGCCGAGCGGTACCTGGGCTGGGCGGCCGCCGAGATCCTCGGCCAACACATTGAGAGTCTCGTTCCAGAGGAGCAGCGGGCCGGGGCGCGAAGGCGGGTCAGCGATACCATCGCCACCGGGCACGTGGAAGCTCCGCGACTGACGATATTCCAGGCCAGGGATGGGCGGGACCTGCGGGCGGAGGTCCACGACGCGATCGAGTTCGGCGTGGACGGCAAGCATTCCGGCGTCGTGGTCCAGTTCGTCGACGTGACCGAGCGCGAGGCGGTCGCAGCGCGCCTGGTGGAGGCCCAGCGCCTGGAAGCGGTCGGTCAGCTGGCCGGCGGAGTGGCCCACGACTTCAACAACAGCCTCACGGCGATCGCCGGCTTCGCTTCGTTGATCGCCACGGGCGAGAGTCCCGATCCGCAGGACGACGCGCGGACGATCCTCGGCGCCGCCGAGCATGCCGCCATCCTGACGCGCCAGCTTCTGGCGTTCTCGAGACGCGTCCCGCTCTCGCCCCAGACGATGGACCTGCACGACTTCCTGGCGGCCGTCGAACCGCTCGTTCGAAGCCTGATCGGTGAGACGATCGTGCTCCGGCGGGAGACCGGTCGCTGGCCTGCGCTGGTGGAGGTCGACCCGGCTACCCTCGAGCAGGCGATCCTCAACCTGGCCACCAACGCCCGGGACGCAATGCCTCGAGGTGGCGAACTGACACTCGCCGTCCGCTCCTATCCCGCCTGCGTCGGTGGGCCGTCGGAGGAGCCCGAAGACCACGTCGCGGTGGTCGTCTCGGATACCGGCGTGGGGATCCCGCCGTCGATCATCAACCGCGTATTCGAGCCGTTCTTCACCACCAAGCCATTTGGCAAGGGCACCGGCCTGGGTCTGCCGATGGTGCATGGCTTCGTGGCCCAATCGGGAGGGCACGTTGTCGTCAGCTCGCCACCCGGCCAGGGTGCGACAGTGGAGTTGCACTTCCCCCGCACCGACGGGGGCGTGCCCCGGGCCGAGGTCAGAGACCAGCCGATCGGCGGCACTGAGACGGTCTTGTTCGTGGAGGACGACCCGGGCGTCGCCTCTTTCGGACTGGCCTGCCTGCGCCGCCTCGGCTACGACGTGACGCCGGCGATGAACGGGACCGAGGCCGCGGATCTGGCCGCCTCCCGCCCGGAGCCGTTCGACCTGCTCCTCACGGACGTGGTGCTCCCCGGCATGTCGGGCTCTGAGCTGGCCGCCCTGGTTCATCGCCATCACCCCGACACCGCCATCCTGTACGCGTCGGGCTACAGCGCGGAGCACGTCGACTCTGTGGTCAATGGCCCGCAGGCGCCTCTCCTGGAGAAGCCGTATTCGCTGGAGCAACTGGCGTCCAGGGTTCGTTCGGCCCTGGACGCCCGTCCGGCAGCGCGGTAGGCCGCCTCGGCCGGGGTCGGGCGTCGGACGGCTGCCGAATCTGCCCGCTTCCCTGTAGAGTTTCCCTGCCGGAACCGCCGTCACTGAGAATCAAGGAACGTCCCGTGGCCCTGCCGCTTCGCTCCCTCACGCCAGCTCCGCCGGACCCGATCCTCGGCCTGACCGAGACCTTCCGCGCCGACACGCGACCGGAGAAGGTCAACCTCTCGGTTGGCGTGTACGTGGACGACACCGGCGTCACGCCCGTCCTCCCGTCCGTGCTGGAGGCCGAGCGCCGCCTGCTCGAGAAGGCGGGCTCGAAGGGCTACCTCCCGATCGACGGACGACCTGGCTACAAGAAGGCGGTCCGCGACCTCGTCTTCGGACCGGACCACGAGATCGTGGAGAGCGGCCGATCCGCCACTGCCCAGACCCCCGGTGGGACCGGCGCGCTGCGCGTCGCCGCCGATTTCCTGCTCCAGACGGGATCATCGAAGACGATCTGGCTCAGCGAGCCGACCTGGCCGAATCATCCCCAGCTCTTCACGTTGGCAGGATTCGCGCTGCGCACGTACCCGTACCTGGACGAATCCGGGCGCTCCGTGGACGTGGGCAGGATGCTCAGCGCGCTGCGGTCGGCGGTCCCCGGCGACGTGGTCCTCCTCCACGGCTCGTGCCACAACCCGAGCGGCGTGGACCCGGACACGGAGACGTGGGCGGCCATCGCCGAGATCGTCATCGAGCGCGAGCTGATGCCGGTGGTCGATTTCGCCTACCAGGGCTTCGGCTTCGGCCTGCGCGAGGACGCCGACTGGCTCGCGGGCTTGGCGCGGCCCGGCCTCGAGTTCCTCATCTGCTCGAGCTTCTCGAAGAACTTCGCTCTATACAACGAGCGCGTTGGCGCGCTGACTGTCGTGGCGGCCGACTCGACGCGTGCGAGCTCGGCGCTGAGCCACCTCAAGATCGCGATCCGGGCGAACTACTCGAACCCACCCGCTCACGGCGGGGACATCGTCGAGACGATTCTCACGGACCCGGCCCTGCGGGCCCAGTGGGAAGTGGATCTGGCCGGAATGCGCACCCGTATCCTCGGCAATCGCGCGTCGCTCGTGAAGGCTCTTGTCGCCGCCGGCATCCCGGGCAATTGGGACCCGATCGGGCGCCAGCGCGGCATGTTCGCGCTGCTCGGGCTCTCGGCCGACCAGGTGGCCCGGCTCCGCGACGAATTCGCTGTCTACGTCGTCGGCAAGGGCCGGATCAACGTGGCGGGGCTCACTCCCGCGAACATCGACCACGTCGTGGCTGCGGTCAAGGCTGTGATCGAGGGCTGACGGACCGTCGCCGCGGCGTTATTGCACCTGGGCTCCCCGGATCGCGGGCCCGCCCCGGAGAACGTTCCTGCTGTCCGTGACGTCAGTCGGAGTGGAGGGCTGATGAGGGCCCGACGAGGCGACGACCGCGCGAAAGATGGGCAGGCTGTGGCCGCACATGTTGCGCTGGAACGAGGACGGGTCGACCCGGCTGATGAGTTCACGCGGCTGGCCGATCGTTATCTCGACACTGCGTACCGGCTGGCCAGCGTCGTCCTGGGCGATCCGACCGAGGCCGAGGACGCGGCGCACGACGCCGCGGTCCTGGCCTGGCGGCGGTTTGGGACACTGCACGATCCGGACCGCTTCGAGCAGTGGTTCTGCCGCATCGTCCTCAACGTCTGCCGCGATCGACTGCGGCACCAGCGACGCCATCCGGTCGTGGAGCTGCCCTCCGAGGACGGTGAACGCGGCGGCCTGCAGGCGCCCGACAGGGCCGGCCAGCTGCTGGCCCGCGACGCCCTCGACCGAGCCTTTGCTCGCTTGGAGCCCGACCACCAGATCGTGGTCGCGCTCCGGTTCTACCGCGATCTGACCGTGGACGACATCGCTCGCCGGCTGGATATCCCTGCCGGAACGGTGAAATCGAGGCTGCACCACGCTTTGCGCCGGCTTCGCACCGAGATGGAACGCCAGGGCTGGCGCGAGGAGACCTCCGATGAGGCGTGAGCGCAAAGCCTCTATCGGGGCGCCGGCTGAGAAGGATCTCCAGGCCTGGCTGCGCGCCCGCGATGCCGGCCCGGCCCCGGAGCGGCTCCGGATGCGTGTGGCCCTTGTGGCGGAGGAGACGAGACCACGTAGGATCTGGGCGCTGCTCCGACCGATCTCCGCGGTAGCCGGCGCGGCCGCGGCCGCGATCCTGATCCTGTTCGCAGCCACGCTGCGCGGCCCGGCCGGCCCCCTGGCTGGCCGCCCGTCCCCAACCACCGGGCCCACGCCCACGGCCTCGGAAAACATGCTACCTCTCATGCCTGTCGGCCCATGGCCTCGGACCGGTGCCGTTCTGGCGGTGCCGCTGGACGGGCCACTGCTCGCGGCACTCGTCGCCCTCCCGTTCCTTGCTGCGCTCCTGCTGATGGCTTACCTGGCCAGGCGATCTTTCGCAGATGCGCGGCGCTCGGCCGCGCAGAAAGGGGCGGGGGGCGGTCTCTGGGCGATCCGGTACCCTCGCGCTTGGATCCTGCGCCTGGCAGGCGCCATGTTGGCGGCGACTCTGATCGTGGTCGGCTGCGACCTGCTGCAGTTCAGCCAGAGTTCACCACTGCAGTACGGCAGTTTCGAGAGCGGCGACCCGACATTTGGGCTCGGTTGGAGGTCGAGCGCAGGCGGGAGTGATGAGATGTACATGGCGTTCATTCCGGGTGGCCAGCTTCGAGCGACGCTCGATCTCTCAAACCAAGGCGAACTGCCACTGACAGTTACTTCGTTCGACATGCAGCGCTTCCGGGTCGAGCAACCTGCGGCGGCTTTCATCTCCTCGGTCGAGCTTCGCCTTCCACCGGGGGCGACCATGGGCGGTTCGTACGACGTCGGCTACTACAGCGAAGCCTTCCATCCGTTCGAGCTGCCGCCCCAAGGCGACACGTCGCTGGTGGTCATCCTGCATCTCAAAGAGTGCCCGTCGGTGGAGCCCGGCCCAGCACCTGGTCCGGATGCCGGCTCCAACAGGAACTACCTGCCTGCCACTAGCTACGTCACGATCGGGGAGCTCCCCCTCCGCTACAGCATGCTGGGCATCGAGCGAGAGACCGAAGTTCGTCTGAACGCGGCCATAAGCTTGGTGTTCGGCTCGAATGCGGTGACCTGCTGATGCCTGACTTCGTCGTGGATTCGATCCTGGCCGGCGTGGCGATACTCATTGCGGTCGCCATTGTGCTGGTCTTCTTCGACGTTGCGGCGCTGCCTCTTCCGGAGCAGATGGCACCCGTCGTGCCGCCACGGGCGGGTCTCAGCCGAGCAGCCAGGCTTCGGCGACTGATCGCAGTTGTCGCCGTCGTGGCTGTCGTCGCTGTGCTCATTACTGGTATCCGGCTCGTGGACGCCGATCCGCTCCGGGCAGCCGGACCCGCGACCGGTTCGGGCTCTTTGTATCTCGGTACCGCGCCGGCGACCTACGGTGGGACCGACAACGTCGTCTTCGCCGCTGCGCCGGGCGGCGACATCCAGATGGAGTTCAGCCTGGTGAACACGGGCGCCTTTCCGCTGACGATCACCGGGATGAACGAACCAATCAACGGCAGCCCCATGTGGGAGAGCGACGGCTACTTCGACTCGGGCTCGGTGGTGGCTGCCAATCAGGGCAGCGACGGCACATTCCATCGTCTCGAGATCCAGGCACACGCCAGCGTCCGAGTCGCGGCCCACCTCCACCTCAGGCAATGCGTCGCCTCGGCTCCGGGGCCGACTCCGGTGCCCGGGCAAACGCCGTCGGCCTGGGCGGCCGTTGCGGCCGAGGGAAGCGGGTTCATGGCCGTCGACAGTCTGACGATCACGTACGAGATGCTCGGGCTGACGCACACTTCGGCCGTGGCATTGCCCGTCAATCTCGTGCTGACAGATGCGAATTCGGTCATCTGCCCCGGCGACGGGAGCGCGCCGCCGACGAACTATCCTTGAGCGGTGGAACCCGCCGGCAAGTTGGGACGTCAGGGTGGCGTTCACACCAAAGCTGATCTCGGGAGTTCGATGATGTCGCACGATGACCGCCCCGCGCGATCGCTGGCGCGCTGGTTTGGGACAACGAGCCTGATTCTGGTCCTGGTCGCGGGCTGCGTAGCGGCCGCCAGCACCGCCAGCCCGACTGCGCCGGGCGGCTCGTCTTCGCCAACGACGCCGGTGCCGAGCGGCTCCCCTTCGCCGAGTGTCCCCTCTTCAGCGAGCGGCTTCTACCTGCGAGCCTGGCAGACCCAGGCGCTCGCGCCCCAGCACACGTTCACCTTGCTGCCCCAAGCGACGATCTCGGACGGGAAGTACATCGACGGCATCGTTGCCGTGCCGGCCATCTACCCCGGCCCGTTGTGGGTCAGCCCGTCGGTTCAGACCATCAGCGCCAAAGGCATCGACGCGATCGTCGCCGAGGCCCGCAAGCAGGGCCTGCTCGGCAGCACCTCGGACTTCACCGGCGCGCCAATGGCGGGCGCCGTGATGGGCCACATCCAGGTGATCGTCGACGGCACGACCTACGACCTGACCGGCTCGCCGGACGCGGTGGCGACGGCCGGCGCAACGCCCGCCCCTGGCACTGCGGCGGCCTTCGCCGCGTTCTGGCAGAAGCTCACTGAGCTGGCCATGTGGCTCCCCGACGAGCTCGGCCAGTCCTCCGCCTACGAGCCCGAAAGCCTGGCCGTCCTTGCTCTCCCGCCGACGGCCGCCACCAGCGGCATCAAGCCGAACGAAGTGGCCTGGCCACTGGCGACCCCGTTCTCCAAGCTCGGGACCGCCATGGGCAACGACGCCTACCGCTGCGCTGTCGTCACGGGCGCCGATCTGGCCAAGCTCTTGCCGGTGGTCCAGCAGTCGAACCAGTTGACTCGGTTCGTGGACCGCGCGAAGGTCACGGATTCGCTGCTGGTCCGGGCCATGGTCCCGGGCGAGTCGAATCCCTGCGCTTAGCCCGGGCGGCCGTCGGGACCGCGCACCATCGATGGGGGCTGGCGATTGAGCCGGCCCCCGTTTCCGAGTTCCGGGACCGGGGCTTCGAGGCACCTGTAGAAGGGCCGAAAGGGGTATTGCGCGAGCACCACAGCCGGTCGATGCTGGCCGTATGAGACAGCTTCCGCGTTCAGTCAAGAGCCTTCGACCCAGCGGAATCGTGCAGGTGCCCCAAGCCGGCGCCGAGCTTCTTGAGAAGCCTCTCCTGAATAAGGACACTGGCTTCGACGAGGCCGAGCGGGACATCTTTGGCCTGCGTGGCTTGCTGCCACCGCGGGTGGCCACGATCGACGAGCAGGTCTGCCTGGAACTCGAGCACATCCGCCGCAAGAGCGATGACCTCGAGCGCTATATCGGCCTGTCGTCGCTGCAGGACCGCAACGAGACGCTCTTCTATCGGGTCCTGCTGGAGAACCTCGAAGAGTTTCTGCCGATTGTCTACACGCCGACGGTCGGGCGCGCCTGCCAGACCTTCAGCCACATCATGCGGCGGCCTCGGGGCCTGTGGATCACGCCCGCCGACAAGGACCGGATCGCGGATCTGCTGCGCAACGCCCGACCCGAATCCTCCTCCAGCGGCGTGGGCGTCGACGACGTCCGTCTGATTGTCGCCACTGACAACGAGCGGATCCTGGGCCTGGGCGACCAGGGCGCGGGCGGCATGGGCATCCCAGTCGGCAAGCTGGCCCTGTACACCGCCGGCGCGGGCATCTATCCCGCCCACACTCTGCCCGTGTCGCTGGACGTGGGAACGGACAACGAGGACCTTCTCGCCGATCCGGCATATATCGGCTACCGCCAGCGCCGGCTGCGAGGCGCCGAGTACGACGATTTCCTCGAGGCCTTCGTGAGCGCCATCCTGGATGTCTGCCCGCGCGCCGTCCTGCAGTGGGAAGACTTCAAGCAACATAACGCGATCCGGATCCTGGACCGCTACCGCCATCGCATCACCAGCTTCAACGACGACATCCAGGGCACCGGGGCCGTCATTCTGGCCGGAATCATGGCCGCCGTGGGGGCGGTGGGCCGGCCGCTGGGCGAGCAGCGCTTCGTCTTCCTGGGCGCGGGAGCCGCCGGGACCGGCATCGCCCGACTGATCCGCGCGGCCATGATGGCCGAGGGCCTGGATGCCGCGACCGCCAAACGCGCGATCGTCACCGTCGACACGAAGGGCCTGGTCTTCCTCGACCGCGACCAGGTTGACGACGACAAGCGCGAGTTCGCCCTCACCGGCGCCGAGCTGAGCTCCTACGGCTTCGCCGGCCTGTCGCCGACCGACCGGCTGGACCTCGCTGCTGTGATCGCCAAAGTGAAGCCGACGACGCTCATCGGGACGAGCGGCGTGGCGGGCGCCTTCACCGAAGCGGCGATCCGCGAGATGGCCGCCCATGCCGAGCGACCGGTCATCTTCCCGCTCTCGAATCCGACGGCCAAAACGGAGGCGATCCCCGCCGAGATCCTGGCCTGGACGGAAGGCCGAGCGCTGATTGCGACCGGCAGCCCGTTCGAGGCGGTCAGGCTGGACGGGGTCGATCATGTGATCGGCCAGGCCAACAACGTGTTCATCTTCCCCGGCCTGGGTCTCGGTGCGATCGTCGCGGAGGCCCGTGAGATCACCGACGAGATGTTCCTTCTCGCGGCCCGAACCCTGGCCGATATGGTCGCACCCGAGCGGCTCGCCGTGGGCGCGCTTTATCCGGCGGTCTCGGATCTGCGGCGGGTTTCGCGCGAGATCGCAGCCAAAGTCGTGTGCCAGAGCCGGGACTGCGGAGTAGGCCGCCTGTATCGCGACGAGGAGGTCTTCGACGCGGTCGACTCGGCCATGTGGTACCCGGACTACTTGCCGTATCGGCCGACGTCCTGAGACCGGATCCATCGGTCCGCGCCTGAATCTCGCTCGGTCGGTGGCGCATTCCGGCGTTGGCTCCCGCGCAACTCGCCCACGTACGCTCCGGGCGCTCGGTGAGGGGTGATCTGCCGTGCCTGGGCGGTGGAGTCGCGCTGAGCAGGGGCAGGACGTCTGGCTGACGCACAGACGGACCCGGATTCGTCAAGTTGGCGTCCATCGACACCGAAACCTTCTCTGGATCTGCGTTGGGCAGATCTGGAATCGCCCGACTCTGCCCGGACGTGTCGGTCCGATCTGACGGGTCACCTGGTTGGCGGGCGCGAAGGAGAGACCATGGCCGTAGGCGCGTTCGATCCGGGAGCATGGGGGACGGGGATTGTCGTAAGCAGAAGGCGCCCGGGCCACTTCGTCGCACTCACCGAGGACGGCCGGATCGACGCGATGCTTCAGGGCGGAGTCAAAGTCGGCGACGCGCTGGAGAAGCGCGCTGCCATCAGCGTCAACAACGCGCAGCGGGGTCCCAGCGACCTGTCGGCGCCCCTGGCGCCGGCCCCGGGCGTGAAGAGCGTGGATCCGTACGACATTTCGGTCGTCATGCCGGCAGAAGACGGCGAGCCGGTGGTGAGCGATGCCGACCGGGATGCGTGGAGCAAGTTCCGGATCGCCTACGACGTCACGCTCGAGGTCCCGCCTTTCAAGGTTTCGGGCGTGCTGCTCCTGCTTCCTTCGCAGGATCCGCTCTCCCTCACGGAGCGCGGCACGGAGCTCTTTCTGCCGATCTTCGCGCCGGTCGTGCAGGTCGGCATGGCAACGATCAGGGACACGCCCCGCGACGCGGTCCTGGTGAACCGATCCCACATGCGCAAGGTGAGCGCGACGAAGCGGCGCTAGCCGGCTCCGGGCCAGTCGGGCCGTCGCCTGGCTCCGTGGCGATCGGGCCCCGAGCCGCGAGCCGTCGGGCGGGCAGGTTCGGCGGCACGTGAGAGAATGCGGGAAACGGCTCCCAGGTGAGCTGGCGCTCGCACGCTGCCACGACCGCGGGCGTACCATCCGCGGTTCTACAGTAGCGAGAGCGCTGCTCGAACGACGCGCGCCAGACGCGCCCCCTGAGATCCCACATGGAGAGTGGCGGGATCGCCCGGAGAGGTCGAGATGCTTGTCGGTGTGCCCCGCGAGATCAAGGACAACGAGTATCGCGTCGGTCTGACGCCGAGCGCCGTTCGGGAGCTCGTCTCCCACGGCCATCAGGTCATCGTCCAGGCGGGCGCCGGCGAGGTGATCGACCTGGACGACGATCGGTATCAAGTGTGCGGCGCTGAAATCGTGCCCGAGGCCGCGGAGGTGTTTGCTCGCGCCGATCTCGTGGTCAAGGTCAAGGAGCCACAGCCGCAAGAGATCGCGATGCTCCGCGAGGGCCAGATCCTGTTCACGTATCTGCACCTGGCTCCCGACGCGTCCCAGACGCAAGGCCTGCTGAAGACAGGCTGCGTGGCGATCGCCTACGAGACGGTCACGGACGAGCGAGGCGGCTTGCCGCTGCTCGCCCCGATGAGCGAGGTAGCCGGCCGGATGTCGATACAGGCCGGTGCCCACGCGCTCGAGAAGGAGGCAGGCGGGCGCGGGGTGCTGTTGGGTGGCGTCCCCGGTGTGCCGCCCGCCAAGGTCGTGGTGCTGGGTGGCGGCGTCGTCGGGATGAACGCACTGCGAATGGCGCTGGGTCTCGAGGCGGACGTGACGGTGATCGACAGGTCGCTGCCGCGGCTCAAGGAGCTCGACCTGGCGTTCGCGCCCGCCTTGAGGACGCGCTACGCGACCGTAGACGTTATCGAGGAAAGCGTGCTGGGCGCAGACCTGGTGATCGGTGCGGTGCTGCTGCCCGGCGGCACGGCACCGCGGCTCGTGACGCGCGAGATGGTCCGGGCGATGAAGCGTGGCTCCGTGGTCGTGGACGTCTCGATCGACCAGGGCGGCTGCTTCGACACCTCGCGACCCACGACTCACTCCCATCCCACGTACGTGGTGGACGGCGTGGTGCACTACTGCGTCACCAACATGCCGGGAGCGGTGGCCCGGACTTCCACGTTCGCGCTGAACAACGCCACTCTGCCGTTCACGCTTGCCCTGGCGGACAAGGGCTGGCAGAAGGCGCTGGCGGACGATTGCCACCTGCGGGACGGACTCAACGTCTGCTGCGGCCAGGTGACCTACGACGCCGTCGCCCAGGCGCACGGCCTCGAGTACGTGGCGCCCGAGAAGGTGCTCGGGATCTAGCCCCTATGCGGTTCGCCATGTACCTGGAATCGGGACCTCAGCGCAAGCGGACCTGGGTCTACGTGCCGGGCCTGCCCGGCTGTGTAGCCTTCGGGCCTACGACCGAGCAGGCGATCGAGAACACCACCGAGGCGATCCGCGAGCGTCTCGATTTCTTGCGTCGTCACGGCGACGACCTGCCGGACCCGGAGCCAATCGAACTGTACGTGGCCGAACACGTGATCGAGCGCAAGCTCCTGGGGTTCGGTCAGCAGGTCCTTGCCACGGATCGCGAGCCGCTCACGCAGGAAGAGGCCGCCCGCCAGCTGCGCTGGGCGGAGTGGTCTCGCGGGGAGCTCGTGGCCGCGGCGCGAGCCCAGGTCCTGCCGCTGACCGAAGGTCCGCCCACGGGCGGTAGATCGGCGGCGGCGATTCTCTCGCACGTCGCCGGCGCGGAATGGTCCTACATCAGCTCGACGCTGGGGACCGTGCCCGGAGCCTCGGCCGCGCTGGTGGCGATAGAAAGTGCCGGCAACGAACCCTGGGCCGCCCTCGTCGCAGAGCGCGAGACGCTGATGGCTCGCCTTCGCTCGATGACCGACGCGGAACGAACGAGGCTCGTGGAGCGGGAAGGCAGGCCGCCGCGCACGGCGCGGCGCATGCTGCGACGCATGCTCGAACATGAATGGGAGCACGTTCTGGAGCTTCGGGCTCGGCTGTGACAGGCGACCGGTCAGGCGGCGACACGTGGACGCGAGCCGGGCTCGAACGGGCTAGAGGCCCAGTACCACCAGCGCGACCTCCGGGTCCACCTCTTCCTTCAAGAGCCCGGCCAGACGATCAGCGGCGCTCTGCGTCAGCGGTGTTCCCCAGTTGAACCGGCCATTCCCCGACTTCAGATCGTAGTCGTCGACCCTCGACTGGCTGAACCGGGCGCGATGGCGCTCGCAGCAGTTGACCGTCAGGTCGCTCTCGCTCTCGATGCCGTGACCGGTGATGTAGTAGCTGCCGATCCTGGCCACGACCTCGACGGGGCCCGTTCCGTTGGCGAAGAAGCCCACCGTCTGCACCGCGTCACGGCCGAGCCAGGTGGCGACGGCCTCGACCAGCACCGCCGATGCCTTGGCCTCGAGCCAGCCGTCACCGCGGACGATCTGGGCGATCGCCCGGCCGATGCTGGCGGCCTCTTCGTTGACGAGGACGGCCATGAATTCGCGATTCAGAGAAGTAACCGCCTGGCTCGGGCCTTTGGCGGCTGGTCCGTTCTGGCGCTGACGATCTGGCTGATCCACAGTTCACTCTTGACTAGGACCGTGTGCGGAATCACCTTAGACGAGCCTGCCGGCGCGTCAAGGGTCGCCTTACGGATTATTCCGACGGTACTTTTGGCTGTAGTTAGTGGTTCTCCGGTGCAGACACCGGGTGTTGCCTGGCCGCACCTCTCCACGTGCGGTTGGGGCGGATGGCGACTGCCGCGTTGCCATCGGGGCGGTGCCAGCCCGCAACGCCCCGGGGCCCAAATCTTAGCTCGCGCCAGCCCGCCTGGTAGCCCCAAGTGCGTGGGCTACGACCAGTTGCGCCTGGCCGATGATCCGCTCCAGATGCTCCTCCCCCAGGAAGCTTTCGGCGTAGACCTTGTAGACGTCTTCCGTCCCGGAGGGGCGTGCGGCGAACCAGCCGTGCTCCGTCGACACTTTGACGCCGCCGATCGGCGCGTCGTTGCCGGGAGCCCGGGTCAGGATCGACGTGATCGGCTCGCCGGCCAACTCCGAGACCGAGATCTGTTCCGGCGATAGCTTCGAGAGCACCGCCTTCTGCTCTCGGGTCGCCGGGGCATCGATGCGACGATAGGCCGGCGCCCCGTATTTGGCAGTCAGATGGCCGTAGGCGACGGCTGGGTTGTGCCCGCTCCTGGCGGTCAGCTCCGCCGCGAGCAGGCAGGCGATCAGCCCGTCCTTGTCGGTCGTCCAGACGGTGCCGTCGCGGCGCAGGAAGGACGCGCCGGCGCTCTCCTCGCCGCCGAACCCGAGCGACCCGTCGACGAGCCCGTCCACGAACCACTTGAAGCCCACCGGAACCTCGAGCAGCTTGCGCCCCAGCTCGGCGGCGACGCGGTCGATCATGCTCGTGGAGACAAGGGTCTTGCCGATGGCCACGTCGGCCCGCCAGTCGCGATATCGGTAGAGGTACGCAACCGCGGCCGAGAGGAAGTGGTTGGGGTTCATGAGCCCCGCCGCTCCGGCCACTATCCCGTGGCGGTCGGCGTCGGTGTCGTTGGCGAAGGCCACGTCGAAGCGGTCCTTCAGCGCGACCAGGCGGGCCATGGCATACGGCGACGAGGGGTCCATTCGAATCCGGCCGTCCCAGTCGACGGTCATGAACGCGAACTGGGGATCGACCACTTCGTTGGTTACGGTGAGGTTCAGGCGATACCGGTCGCGGATTGCGGCCCAGTAGGCGACGCTCGCCCCGCCCAGGGGATCGACCCCGAGCTTCAGGCCGGAGGCTCGGATCGCCTCCATGTCCAGGACGTTGGCCAGATCGGCCACGTACACGCCGGCGAAGTCATAGCGGCCCACCTGCCCGATGGCCGTGTCGTAGGCAATACGCTTCACGCCCGCCAGGCCGGCGCGCAGCAGCTCGTTCGCCTCGCGTTGAATCGCGCCGGTCACGTCCGTGTCGGCCGGACCGCCGTTGGGCGGGTTGTACTTGAAGCCGCCATCTTCGGGCGGGTTGTGCGAGGGCGTGACGACGATGCCGTCGGAGAGGCCGTCGCGCCGATCCCGGTTGTAGGTGAGGATTGCGTGCGAGATCGATGGCGTGGGCGTCAGGCCGTCCGCGCTGTCGGCCAGGACCGAAACGCCGTTCGCAACCAGCACTTCGATGGCGGACCGAGTGGCCGGCTCGGACAGGGCATGGCTGTCCTTGCCGATGAAGAGCGGCCCGTCGATGCCCTGGCTGCGCCGGAAGCGGCATATGGCCTCGCTCGTGGCGAGGATGTGGTTCTCGTTGAAGGACCCATTGAGCGACGAGCCGCGGTGGCCCGAGGTGCCGAAGGCGACCTGCTGTGCGGGCACGCCGGGGTCCGGCTTGATGTCGTAGTACGCGGCGATCAGTCGATCGACGTCCACCAGCATCGACGGCTCGGCCGGTTTGCCCGCCCGCTCGCTCACAGCCACTTCTCGTCTACCTCTGCGCACTTCTGGGTGGCGTCATGATGACGCGCCGGACGGCCCCGAGCCAGCGGGTGTCGGTTGCGCGGCCGACGGTGCACCTGCGCCGCCTCTGGGCTGTCTACGACAGCGGCCCGCTAGTAGGGGAACGCCAGCGGCTTTGTGTCGGCAGCCTGGCCAAGGTACGGCATGCCCCAGGCGTCCTCGATGGTCCGCAGCAGGGAGTAGTGATTGGCCGAACCCGTATATCGAGAGGCGGGCGGCATCCCCGGGCTGACCACGATCGTGGCGATGTGCCCGCCGCCGCCCCTGTCCGTGTCGCCCTCGTCCCAGGTGATGAAGAGCACCGAATCCGCGAAGGCGGGGCTATTGATGATCTCGGGCACGAACACTTTGAGAAAAGCGTCGCCGGCCGCAGTCGAGCTGCTGTGCATGTCGTTGATCATGTTGGGGATGATCATCTCGAAGTCGGCGGCGGCCGGATTGAAGCCCGCCAGGTGGGTGATGTTCGCGCAGCGGGTCTTGTTCGACTCGATGCTCGAGTAGCTGATGGCCGGGTTGTGCTTGCGCGCGTACTCACCGGCGGCGCCCGGCCCGTCCACCCCGCCCACGGCCACGGACTTGGTGTAGCAGTTGCCGGGATAGCCCTGGGCGTAGACGTGCCAGGTGCGTCCGGCCACCTCGATCTGGTCGAAGACGTTGGGCACCTTCAGGTTGTAGTAGCCGTCGCTGTTCGTGCCGTTCAGGCTGCCGGACGTGAGGGCGATGTAGTTGGGCTCGGACGGGTGCGTCTCGGCGTAGAACTGGGTCGCCAGCCCGTAGCGGGCGACCAGGGAGTTCTCGTACGGGGCCGCCTTCGAACCGACGATGCTGCCGTACTCCTTGTTCTCCATGATGATCACGTAGACGTGGTTGAAGTCCGGGATCCCCTCGATCGGCGTGGGCGCGGGGGTCGGAGTGGGTGTCGGCGTCGGCGAAGGGCTGGGAGAGGCGGTGGGGCTGGCGCTGGACGTCGGGACGGCAGCCGTCGGGCTGGCGGTCGGGGTCGCCGTCGGTGTCGCGGTCGGCGTCGCGCTGCCGCAGGCGGCGGCCACGAACGCCACCGCAATGACGATGCCCGCAAGCCGCGATGTCTTCTCCCGTGCCATCTCTGTCACCTTTAGTGGCGGCGCACCGGTGCGTCTCGACTCAGGGTACATCGGCTGGCCGGGCAGCCGAAAAGGCTCCGGCGGAGTTACCCTGACTGTGGTTCAGGCCACCCAATCGCGCAAACGGGAGCGCTTCCATGGACGATCTTTCGACATTCGCGGCGGAGCGGCTCCGACCGCTGATCCGCGTTCGCCAGATCCGCGACTTCGCCGATCTGGCGGTCTCGCCGGCGGAACTGGACGCCATCGCCGACGCGGCGCGCTGGTCCGGCAGCAGCAGCAACACCCAGCCGTGGAAATTCGTGCTGGTGCGGAAGCGGGACGCCATCCGGCGCCTGGCCGAGGCCGCACTGCCCCAGACCAGGGCGCTCCAGACCGCGACGGCGGCCATCGCCATCGTCCTCCCGGACGAGGCCGGGCGGGCTGTCTCATATGCCTACGACGAGGGGCGAGCGGCGGAGCGGATCCTCATCGCCGCGTCCATGCTGGGCCTGGGAGCGGGCATCACCTGGATCCTCCCGGAAGCACGCGACAAGATCCACCCTATCCTCGCTATCCCCGAGGGCCGCTTCGTGCGGACGATCGTGGCGATCGGACACCCGAGCGAAGCGGCGCGCGCACCCAAGTCGGCACCGGGCACGGCTCGGCTGCCGCGCGGCGAGGTCGTGTTCGAGGAGGGCTGGCCGAAGGGCTGAACCGCCCGACCGGCGACCCCTGGCCGGCTCTGCCTAGTCGGCCCCTTCGGCTGCCTGCCCCTTGTTCGGCCCACTCGGAACGGTGCGAATTCCGGCCCGAGCCGCTTGCTCGGCGTGGAAATGCGCACGCAGCGGCTTCTCTTTGAGCCCCAGCACGGCGACGAAGGAGATGGCCGAGGCCAGCACGCCGAGCCAGACCGAGTTGGCGATCGCCAGAGAGAAGGCCTGGTAGAAACCCGTGGCGAAGGGCTCCTTGAGCGCCGCCGGCAGTGCAGCGAATGCGTCCGCCACGGAGCCGCCGACCGAGACGAGCTGGTTGGGATCGAACGCCGCCGGCGCCACGGCGGGCACGTTTGAGGCCGGCGCCCCGGCCGCGATGATCGCGCTGCGGATCGAGTCCCATGTCAGATTCTCTCGGAAGAGCGTGAACGCCATCGTCAGTCCAACCGACGTGCCGATCTGGCGAAACAGGGTCAGGTCGCTCGTGGCTGTGCCCAGTCGCGCGAAGGGAACGTCGTTCTGGACGATGAGCGTGAAGATGGCCATCGTCGGTCCGACGCCCAGCCCGGCGATCAGCATCCACACAGACAGGGCAGCGAAGCTGGTGTCCGCGCGCAGGTTCTGGAACAGGAACACTCCGACGCCCATAAAGACCAGGCCGACTGCCAGCAGAACCTTGTAGCGACCGGTCCGGCTGACGATCTGGCCAGCCGCGACCGAGCTGAAGATCAGCCCGAGCAGGAACGGGAAGAGCAGGTAGCCGGATGCCGTCGTGCTCTCGCCCTTGACGATCTGGAACCAGAGCGGCAGGAAGATGATCAGGATCGAGAAGCCGAAGACCGCGAAGAAGGTCGCAACCGCCGAGACGGCGAACGTCCGGTTGCGGAAGAGGTCGAGCGGGATCATCGGATCCTTGGCCCTGGCCTCGGCCACGACGAAAGCAACGAGGAAGACGAGACCGACGACGAACCAGCCGATGACGGACGGATCGAGCCAGCTGGTGGTCTCGGCCAGGGTGAGAGCGACGAGGACCGGAACCACTGCGCCCACGAAGGTGATCACGCCGGCGACGTCGAGCGTCAGGCGGACATCCTTGGGGTGGACCATCGGCAGCAGCCGGCCGATCAGGTAGAGCGAGACGAGCCCAACTGGCACGTTCACGAAGAAGATGTAGTGCCAGCCGAAGTTGTCCGTCAGGACGCCGCCGAGGAACGGTCCGACGAGGAAGGCGACGCCGAAGACGGCGCCGAAGAGGCCCTGGTACTTGCCGCGCTCAACCGGCGTGAACAGATCGCCGATCACGGCCAGAGAGATCGGGAAGAGGGCGCCGGCGCCGAGGCCCTGGATGCCGCGGAACGCGATCAGCTCCCACATGGTCTGGCTCAGGCCCGAGAGCACCGACCCAATCAGGAAGAGCACGATGCCGATCAGCAGCATCGGCTTTCGACCGAAGAAGTCGGACAGCTTGCCGTAGACCGGGATCGCCGCGGTGCTCGTCACCAGGTATGAGGTGACGACCCACGTGTACAGGTCGGAGCCGTTGAGCTCCGTCGAGATCCTGGGCAGCACCGGGCCCACGATCGTCTGGTCGAGGGCGCCGAGGAACAGGGCGAGCATGATGGCGCTCAGGATCTCGAACCGTGCGCGAGCGTTGACCTCGATCGCGGCGTGCGCGGGGGCGCTCATCGCGTTCTCCGCCGTCATTGGTACTCCTTGCCTTGGCGAGGCGGGTTGATTCTGCTCAGCGGCTGGGGTGATCGCCGCCCAAAGTCAGGATTGGGCTCGGTCGGTCTAGAACTCGTGAACGTGCGTCGGAGGAGTGGTGCATGCAGCACGGCCCCGGCGAGATCGCGGGATCGCCGACGAGCGGGACGGAGATGATACGGTCAGCCTGGGAATACTGCCCGTGGTGGCGCCATTTGGCCAGGCGGGCGCCCTAGACGCCCGCCATGCGCAACCGCGCGGGGCGGCGTTCAGGCGAAAGCAGCGGCGGCGTAACCCACCGTTCGGCGGGGATCGCCCCCGGCGTCCGCAGAGGTGGCTTTGCCCAGGAGGATGCCGTGGGTCGCGCCCATCTCGGCGACCGCGGCCAGCGTGAACCGGACCGGGTCGATGCCGCACAGCCCGCACACCAGACCGGGCATATTGGCCCGAAGCATGGCCGCCTCGAGGTCGTCCAGGGCGTCGCCGTCGAGTTCCAGGAGCGGTATCAGGAGGCGATCGTCCACTTCCTCGCAGACCCGAGCCGGCGGGTAGTGGGCGAAGTCGGAGCTCGCGACCAGGAGGATGCGATCGCCGGTGGAACGGAGCTCGGCCAGGAGACGGCCGAGCCGTGCGCCCGCGTCGGCGTGGGCCCACAGTCTTGGGCTGACGGCGAGTGGCACGATCCGCGCCCCGGGACAGGCTCGCAGCAGCAGCGGCAGCTGGACCTCCAGGGAGTGCTCGAGGAGATGAGCATCGTCATCGGGCGCGAATGGCGGGCCCAGGCTGGCGACCCGCAGCGCCAGGTCGCGGTCCACCGGCACTTCCCCGAGCGGCGTCTGCCACGGCCCGCCGGTCCAGACCCCGACGCCGGCGGCCGAGGCCTGATGATCCGTGCCGGCGAGCACGACCGTGGTGGGGGCGATCTCGCCGGCGAGCTTCCACGTCAGGGCCGCGATGGCGCCGGAGTAAACCAGCCCCGCGTGCGGAACCAGCCCACCGACGACGGACTCCAGGTCCAGGCTGGCAGGCCGCGCGGCGGACGCGGCACCGGGCGGCCGCGCGGCGGACGCGGCACCGGCGAGAAGCGTGTCGATCAGCCTGCCCAGGCGCTCCGGCTCGGCGGGGTAGAAGGTGCCCGCCACCGCGGTCGGGCGTGGGCGTGGCGGCCGCACGTCGGGCGGCAAATGTGGCGGCACATCGGTCGGGCGCCGCGCCGGGGGTCGCCCCGCGTCGCTCACAGCCGCGCCTCCGTCTTGCCCCATTCGGCCAGCCCGACGCCCGCCAGAGAGTGGCCGCAGCGCGCGCACCGGCCATCGACCAGTGCCGCTCGCACAGCCACGAACCCGTGCCGCCGGATCAGCGTCTCACCGCATTCGGCGCACCGAGTGTCCTCATCGCCGTCGGCGAGGTTGCCCGAGTAGACGTGGCGCAGCCCCGCGGCCCTCCCAACCTCGACCGCTCGCCGGATAGTGGCAGCCGGGGTCGGATCGAGGTCGGTCAGCCGGTACGTGGGGAAGAAACGGCTCACGTGCCAGGGAGTCTCGGGCCCCAGCTCGCCGGCGATCCAGCCGGCCAGCAAGGCCAGCTCGTCGGGGTCGTCGTTGAGCCCCGGGATCAGAAGGGTCGTCACCTCGACCCAGATGCCTCGCCGGCGCATCCCCGCAAGAGTGTCCAGGACGGGCGCCAGACGCGCGCCGACGATGCGCCGGTAGAAGCGATCGTCGAACGACTTGAGATCGACGTTAGCGGCCTGGATGAGCGGGGCCAGCACGTCCAGGGCCTCCGGAGTCTGATAGCCGTTCGTGACAAGGACGTTGGCCAGGCCCGCCTGCATGGCCAGTCGGGCAGTCTCGACGACGTACTCGATGAAGACCGTTGGCTCGGTGTAGGTGTAGGCGACGCTGCGCGAACCGGCGGCCAGGGCCGCGGCCACGACCGCGTCGGGAGGCAGGTTGAACGCGCCGACGTTCCGGCCGTCCCGGTCGGCCTGCGAGATCGTCCAGTTCTGACAATGCAGGCAATGGAAGTTGCAGCCTCGCGTCGCGATCGAGAAGGAGATGCTGCCGGGGTAGACGTGGAAGAGCGGCTTCTTCTCGATCGGGTCGGCGTTGGCGGCCACGGCCTGCCCGAAGACCGTTGTCACGAGGCGGCCGTCGCGGTTCTCCCGGACGCGGCAGATCCCCGCCCGGCCGGGCCGGACCAGGCAGCGATGGGCGCAGGCCACGCAGCGGACCGCGCCGTCGGCCTCGGCGAGGCCGAGGAGGGCGGGGCTGGCGGCGGTCATCGGTCGAGCGGGCAAGGGCCTGGAGACTCTTGGCCGGGAGCGTACCGGTCGGGAGATGGTCGGTCGCACGGCGACTCCTCGACGCCATGCTGGTTTCGGCACGCTCCGGGCGAAAGGGCCGAACGGCTCAGCTTCTCGACTCGAACCGGCGGGCCGGCTGGACGCTTGGCCGGACCGCCCACGAGCAGCTCGCCGCCGCCGCCAGCTTCTCGCCGGCGAGGAGCGAGACCAGGCCGGTGCCCTCCTGGCCGGCCTTCGCGAGTCGAATCGAGTCCGGCCAGGCGGTCGCCAACCCGACGGAGACGGCCTGTGGGTGCGTGCGCACGGCCGCGACCCCGATCGGTCTGGCGAATGACATGGTGAGTTCGATGTCCGGCCAGGTGATCACCACCGGTGATCGAACCGCGGCGTAGACGTCGTCGAGGCGATGCCCGGCCAGGTTTGGCCCAGCGCGAAGGTCGGTGCGGCGGTCCACCGGGTTCAGCTCGCCGGTGGGAATGAGATCGGGCGTGAGCGCCAGCACGGCGTCGCTTCGAACCCCGACGCGGAGGTGGCCGCCCGGGTTGCGGAACCATGGGTGCCACCCGAGCGCGGCGGGCATCGGCTCCTCCGCCACGATCTCGGCCTCGAGGCGCATCAGGCCGCGGGCGATCGCGATCCGCTGTGTCACGGTGCCGCGGAACGGCCACTTGTTGGGGTCAAGCGGGCAGGAGAGTGACACCGACGCGGCGGTCCGCGATGTGACGGTCCATTCGGAATCGAAGACGGCGCCCTGGAGCGAATGGCGGCCGCCGTTCAGGCGCAGTCGAACCTTGCGGCCGGCCCAGTCGACCCAGCCCCGACGCACGCGGCCGACGAAGGGCGCCATCAAGTAGCAGCCCCATCCGAGCGAGGGCTCCATTCCGGCTGCCGGCTCCTCGAGGAGCCGTTCGCGCCCCGCCATGACCCACGAGGCGAGCCGGCCCCCCGCCGAGGTGTCGATCGTCACCCCATCGATCTCGTCCCCGATCTTGACGATCATCGCCCCGTCCCTCTAGCCCCTTGACTTGCGAGCACCGGCGGCGAAAGCGCTCGGCCTGCCTCCATGGTAACGAGTGCCCACGAGGGGCCGCGCGGCTTTCTCGCCCGGCCGCGATCGTGCCGAAAGATCGCGCCATTCGACTCTGGCGCGATCGGCCTGGAGGCTTAGCCTCGTCGCTGGAGGCACAGCCGCGGATGCAACAACTCATACCGTCGGACCGCAGACAGCTGCTCGACCTGGCGCGGGCAACGGTCGAGGCGACCGCCAGGCGCGATCCGAAGCCGGCGCTCGATCCGGCGGCCCTCACGCCTGAGCTCCTGGCCCCCGCCGCGGCATTCGTAACCCTTCACGAGGGCGGGCAGCTGCGCGGCTGCATCGGGATGATGCGCTACGACGTGCCGCTCTGGATCAACGTGCGCGACTCGGCGGTCGCCGCCGCACGTGACGATCCGCGTTTCGAGCCCGTCGCGCCGTTCGAGCTGCCCGGCATAGAGATCGAGATCTCCGTGCTGGAACCGCCGGTTCCACTGCCCGACCCGGCCCTGTTCGAGGCAGGTCGCCACGGCATAGTTGTCGAACGGGGCGACTGTCGCGCCCTGTTGCTGCCGCAGGTCGCGCCGGAGATGGGCTGGGGCGGACCCGAGATGCTCGAGGCCGTCTGCCGCAAGGCCGGCTTGCGCCCCGACGCGTGGCGCGATCGTGCCACGCGGCTCTCCGTCTTCGAGTCCGTCTGCTTTCGCGGAGAAGAGGGCTGACGCCCAATCCCGCCGGGCGCGGTCTTCAGGGGCTCTTCAGGGTTGGACCCAACCATAAATCCCATGCGAGATGCCCGGGATGCGTGGCATCAACTGGAGGTCCGAATCGTGTTCGCTCATGATCAGCGCTCCACGCGTCGCGTGGGCGCCCTGTCAGCTCTTCTGGTGTCACTGCTCCTTGTTGTCGCTGCGTGCGGGTCGTTGGCAACTGGCAAATCGGACACGCTCGTGGGAAGTGCCATCGGCGCCAACCCCACCACCGTTCCGGTTGCCCTGGCCGTCCCCACGGCGACACCCGCGGCGACACCCGCGACCGGGTCTTCGGCCCCGTCCGACAACACCGCCGTCGATGCCGGGTCTCTGCAGGCCGCGATGGTAGCGGTCATCAAGCAGGTCACGCCGTCCGTGGTCGTCATCCAGACCGACTCCGGACTCGGCTCCGGCGTCATCTACAACACGGCCGGGGACATCGTCACCAACTACCACGTGGTCGGGACATCGACGACATTCCAGGTCACTCTCTCGAACGGCAAGTCCTACAACGGCACGCTGGTCGGAAGCTATCCCCCGGATGACGTAGCCGTGATCAAGATCACCGCTCCGAGTCTGACGCCGGCAGTGTTCGGCGACTCCAGCCAGCTGTCGGTGGGCGACTTCGTCCTGGCCATGGGCAACCCGCTCGGGCTTCAGTCGAGCGTCACCGAAGGGATCGTCAGCGCTCTCGGCCGGCAGGTGTCGGAGCCGACCGGCAACACGCTGCCTGATGTCATCCAGACCAGCGCCGCGATCAACCCCGGCAACAGCGGCGGCGCGCTCGTCGACCTCGAAGGCCAGGTCGTCGGCATCCCAACGTTGGCCGCGACGGATCCCCAGCTCGGCGGTAGCGCTCCCGGCATCGGCTTCGCCATCTCGAGCAATCGCGCCAAGACCATAGCCGATCAGCTGATCGCCAGCGGGCACGTGACCAACTCCGGCCGCGCCTACCTTGGCGTCGAGATCATGGATACCAGCACCGGCGTCGGCGTCTACTCGGTCGTCTCGGGCGGGCCGGCCGCCACGGCCGGGATCAAGGCCGGCGACCTGATCCTTTCGATCAACGGCCAGGCCACGACGGACACGGACGCGCTCTCCGGGATCATGGCCGACCTCAAGCCGGGTGCCGTGGTCAAGGTCGTCGTCCAGCATTCGGACGGAACCAAGGCGACCCTTACCGTGACCCTCGGCCAGCTGCCTGGCTAAACCTCGTCGCGGCCACAACTTCGGTGAGCGCGCCTTCGGGCGCGCTCGCTGGTTCTCGGGCGGTCGGCGGATCATCCTCACGCGGGACAGGATGGAGCGGATGTGCACGCACGCTCTTAGGAGCCGTGCCGGAACCAGCCGCCGGGGCCGGGAGCCCCGGCCTCAGCCGGCCGAGCGGATCGGCAGATCGAAGCGGATGGCGGTGCCGCCTTCGGCTGGACGCTCGGCGCGGATGGTGCCGCCGTGCGCCTCCACGAGCCGGCGGGCGATCGCTAGGCCAAGACCCGAGCCGCGCGACTCGGCTGACCTGGCGAAGCGGTCGAACAGGTGCGGCAGCACCTCGGGCGCGATGCCGGGCCCGTGGTCGACGACGGAGAGTGTGACCCTGTCAGGGCCTCGCTCGCCGGCGATCAGGACGTCGCTGCCGGCAGGCGCATATCGCAGCGCGTTGGCGACGAGGTTGCCAATCACCTGGCGGACACGCAGCGGGTCCAGCTCCACGAGCGGCAGGTCGTCCGGCATCTCGACGCGCAGCTGCACGCCGGCACCGGCCGCCAGCGCTTCGAATGAAGCGGCAACCTCCTGCGCAAGAACCGGCAGATCGGTCGTCTCCCGATGGAGGGCGAGCGTGCCGGCCTCCGCGAGCGCCAGCGTCCGGAGATCCTCGACGAGCCCGGTCAGCATCTGGATCTCTTCGACCGCGGCGGCCAGATGGGCTTCGTCGGTCGGGTGGACGCCGTCGATCATCGCTTCGAGCTCGCCCTGCAGGACCGCCAGCGGCGTGCGCAGTTCGTGGCTGACGTCCGCGAGCAGGGTGCGGCGCTGCCGCTCGTCCTCTTCGAGCCGAGCGGCCATCGCGTTGAAGGCCTCCACCAGCGACCGTAGCTCGCGCGGGCCGCGGCGGTAGTCCGCCACCCGCGCCGAGTAGTCGCCAGCTTCCAGGCGGCCGGCCGCCTCGATCAGATCACCGAAGGGAAGCGCGAAACGGCGCGCGCCGCGGGCGATCCCGGCGACGGCGACTATCAGGAAGAGCAGGACCACGACGGCCAGCAGTCCCGTGCTCGCGCCTGCAAGGCCCAGCGCGGTCAGGACTTGCCCGATGACGATCAGCGGGCCGACGATGACCAGCATGAAGATGAGGACGATGCCGATGGCGAAGCGGATGAAGAACATCCGCCGCATGCGGCGCCACGGGAACTCGCCCTGCGGTGGCCACGGTTCGCCGGCGGGCCACCAGCCGGGTCGATCGCGGTGTCGCGGCCGCCATGGTCGGCGCCGCTCGTGGCGACGGCCAGCCTGGCTCGGGCCCGCGTAGCTCGAGGCCGCGTGGTCCCGTCCTCTGCGTCGCGAGCCGGGATGCGGATCCGATCGCCCCGGATCCCCGATCGGGCCGTCCGGGCGACCGTTGGAGGGTCCGCTCACTCCTGCTCCTCGGCGAAGCGGTAGCCGACGCCATAAACCGTCTGGACGTAGCGCGGGCGGCTCGGGTCGGGCTCGAGCTTGCGGCGCAGGTTCTTTACGTGGGCGTCGATGGCCCGCTCGTACGTCTCGAAGGCGAGACCGTGAATGGCGTCGAGCAGCTGCGATCGAGTGAAGATTCGACCGGGCTGGCGCGCCAGGGCGACCAGAAGCTGGAACTCGGTGGGAGTCAGCTCGACCGTCCGTCCCTCGACCTCGACACGCATTCGGGCGATGTCGATCGAGACACCCGAGCCCTCGATTCGATCGCTCGGCTCAGTCTCGCGGTCGACCCGCCGCAGAATCGCCCGAACTCGAGCAACCAGCTCCCGCGGGCTGAACGGCTTGGTGACGTAGTCGTCCGCGCCGATCTCCAGGCCGAGGACGCGATCCAGCTCGTCGTCGCGAGCGGTGAGCATCACGATCGGCACCGACGACTCGCGGCGCAGGGTGCGAGCCACGTCCAGGCCGTCCATTCCGGGCAGGCCCAGGTCCAGGACCAGGATGTCGGGCTTGCGCGCGCGCGCGGCCTTGAGCGCCGACGGTCCGTCGACCGCGGTCAGCACAGCGAATCCGGCGTGCTCGAGGTAGTCGCGAGCTAGCTCCACGATGCGGGGCTCGTCATCAACGACAAGGACGGTCTTCACGGCCATCTCATGCTAAGCCCGGACCCACCGGATCGCCGCTTGCCTGCGCTCGTCGGACGGGCGATCTGCGGCGCGCTGCCGGTGGATCCGGACGCCGGCGCCAGCCGGCGGCGCACCTGCCAGCGATGCGGGAAGTTGCCGTTGCCGGCGATCAACTCGCGGCCGGCCCGGTGGGGGAGCCGCCCGGCGTCTGGCCCGACTGCTCTTCGTGCGCTCGGCGATGCCACTCGTCGAACGCGCCCCTGCGGGCCGAGTGCCAGTGCCCACCGTGCCAGCGCTCTTCGTGCGAGCCCCAGCCGTCCGGTCCGCCGGGTCCGCCGGGCCCGCCGGGCCCGCCGAGTCCACTCGAGCCGCCCGGTCCGCGGCGATCCCAGCCGCCGTGGGCGTGGCCCCAGAACGCGAGCCGCAGCACCCGGAAGACCATCACCAGGATGAGCACCGTGACGATGAGGCCGACGATTCCAGAGGCGCCGAAGGCCCCGCCGTACACCCACGGCGAGACGTTCGTCGCGTTGGTCCCGGCGCCGGCCACAAACCCGGCACTGTAGGCGCCTGCCGTCAGCGCGGCGATCACGCCGATCACCAGCAGGGCGCCAAGAAGGCGAAATCCGCCTCCGTTTCTCATGTCATCTCCTACCGACGCGCACCCGAGCGGGACGATCGGTTGGCCGGGCGCGCCTGGCCAACTTCGACACTCAGGCTGACCAGTGGCTGTGAAGGACTGGTGAATGCCGGCCGGAGGAGTGGTGAGGGCCCCTCTTGACGTCGTCGCCGCGGGGGGAGTAAATTCACCGCGCGCTGAGTTCATCAGCCGATGAATTACCTCAGGACGGCCCGTGAGGCCGTACGGTGAGGCGCGAACGGATCTACCGGAAAGGGATCTCGACGATGTGGGCGATGGCGGCCAAGGAGTTCCGAGAGCTGAGCCGGGACAGGCGCACGGTGGCGATGCTGATCGCGCTGCCGCTCCTCCTGCTGATCGTTTTCGGATACGCCGCCAGCTTCGACGTGACCTCGATCAAGACGATCATCGTTGGGCCGCAGGCTCAGCAGCTTGCGACGGCAGCCGAGGGCATCGCCAGCTCGCCGTTCGACATCGTGGCCATCCGGCCCGGCGACGGCGAGGCTCAGGCCGAGGACGCCCTGCGGCGCGGCGAGGCCACGGTCGTGATCGTGGCCGATCTCCACAACCCCGCGATCCTGATCGACGGGGCGGACCTGTTCAGCGCCAAGGCCGCGGTGGCTGCCTTCGCCAACCTCTCCAGCCACGCGGGGTCCGGGTCGGGGAGCGCCATCCCGATCCAGCTGCCCGCGCCGACGATCATGTTCAACCCCGACCTCAAGACCTCGACGATCATGGTCCCTGCCCTGGCCGGCATGATCCTGGTCTTCGTCGGCACGGTCGCCACCAGCCTCGGCGTCGTCCGGGAACGTCAGAGCGGAACGCTCGAGCAGCTCGCCGTCATGCCCTTCCGGCCGGCGGACGTCTTCGTCGGCAAGATCTTGCCCTACCTCGTTCTCGCCGTCCTGGACATGACCATGGTCATCGGGGCGGGAATGCTGATCTTCGGGGTCCCGTTCAACGGCAACCCGCTGATCTTCGCCCTCGGGGCCGCGCTCTTCCTGTTCGTCACCCTGGGCCTGGGCGTACTCATCTCGACGGTCTCCGAGACGCAGGGTCAGGCCATCCAGCTGGCGATGATGACCCTGCTGCCGCAGATCCTTCTTTCGGGCCTGATCTTCCCGCTCGACTCCATCGCCTGGGGCGTCCGCTGGATCGCCTACTTCCTGCCGCTGACGTACTTCGTGGAGATCGCTCGAGGTGTGCTCGTTCGCGGTGCCCCGCTCGATGCCCTGATCACGCCGCTGGTCGCGTTGGCGGTCCTGGGGACGCTGGTCTTCGGTCTGTCAGTGCTGCGTTTCCGGCGCGATCTGGCGCCGGCTGGATCCGGCGCCCGGCCGAAGGGCAGGACCCGGGGGACGGATAGGACCCAAGGGACGGAAGGTGCCGCATGAGCGGCCCGGCTGAGCTCGAACGGCAGGCGAAGGCGGCCGGTCGGGGCTCCGCTCCCGTCGCGGGTTCCTCGGAAGCTCCGCGCCCGGTGGCCGGCCGGGACGCCACGTGGGGCGTGTCGGGACTGGTCGTCCGGTACGGCAGCCACGTGGCACTCGACGGTATCAGCCTCGAAGTCCCCTCGGGCGTCATCACGGCGGTGGTCGGGGCGGACGGTTCGGGCAAGTCTTCTCTCCTCAAGGCGCTGGCCGGGGCTGTTCGACCCGCGGCCGGAGAGGTGAGGCGCCCCGATCGACTTCATCTCGGCTTCGTGTCGACCGACCGGGGCGTCTATCGCGACCTGACGGTACGCGAGAACCTCAGCTTCGCCGGGCGGGCGTACGGGCTCCACGATGAGGAGCTGGACGAGAAGATCGAAGCCACTCTCCGCCGAATCGGGCTCGAAGGCGCGGAGCGCCGGCTGGCAGATCGCCTTTCCGGCGGGATGCGCCAGAAGCTCGCGGTGGCGATGGCCCTTCTTCACGACCCGGCGCTGCTCGTCCTCGACGAGCCCACGACCGGCATCGACCCGCTGAGCCGGGTCGAGCTGTGGGAGCTCATCGCCGATATCGCGGCGGGCGGCACGGCCGTGGCCTTCGCGACCTCCTATGTCGACGAGGCCGAACGTGCCTCTCGGGTGCTGGTTCTGTCCGAGGGCCGAGCGCTCGCCGCAGGTGCGCCCGACGAGATAGTCGCGGCGATGCCGGGGAGCATCTGGACCTCCGAGGGTCCGCTCGACGGCCGCTCGTTGCGGCGCGGGACGAGCTGGCGGACCTGGATCGAGGCAGGCGCGAAGGCGCCGCCCGGCGCCACGCGGACCGAGCCGGACCTCGAGGATGCACTCGTCGTCGCGGAGCTGGAGCGGGAGCCGGCGGGAGCCTACCATGGGGCAACCGGCGCCGGCGGATCGGGCGCCGGCCCGGCGCGCCCCACTGACGCCATTCCCCTGCTCGCCGTGCGGGGCATCGGCCAGCGATTCGGGCAGCTGCAAGCCCTCGAAAACGTGGACCTGGACGTCAGGCCGGGCGAGGTCGTGGGCCTCATCGGGGCCAACGGAGCGGGCAAGACCACCCTGATCCGCATCGCCCTGGGAATCCTGCGACCGACTTCCGGCGAGGCGTCGCTCTTTGGCGAGGCGCCGGGCCGCGAGATGCGCCGCCGCGTCGGGTACATGCCCCAGGGCCTGGGACTGTACGACGATCTGACGGTCGGGGAGAATCTCTCGTTCGTGGCGCGGTCCTTCGGCGTGGCCGATGCGCCGGCGACGGACGCGGAGGTCACTTTGTCCCGCGACCGTCTCGTCGGGGAGCTGCCCCTCGGCCTTCGCCGCCGCGTCGCCTTCGCCGCGACTCTGTCGCATCGCCCCGAGTTGCTCATCCTCGACGAGCCCACCTCGGGCGTCGGGGCGTTGGGGCGGGCACGGCTCTGGGAGTTGATTCGATCCGCCGCCGAAGCCGGATCCGGCGTGCTCGTGACCACGCACTACATGAGCGAGGCGAGTCAGTGCGACCGCCTCGTGGTGCTGATGGCCGGGCGGGTGGCGGCGCGCGGCACGGCCGCGGACATCGCCGACGACCTGGTCACTCAGGAGGTGTTCGCCGAGCCGTGGGACCGGCCGTTCCGCGCTCTCAAGGACGCGGGCCTGCCCGTGGCCCTGACCGGGCGCCGCATCCGCATTCCGGGCGCCGATCCGGCCACCGTCCGCGCCGCCCTGGCGGCCGCCGGAGTCAAGGCGGAGCTGCGTCCCTCAGCGGCGACATTCGAGGAGGCCTTCGTCCTGCTGGCCCGCGGCGACGAGGCCGCCGGCTGATGGCCCGGACAGGCCGCCGACCGAAGCGACCGGCGGACGAGGATCGGGCCGCCTCGCCGGACACCCGCCTGGCGATCCTGGCTGCCGCCAGGGCCCGCTTCGCCCAGAGCGGCTACGACGGCGCCTCGACGCGTGCCATCGCCACCGCCGCGGGTGTGGACGCGGCCCTGATCCACCATTACTTCGGCAGCAAGCAGCGCCTCTTCGTCGCCGCAATGGAGCTCCCGTTCGATCCAGATGCGGTCCGGAAAGCGGTGATCGCCGGACCTCGAGATGCGCTTGGCGAGCGGATCGTCCGCTTCTTCCTGGATCTGTGGGAAGAGCCGGTCAGGCGCCAGATACTGCTCGGGATGGTCCGCTCGGCGATGACGGATCCGGAGGCCGCGGCGATGGTCCGGCGAGTGGTGGTCGAAGGCGCGATCCTGCCACTGGTAGCCGAAACTGGCGTCACCCTCCCGGCGGTGCGGGCCACTCTCGTGGGCAGCCAGCTGATGGGTCTGGCGCTCATCCGCTACATCTTGTGCGTCGAGCCCCTGGCCGGCGCTCCGATCGAGACGGTAGTCGCCGCGGTCGGACCCACGATCCAGCGCTACGTCATGGACCCGCTGTAGGCGGCCACCAGGCGAAGTAGTCCGGCGCATCGAAGACAACGTCGGCCCTGGCTCCGCCTTGCCGAGGAACGTGACCCACGGCGTCACCGTCGGGTTGAAGGCGGTGGTCATCGCGATAGCCCGGCGGTCACCTCTTCGGAAGTCGAGGGTCGAGGTCGCGGGCGCGCCCGGATTGTTGGCTTTCGGTCAGTCCACGTCGCGCCGCGTCATGCCCCAGGCGCCCAGCAGCAGGCCGCCGACGGCCAGGACGAGGCAGGCCACAACACCTGCCGGATCCCAGTTCCCGATCATCGTCCCTCCGAAATGGGACGTCAGCGCCACCTGGTGAACCCAGTCGGGCAGGCTGAGCGCCGGTGCCAGGAAGTCGACCAGGAACGTGGCGATGACGAGAACGGCGGTGACCTCGCCGGCGACGGTGTTGCGGAACAAGCCGCCGACCGCGAAGCCCACCCCGGCGGCTGCGGCGGCGTACAGCCCGAGGATCAGCGTGCCCGCGACCGGCGTCGCCACGTCGCTGCCGGCCGACGCGACACCGATCGCCACGCCCAGCATGGCCACGACGGTCAT
>PMXQ01000082.1 GCA_003171065.1 Chloroflexota bacterium
CAGCTAGGCCCAGCACATTCAGGCCCCCCTGGGCCACAGAAATAGGAGGAATCAGATGCCGCCTCGTGTGAAGGCCCATCCATTCTTGACCCTGCTGGCGGTGGTCTCCGCGATCCTCATCCTGGTCGGCCGGGTCAACCGCGACCTCTGGTGGGGGGACTGGGTCTTTGTCGCCGGAATCGCGGTGCTCGTGGTTGCTGGCGCCCTCTTCGTCCTCTCGACGAAGAGGTGATCGAGACGACCTCCTCTTGGGCCCCGGCCCCGCCGCGAGGGGCATGCCGTTTCGTCAACGGGCTGGGCTCGCTCCGATCGTCGCCTCGACCCGGGGAGGGGCCGTGCTGGTCGCGACCCAGCTCGCGATCTCCGTTCGTCGCGCCGCACCAAGCTTGGCGAGGACGTGCTCCACGTGAGCGCTCACGGTCCTCGGGGCCACCACCAGCTCGGCGGCGATCTCCACGTTGGTGAGGCCCGTGGCGATCAGCCGGGCGACCTCGAACTCACGCGCAGTGAGTGGATGCCAGGCGGTCGCCTCGGCATGATGCCGGCGGTTCAGGCGGCCGAGCTCGTCGACGCGCTCGAGGAGGGGCCGACTCCGCAATCGCTTGGCGGCCTCACGCACGTCCGAGATCAGACTCGCCGCGTCGACGAATCGGCCGGAGTGCATCAGGCACCCCGCAAGATCGAGACGCGCCCACAGCAACTCCCAGGTCCGGCCGTGCGCATCCCACCCGCGGATGGCCCGTTCCAGCGACTCTCGAGCGGCGACGGTCGAACCTCCCGAAAGGCTCAGCAGGCCCGCGGCGTGGTCGAGGGCTGGCGAGGTATACCACTCGACCTGGCCGAGGAACTCGGTCGCACCGGCCAGCCAGCGTTCGGCTTCGCCGCGACGGCCGGCGGCAATTCGGGCCCGTGTTCCGGTGACCGCGAACGGCGCGAATCGCCCCCGTTCACCGGTGCGTCGGGCGAGCTCCAGCGCTCGTTCACTGCGCGCGATCGCGTCTTCGTGGTCGCCCACGAGGATCGACAGCTCGGCCAGACCCCACGTAGCGGCCAGCAGGAGATCGGGGGCGCCAGACTCCTCGCCGAACGTCTCGGCTGCCCGCAAGTGAGTAGCCGCCAGATCGACCTGTCCCCGTCCGAGCGCGACGTAGCCCAGAGGCCAACGAGCCATGCCGGCGGCGCGCTCGCAACCCCGGTCGGCGAGGGCGTGCTCCCCGAGGGCGACTGCCTCATCCCATCGCCCGTCCGCCCATGCCACCAGTGCCCCCGTCGCGGCCATGACGTGGGCGCAATGGGACTGCTCGATGGCGTCGGCGTAGCGTAGCCCCTCGTCGATCCAATCCGCAGCGAGGCGGTACTCCATAACCCGCGTCGCCATGACGGCGGCGTCTCGGTAGGCGGTGACGCCGGCATCTTCGAAGCCCCGCTCTCTCGCCTCGTGTGCCGCCGCGACGATCCGATCGAGGCCCTCTGGCACGTCTCCCGTGATCACGTCGAGCATGCCGTCGAGCGAGGAGGCCTGAAGGAACAAGGCCTCGTCGTCTGCCTCCCGAGCGGCATGGCCACCGGATTCGACCGCTGCGCGAGCCACCTCAAGATCGAGCGCCTCTATCGACGCATACGCAAGTTCGATGGACAGCTCGGCACGAACTCGACTGGCCCGCGTGCCGGTCGGGAGGCCGTCGAGCTCGGCAGCGGCCGCGCGGATGGCAGCGAGCCGTTTTGTGAGTGGTCGCGCGCGGCGACGTGCCATCTGGGCAAGGCAGATGAGTTGAGCTGCCGCGGCGATCGGGTCGCCTGCCCGGGTGTAGCGCTCACGCGCTTCGCCGGCAGCCCATTCGCAGGTGTCGATCTCCTCGATCGCGGCAGCCTCGATGGAGAAGGCTCCGAGGATCTCAGCCTGCTCGGCCAAAGGAAGGTCGTCGGGCATGTTGTCGACCGCCCGGCGGTACAGCTCGAAAGCCTCGCGGTGCGATGAAAGCCGAGCCGCGATCCGGGCTCCTTGGAGGGCGGAACGGAATGCCTGCGCCGTCATCTTGGCCCGCTCGAAATGGAGCGATGCGTGGATCTCCGACGCTCCCTCGAGCTCCCGTCCGAACTCACCGGCGCGAGCGTGCAGCCGGCGGCGCTGGCCCTCGGGAAGGCTGCGATAGAGGGCGTCGCGCAGCAGCTGATGGCGAAAGTCGAACAGCCCGCGCAGCCCGGGCGGGTCGAGCACGTGCTGGTCGACGAGCTCGCGCAGCGGTCGGTCGAGGGAGTCGGCGGGCACTTTCATGATGCTGGCGAGAACCTCGGGCATGAAGCACCGCCCGATCACCGCGCCGGAGCGGGCCACGGCTTGCGCTTCCGGGGAGAGCCGGCTGATTCGCTGGAGAATCGCATCTTCCAGGGTGTCCGGCACGGCAGCGTCGCGGATCGCGCGGCTGTCCGTCCGTTCGTCCTCGGCGATCGCCCCGAGCAGCTCTTCGATGTGAAGCGGCAGGCCGTCGGTCCTGGCGTAGACCGCGGCGACGACGTCCCGCGGCGCCGGCAGACCGGTGCCAAGGATGAGGGTCGTCATGAGCGCCGTCTGCTCGAGGGTCAGGGGCGCGAGTCGCGCCTCCTCGGCGATGCGCTGTGTCAGGAGCCTCGCCCGCCACTCCCGCAGGAGGGCGCCCGGCGCGAGCTCGTCGGTGCGATAGGCGCCGACGATCAGCAGCGGTCGATCTCGGGTCGCGCGAGCGAGCTCAGTGAGGATCTCGAGGCTCAGATTGTCCGCCCATTGCAAGTCGTCAAAGGAAAGCACCGTGGGGCCGTCAAGCGAGCCGACAATCAGATCGACGGCCTTGAGGACGACGGCCCGGCGCCCGGGCTGCGGGGCGGCAACGGTCGCATCGACAAGCTCAAGGAGCTTCCGTCCGAGGTCCGCCCACGGCTCCAGACGCGTCATCGAGCGCGCCATGTCGAGCAGCGACGCCGCCGGCACGTCGCTGTCCTGCGGCGCGAGGAACCCGGCCGCCGTTTGGAAGTCCGCGCCGCGCGCCTTTGTCTCGACGGCTGCCATGAATCGAGACTTGCCGATGCCGGCTTCACCAGCCAGCAAGAGGAACTGCCCTCGACCCGCCGCCGACTCCGCCAGGCGGCGTTCAGCCAGATCGAGCAGGTCGTCCCGTCCGATCAGGATCGGCGAGAGGCGTGGCCCCAAGCGTGTCATGAGGCCGAGTCTACGCCGTCGATCGAGGTGGTCATCGGTCGAATGACCGATGTTCCGCGTGGTATGTCGCGCACTGCTCTGTCATATCGGTCGGGAATACACGGGCACATCGGCAGTAAGCACGATGACGGCCGGCTGCGACATCGCCACCCTTTGATCCGAGGTGACCCGCACAGGAGTGACTGATGACCCGGTTCATGGACGTTCATTCGGGGTTCGTAGGCGTGACGGCGCGACAACTGAAGGAGGCGCACGAGCGCGACCTCGCCATCGAGGCGGACGAGGGCGTGCATTTCGAGCGTGCCTGGCTCGATCCCGAGAAGGGCAAGGTCTTTTGCCTCGCCAGCGGACCGAGCAGTGAGGCGGTCCTGCGCATCCACGAGCGCGCAGGCCATCCTACGAGCGAAATCTATGAGCTCGCGGTGGAGGTGGCGTAATGAGGTTCCAAGAAATGCCTGATCCATGGCCCCTCTGGCTGGCGAAGCAGCGACACGCAGAGCTGATCCACGAGGCCGAGCAGTACCGTCTGGCGAAGGAGGCTAAGCAGTACCGTCTCGCCTCGGCGCACTCGGAGGGGCCCACCAACCAGCTGTCGACTCGGCTGCTCAACAGCGTTCGTGGGGGCCTCGGACAGTGGTTGGCAAGCGTCCGGCGCGCGCTTTCGGGCCGTGAGGCGCCCTGCGACGACGCCTGCCCCGACGGCGCCCCCTGCTAACGGACTCGTCACACCGAGGTCCGCTCTCACCCCAACACTACGGCAGCATCGTGGTGGGTGTCGGTTCGAAGATCCGATTGCCCTGGGAGGCCATCGCGGGCCACGGCGATACCGCCCATGAGATCTTCGCGCGAGCCGCGCCCGCCACCGGTACGGGGGCCAGGTAAAGCGCCACATGACTTCCAGGTAGATGCGCCGGCGCCCCGTGAAGCGCAGGATCGTCCCATGGCCGGTGTGATCGGGCCGCACGAGACCCCGGCGGCGATCGGCGTGAAGCGAACCGCGCGCTGGGGAATGCCCTGTCCCGCCGTGCGATCGACGCAGCCATGACCCTGCTCGACACGAGGCCGTCTCGCCGGGCCGCTCCGCGCCGGATCGAGGCCGCTGAGCCTCTACCGCGGGGCCAGGTTTGGACGGCCGAAAGCGCCGCGGCGGTCTTCGATGACTTCATGGCGGCGACGCCTGCGGTCGCGTTCGTCAAGGACTCGGCCGGCCGCTACCGGTACGTGAACCGGCAGTTCCTCGAGCAGTTCGGCGACCACTTCGGCTCCGACTGGTTCGGCAAGACCGATGCCGATGTCTGGCCGGCCGGGATGGCCGCACTCTTCCGCGCCAGTGACGTGGCGGCCCTGGCGGCCGATGTTCCCGTTCAGACCACCGAGCTCGTACCGATCGGCGAGGCGTACGTCCCGTTCCTGGTCACGAAGTTCCCGATCTACACCCGCCAGGGCGTGCTCCTTGGGGGCATCGGGCTCGACATCACCGCTGAACGTGCCCTCGCAGTGGTGGCTGCCCGCCACGCTCAGCAGCGGACCCTGATCGCCGACACGCTCGCGCATCTCCCGGCGCAGGCCACGTCCGAAGCCACCGCCCAGATCATCTGCCGCCAGGTCGTGAGCCTGCCGGGTGCCCTCAGCGCCTCGATCATGCGATTCGCCCACGACGATCGCGCGTGGCCGATGGGCTTCGCCCTCGCGGACGGTGGGTCGCCCGAGCTGCGGCCCATTCCGTACCAGCGCAGCCGGCACCTCCGTGAGCGAGCATTGGAGGGCGCCTGGATCGAGGCCTGGATCCATCGCCCGTGGCACCCGTACAACAAGACGCTCAACGAGGTCGGCGTGCGCGCCCACGTCTACGCGCCGATCCACCACGCGGGCACGCTCGTCGGCCTGCTCGCAGTCGGGTCCCCCGAGGCATCGGCCTCGGTCGGGCTGGCCGAGAGCGTGCCCGCCCTCGTCGAGTTCGCCGCCCTCGCGGGGGCCTTGATCGGCCCGGATCTCGCGGGGAAGGCCAAATCAAGCGACGCACGCGAGCGCATCGTCGACGTTCTCGATCACCTCGCCTTCCACCCGGTCTTCCAGCCGATCGTGGATCTCAAGCGCGATCGGGTCGTCGGCTACGAGGCGCTGACCCGGTTCGAGGACGGCATGGCCCCCGACGAACAGTTCGCCGCGGCGGAGGCTGTCGGCCTCGGTCTCGCTCTCGAGGTTGTGACGCTTCGGGCCGCCATCGCGGCAGCCGACCGCCTCGGGCGGGGCATGCTGCTCAACCTGAACGTCTCCCCGGCCCTCGTGCTGGAAGGAAAAGCGATTCGATCGGTCCTCAGGGGAGTCCGCCAGCGGTTGGTCCTCGAGATCACCGAACACACCGCGATCGCCGACTACGACACGTTTCACCAAGCCGTGGAGACGCTGGCGCCCTCGGTTCGTCTCGCGGTCGACGATGCCGGGGCCGGCTTCGCCAGCTTCCGTCACATCCTCGAGCTACGGCCGGCCTTCGTGAAGCTCGACCGGTGGATCGTCGCGGGGATCGATCGCGACCCGGCCAAGCAGGCCCTCGTGGCGGGCATGCGTCAGTTCGCCCGCTCGACCGGCTGTGAACTTATCGCG
Source organism: Chloroflexota bacterium (assembly GCA_003171065.1). Taxonomy (GTDB): domain Bacteria; phylum Chloroflexota; class Limnocylindria; order Limnocylindrales; family CSP1-4; genus Fen-1039. The sequence continues at coordinate 5,798 of PMXQ01000082.1, forward strand.
GAGGGCGTCGAGACCGAGAACGAGCGCACCGCCCTGGTCGCCCTCGGCATTCGGCTGGCACAGGGCTACCTGCTCGGTCGACCGGGGCCCCTGCCCGACTGACGCGCTTCGCCCCTGCACGTCCACGACGATGCCCCCTGACGCGTGGCGCTATGCCCACCTGGCGCTGGGCCAGGCGGCGGCCGGGCGACTTCCACCGGGAGGCAACGGCTCGCCTGCGGCCGGCGTGGGATGGAGGGAGCCGATGACGGTTAGCCATCTGCGGGATACAGGCCCAACACGACGACCGGGATCGTGGTCATCCATGCTCCTTGGATTAGCCATACATAAACGTGGCGTGCCGGCTACCTGTACGTCCGTGGGAGAATGCGCTGGAATGTGGCCTCTAATCGCCGGGACCGCGCCGAGTCACTGGGGAGACCGACCGTGTGGAAGCATCCCGAGGGAGTAGGAAGAATGGAGCTTTACACGGCGGGTTGGCGCGTGTTCGGGAGCCTTGCCATGGCGGCCTTTCTGGCAGGCTGTGCCGCGGGCGCGAGCCCAACCATAACGCCCGCGACGCCGACTCCGGCGCCAGCGACGCCAACCGCGTCGCCCACCCTCACCGCCGCCGCCCCAACACCTGTGCAGACGCCTTCACCCACGCCTACGGTCGGGTTCACCCCGACAGGCTCGATGACCACCGTTCGCTGCGGCGCCACCGCCACGCTGCTATCCGACGGCCGCGTCCTCGTCGTTGGGGGCACGGATGGCTCCAAAGAACTCGCCTCAGCCGAGCTGTATGACCCGAAGACCGGCACCTTCAGCGCGACAGGCTCGATGGCTACGGCTCGCTACGGGCCCACGGCCACCCTGCTCTCCAACGGCAGCGTCCTCGTCGCCGGCGGCCAGGGGGAGGACGTCCAACCTCTCGCCTCCGCCGAGCTGTACGACCCCAAGACCGGCACCTTCAGCCCGACTGGGTCGATGACTGCCCATCGCAGCGGCCCCACCGCAACGTTCCTCTCCGACGGCAGCGTCCTCATCGCGGGAGGCCAGGGTGGAGACGCGGGCGGCGACGTGGTGGCCTCAGCCGAGGTGTATGACCCGACGACCGGGAAGTTCACCGCTACCGGCGCGATGGCCAGCGCCCGCAGCGATCACACTGCCACGGCGCTCTCCGACGGCCGGGTCCTCATCGCGGGAGGCGCCAATGGCTCAGGTGTTCTCGCCTCGGCCGAGCTCTACGACCCCAAGACCGGCAAGTTCAGCCCGACCGGTGCCATGACTGCCGCTCGCGACGGCCCCACCGCGACGCTGCTGTCCGACGGCCGCGTCCTGGTCGCTGGGGGAGAGACCGACGTAATGTCGCCCCAGGAACGTCTCGCCTCAGCCGAGCTGTATGACCCCAAGACCGGGACGTTCAGCCCGACCGGCTCGATGGCCACCGCGCGCGAACTCCACACCGCCACGGCTCTCTCCGACGGCCGCGTCCTCATCGCCGGAGGATGGGATGGCTCATCGACTCTCGCCTCAGCCGAGCTATACGACCCAAAGACCGGGACGTTCAGCCCGACCGCCTCGATGGCCACCGCTCGCGACACTCACACGGCCACCGTGCTATCCGACGGCCGCGTCCTCATCGCCGGAGGAGAGGTTCTCGGGACCTCCACCTTCCTCGCCTCGGCCGAGCTGTATCAGCCGTAGGGATCGGCTCCGCCGGGGGCGCCGAACGACGGGGCAGGCAAACGCCGGTCTCCGGCGTCCTCGGCGCACACTGGCTTACGGCGAGAGCTGGGCCCCCTGCCTTACCTGCCGAGGGCATTGCTCCAAACCCGGCCTCTCGCCGGTTGCACGATCGCGCGCCGCTCCTGCTTTCGGGTCCGAACAGGCGTGCTCCCCGCCGCTCACTACTTCCAGTAGCCGGTGATATCGAGGGCGAGATTGGCAGTGGAGCCGGTAGTGCCGGCCCATTCGAGAGCGACGTGACCCGATGTTCCGAGAGCGACATCGAAGCCGTTGGCCTCGGAGTGTCCGGCCGCGGCGTTCAGAGTAGAGGTGATCGGGGAAGCGACGATCTCAGGTGATACCAGAGCCCAGCCCGCAGATGAGGGAGAAAGGACCGTCAGGTTGCCGCTGATACCGGCAGCAGTCGTTGGGACACCGGCAGTGCCACCGATGGTGAAGAGTCGAGCGGTCCGGCTCGCGAAGGTACCCGAGAGGCCCAGGCTCTTGGAGGAGTCAAGGACCCTGATCGGTGCGATGGCATAGAAGGACAGACCACCGGCACCAGATGTGAAGTAGCCCGTGACATCGAAGATGACATTGGCGCTCGAACCGGTCGTGCCGCACCAGACCACCTGGAGCTTGCCGGCCGATAGAGCCACGCTGACCCCGTTGGC
>PMXQ01000129.1 GCA_003171065.1 Chloroflexota bacterium
CCGACCGACGAGCTCGAGCAGACGACCGCCACGCTCGCAGCCGACATCGCTGCGTCGTCGCCGCTCGTCCACCGGATCATGAAAGAGGAGCTGAGGGTCCTGGCGAACGCCCACCCACTCACGCCGGAGGCGTATGAGCGCATCCAGGCGCTCCGGCGCGAGGTCTATGACAGCGATGACTACCAGGAAGGGATTCGGGCCTTCCTCGAGAAGCGCCGCCCAATCTTCCGGGGATCCTAGGCCGCCTTTTCCGTTCGATCTCGATCCTTCTGTGGCCGGACACGATCCCGCGATCGTGTCAGCGTCACAAGACCACTGCGCGCAAGCGACCGAGGGCGGGACAGCGGGTCCTGAGTGGCCGCAGTCCGGCGCTCGGCAGGCTCGCGGGCGTCGCGCCGCGATCGAGAAGAACGCCATTGGGGTCTGATTGTCTCCGAGCGCGTTTCCGGCTTCAGAGTCGTGGCATCGTTGTCTTCCGGGCGTCACCCTGAAGAACGGCCGGCGCGGAATGGATCCGTGTGACCCACTCCCTCACCGTCCCGACTACGGCCATCGAGAGCGGCATCGTCGCCAGCCATCGGGCCTGGGACAGCGGTCTGCTTCGACGACCACCGCACCCCTGTGGGACCCAGGATGCGGCTCCTCGACTAACGATAAGCGCCGCCCTACAATTTACACGTCCGCGGCGGGGCGATTGGTACTTCTGAGCGGGCAGCAGGCGGCCTGGGGCCGGCTGCCAGATCCCCGGGCTCACGTTGTGCGGCTCGCAGCAGTTCCCGGTACGGGAAGCACAACGCGGTCCAACGGGAGAGGAGCGCGTCCGGTGAGATCACCCCTGGTATCTGCGGTTCGCTCGCACATGGGCTTGTCTCGCTCGCGTCGCGGCATGGTCCGGCTCCTGGGGCTCGCTCCGGCGGCGTTACTGCTCTCCGGGCTCCTGGCGGTTTGGGCCGGGCCGCTCGCCGCGCCCGTGGCGGCAACCGCGCCAACAGGCACGGTCGTCGCCTGGGGCGACAACGGCGATGGCCAGACGACCGTCCCCACAGCCGCCCTCTCAGGCGTTACCGCTATCGCCGCAGGTGGGGGCTTCAGCCTCGCCCTCAAGTCGGACGGCACGGTCGTCGCCTGGGGCGACAACGGCGACGGCCAGACGACCGTCCCGGCCGGCCTCTCGGGCGTCACCGCGATCGCCGCGGGCGACTACCACAGCCTCGCCCTCAAGTCGGACGGCACGGTCGTCGCCTGGGGCGACAACGGCGACGGCCAGGCCACCCTCCCGGCCGGCCTCTCGGGCGTCATCGCGATCGCCGCGGGCGACTACCACAGCCTCGCCCTCAAGTCAGACGGCACGGTCGTCGCCTGGGGCAACAACTTCTACGGCCAGACGACCGTTCCCATAGCCGCCTCCTCGGGCGTAACCGCGATCGCCGCGGGCGCTTTCCACAGCCTCGCCCTGCTGTCGAACGGCGCGGTCGTCGCCTGGGGCTACAACGCCCAGGGCCAGACGACCGTTCCCATAGCCGCCTCCTCGGGCGTCACCGCGATCGCCGCAGGCGCCAATTACAGCCTCGCCCTCAAGTCGAACGGCACGGTCGTCGCCTGGGGCGACAACACCTACGGCCAGACGACCATCCCGGCCGGCCTCTCGGGCGTCACCGCGATCGCCGCCGCAGGCGGTTTCCACAGCCTCGCCCTGCTGTCGGACGGCACGGTCGTCGCCTGGGGCTACAACCTCAACGGCCAGACGACCGTCCCGGCCGGCCTCTCGGGCGTCACCGCGATCGCCGCAGGCTCATACCACAGCCTCGCCCTTGTCCCGCCACCGCACCTGATCGTGTCCGGCATCGTGAGCCCCTATCCCGCAGGCGCTGCCCACAGCGTGACGGTCACCGCGAAAGACGCGTACGGCAACATCGCGACCGGCTACACCGGGACCGTCCACTTCACGAGCTCCGATCCCAAGGCGGTCCTGCCGGCTGACTACACCTTCACCGGCGCCGACGCGGGCACCCACATGTTCAGCCTGGGCGTGATCCTCAAGACTGCGGGCTCCCAGTGGGTCCGTGCCACCGACAAGACGACGGCCTCGATCACCGGGGCCCAGAAGGTGACCGTCACTCCCGGCGTAGCCAAGACTCTGTCCGTCGGCACCCTGAACCCCTATCCCGCAGGTGCTACCCACAGCGTCACGGTCAAGGCCTACGACGCCTACGGCAACGTAGCCACCGGCTATCTCGGCACGATCCACTTCACCAGCTCCGATACCCATGCGACCCTGCCCGCCGACTACACCTTCATCGCCGGGGACAAGGGTGCCCACACCTTCCCCAACACCCTGATCCCGGGACTGACTCTCAAGACTGCGGGCTCCCAGTGGGTCCGGGCCACCGACAAGACGACGGCCTCGATCACCGGGGCCCAGACGGTCAACGTCACCCCTGGCTCAGCCAAGACTCTCTCGGTCGGCACCTTCAACCCCTATCCCGCAGGTGTCAGCCACAGCGTCACGGTCAAGGCTCTAGACGCCTACGGTAACGTCGCCACCGGCTACCACGGCTCGATCCACTTCACCAGCTCCGATACCCATGCCGTCCTGCCCGCCGACTACACCTTCACCGCCGGCGACGCCGGGGTCCACACCTTCACGGGCGGTCTCGTCCTCAAGACGGCCGGCAGCCAGTGGGTCCGGGCCACCGACAAGACAACCGCGTCGATCGCCGGGTCCCAGACGGTGTCCGTCACTCCTGGCGCGGCCAAGACTCTCTCGGTCGGCACCTTCAACCCCTATCCCGCGGGAGTCAGCCACAGCGTCACGGTGAAGGCTCTAGACGCCTACGGCAACGTCGCCACCGGCTACCACGGCTCGATCCACTTCACCAGCTCCGATACCCATGCCGTCCTGCCCGCCGACTACACCTTCACCGCCGGCGACGCCGGGGTCCACACCTTCACGGGCGGTCTCGTCCTCAAGACGGCCGGTAGCCAGTGGGTCCGGGCCACCGACAAGACCACGGCGTCCATCACCGGGGCCCAGACGGTGTCCGTCACCTGATCGGACGGGCGGCGGTCGGTCTTCGCTGCTGACGTTTGGGGGCTATGCCCACGAACAGGTCATCGTGCTGGCAGTCTCGCTCTGGCCCCCGCTCCGCCAGTCGCCGGCGACCTCGGCCCGATGGCGACGTGGCAGCCAGCCCACGCCCGCCTGTGGTCTCGGCCGATTTCGCCTACCAATGCTCACGTTCAGGCGAGTAGGATGGATACGCTCGTCCGCCATCGGGTAGTAATCCATCCCGACGAGCAGGGCAGACCGGGCGGCTCCGTCCGATCCGGCCCGCTGATGGGGTGTAGCAACGTAGAGAGCGCGTCGCCAGACGGCAGATGCGATCCGTTGCAGATCCGCAAAGCGGAATCTCGGATCTGTCCGGTACCGAGAGGAGCGGGGGTTCGGTGAAGTCACTCCCAGCAGCTACGTTCTCTCATGCGGGTTCGCCCGCATCGCGCCGGCCGTTGGTCCGGCTCTTGCGTATCGCTCCGGCGGCGCTCCTGCTCTGCGGGCTCTTCACGGTCTGGGCCGGGCCACTCGCCGCACCTGCCGCGGCGGCCGCGAAGACGGGCCTGGTCGCCGGCTGGGGCTACAACGTCAACGGCGATACCAACGCTCCGGCGGGCCTGTCGGGCGTCATCGCGATCGCAGCCGCTGGCTACTCCAGCCTCGCTCTCAAGTCGGACGGCACGGTCGTCGCCTGGGGCGACGACGCCTACGGCCAGACCGACGTGCCGGCGGGCCTGTCGGGCGTCACCGCGATCGCCGCCGGCGCCGACCACTGCCTCGCTATGAAGTCGGACGGCACGGTCGTCGCCTGGGGCAGCTACGGCGAGACCACCCCTCCCGCGGGCCTGTCGGGCGTCATCGCGATCTCCGGCGGGTACGCCCACAGCCTCGCTCTCAAGTCGAACGGCACGGTCGTCGCCTGGGGCGACGACGAGTACGGCCAGGCCGACGTCCCGGCCGGCCTGACGGGCGTCATCGCGATCTCCGCCGGTGGCTTCTCCAGCCTCGCCCTGAAGTCGAACGGCACGGTCACCGGCTGGGGCCGGGACGAGCACGGCGAGACCACCCCTCCCGTGGGCCTGTCGGGCGTCACCGCGATCTCCGCCGGTGACGATCACAGCCTCGCTCTCAAGTCGAACGGCACGGTCGTCGCCTGGGGCGACGACTACGACGGCGCGACCGACGTCCCGGCCGGCCTGTCGGGCGTCACCGCGATCGCCGCCGGCAACGCCGACGGCCTCGCTCTCAAGTCGAACGGTACGGTCGTTGCCTGGGGCGACGACGAGGACGGCAGGACGACCGTCCCGGCCGGCCTGTCGGGTGTCACCGCGATCGCCGCCGGCGGCTCTCACAGCCTCGCCCTGGAGCCTGGCGCGGCGACGCACTTGTCCGTCTCGGTCGGCATGAACCCCTATCCCGTGGGCAGCACCCACAGCGTGACGGTCAGCGCGCGCGACCCCTACGGCGACATCGCCCCCGCCTACCGCGGCACGATCCACTTCACTAGCTCCGATCCCAAGGCGACGCTACCCGCCGACTACACCTTCACCGCCGCCGATGCGGGCGTCCACAAGTTCCCCAACACCCTGAGCCCGGGGCTCACTCTCAAGACCGCCGGCAGCGAGTCTGTGACCGCCACCGACGCGACGTTCGTTTCGGTCACCGGGTCCCGGACGGTGACGGTCACCCCTCCTGGCGCGGCCACCCACTTGTCCGTCTCGGTCGGTATCAACCCCTATCCCGTGGGCAGCACCCACAGCGTGACGGTGACCGCGCGCGACGCCTACGGCACCGTCGCGACCGGCTACCGCGGCACGATCCACTTCACTAGCTCCGATGCCAAGGCGACCCTGCCCGCCGACTACACCTTCACCGCCGCCGACGCCGGCATCCACAAGTTTGGCTACAGCCTCAACCCGGCCCTCACCCTCGAGACCGCCGGTAGCCAGTCTGTGACCGCCACGGACAAGGCGACCGCGTCCATCACCGGGTCCCAGACGGTCACCGTCTTTGGCGCGGCCACTCACCTTACCGTCGGCACCTTCAACCCCTATCCCGTGGGCGTCACCCACAGCGTCACCGTCAAGGCCTACGACGCCTACGGCAACGTCGCCAGCGGCTATCTCGGCACGATCCACTTCACCAGCTCCGACACAGCGGCGACCCTGCCCGCCGACTACACCTTCACAGCGGCCGACAAGGGCGTCCATACGTTCACGGGCGGTCTCGTTCTCAACACTGTCGGCAGCCAGTGGGTCCGTGCCACGGACAAGACGACTGCGTCGATCACCGGGTCCCAGACGGTGACCGTCACCTGATGGGCCGGGCTGGACCGAGGCGCCGGCTTCTTCGCTGACGGTCGCGGTGGCAGTTCAGAGCGTCCCCGTCCGGGCCGAGACGTCCCCGAGGCGTGACACTCAAGCCATCGTGCATACTCGGCCTTCCAAGCTGAATGCCGCGGGTTCGAGACCCGTCTCCGGCTCCAAACTCAGGCATTCACGAGGGCAGCGACACTCAGCCTTGCGTCGAAATCGCGTCGTCTTGTCCCTTCCATGCCTCAGCGAGAGCAAAACTGCAGTCTCGCTTGGAGACCAGATGACCCGACGATCCGCACCCTTGTCGCCTCGTTCAGACGCTAACTGCGGGCCACGAACCGGAGCGCGCCGACGGTCAGTCGATTGACCGCACCGGGCCTTGCCTTTCGAAGACCCTTTCTCGGTTGGGACCTGCCGACAGGTCAGCAGGCCGTCGCCCGCAGCCGCGGCCGCAATTCCACGGAGCGTCCTCAGCGCGCGAATCATCATGCATAGACTCTGGTGATGCGCCGCCCGCTCAGGGGCAGGCGGCGAAGGGCAGGTCCCGGCGCATGAACGCCGTCAGGACGCGCGAGACGGGACCCGCGGGCGTCCCATCGAAGACAAGCACGGCGCCGGCAGTGCGGCCGTTGGCGAGCGCGAGCACGGTCGAAGCGTAGGGCTGCCCGTCCTGGGTGACGGCGCCGGCGGCGTAGGCGCTTCGGGGCGCAAGGTCAGCGGCGGCTTTCGCCGGGTCGGTATAGAGCAGCGCGACCGTGACCGCGGCGCCGCCCGCATTGGCCTCCGAGAACCCCAGCGCCGTCCCCGCCGTGACGCCGAGAGCGGACAGTCCCGACGTGGCACTCGGGCTCGGGGGCGTCAGGCTGGGCCCGCCGCCGAACGTGCTGCACGCGCCGGGCTCGACCGAGAGGATCGCGGCGTACGGCGACCCGAGCGCGGCGGCGAGGGCGAGGGCTCGGGCGCGAAGGGAGGCCTCGGCCGGGCCGGCGGCGCGGGTCTGGACCGCGGCCGTCAGGGCGTCGGGACTGGCGGCGACGATCAGCCGGTGGCGGGCGATGTCCAGCCCGAGGTTCGTCATGAGCTGCGGTCCCTGGCTGATGAACGGCTTCGTCAGGTCGAGCGCGTGCGCGTACGGCTGGACGCCGTCGACGACGGCGCCCTTGGTGTATGCGCGGCCCTCCATCAACGGGCCGAGCGAGGCGATGTCGAACGTATCGCGAAACTGGAGTACGGTGAACGGCGCGCCCGAGTTCCCGAAGTCGGCCTCCCAGGCAAGGTCGCCAACCCCGAAGCTCCATTGCTGCCGAATTGTCGCGGCGTAGGACGGCAGTCCGCTCGCCGCGACGGCGTGGGTCTTGGAGAGCTCGACGAGCGCGGCGTACTCCGCGCTCGGATCCGGGCGCGTGCCGAAAAGGCGCGCCCAGTCGGTGAACTCGACCCAGCTCACGTCGGCCGTGGCATACGCCAGAGCGGCCGAAAGGTCGGCGTCGATCACGGCCGGCGTCGGCGTCAGGGCGGCGGTGGGAAGCGGGCTGGCGGATCCAGGAGTGACGGTCGCAGCCGAGGCGGGCGCTTCGGTCGAAACCGAAGGCGCGGCCGTCGACGATGCGGAGGGCGCGGCAGACGATGTCCCGGAGCCACAGGCGGCGAACAGGAGCGCGGCGATGATCGCCAGCGGAGTGAGGTCGGCGCGGATGTGCACGTCGGCCATCATACAAATGTGCGAGCGACGGGCAAATGTGCGAGCGACGGGCAAATGTGCGAGCGACGGGCAAATGTGCGAGGTGGCACCTTGGCCCGCGTCACCGCCACCCACCGGATCTCGCAACCCGATCCGCGATTTCGCTGCATCTCTGCCGCGCGGTCGCCGGGCATCTGACCGCACCCGACAAGATCCAACTCTCCAACTCGACCGTCGCGAGGAGCGGAAGCTGCAAGGTCACGGTGAACGTTGTCGGGGCCACCAACGGCACCTACACGGCGTCGGCCGAAGCTTGGGACGCACGAAGGAATTCATAGCGTCGAGAGGGAAACCCGGACCCGGCGTGCCGGGCCTCGCCTAGACGCGAGTCTGCTTCAACCGCTCGTGGGTGTACTGCTCGAAGTCGCCGCCGGGCATCGCCAGCTCGAACGTGGACTCGATCTCGCCGGGGCGGACAAACTCTATGGTCTCGCGGGCGCGCATGCCCGGGGGACCGTTCTCCACCTGGCTGGCCTCGAAGACCAGCCGCGAGCCGTCCGGACCCGCCTCGACGCACCGGTACTCGTGGACGAAGCCCTCCCCGTAAAAGCCGCGCATGACCAACTGGCCCGCCGCCCGATCGAAGCTCAGAACGGAGAGATCCTCGTGCACGTCACCGGCCGGCTGCTCGGTGCTCGGCTCCCAGCGCGTCTCGTCGGTGCCCAGGATGAACCGCCCTCGCAGGATGAGCTTGTACTCGCGAATCTGATGGCCGGTGCCCGGACGACCGGTGGCGGGACCCTCCCAGCGGCCCAGCAGCAGCTGGACACTGGCCCACGGCTCGATCATCGCGCTCCTCCGAGTTCCGCCCTGCCGGGCTGCCGATTGACGCATATACCCAATGGGGAGGATCGCAAGGTGCCAAGCGTGGAGCGAGACCAAGATGTCAGTCGTGGTCGTCTACTCGAAGCCCTGACGGCCAAGAGGTCGATCAAGCGCGTCTCGCACACCGCCGGCTGGCGGCGCGTCGGTTAGCTGGCACCATCGCCCGATCGTGCGGCAGCCGGGGCGATGCCGCCATCACCTGCGAGGTTATCAGCGAGGGCGCCTGTCACTTGTGTCGGGTGCGCAGCCACCAGACCCCGACGACGACTACCACGATGATGATCAGGATGGCGAGGCTGACGTAGTTCGACAGCCCGAAGACCATGTCGTGTGGCATTGGCGATCTCCTACGCTATCGAGCCCGTGTTCGACCGGCTCGGCGGAGCCCAAGTATGGCTGCACTTCTGGTGTCCGTCTTGGGCGCTTCCGCGGGAGTCTCATCGGCCCAGCACGGCGAGATCACGGTCAACGGCGTGGCCGCCGGGCCGGCGCCGAGGCCCTCGACTACCCATCTCAGTGGCATCCGAGTAGGATGGATGGGCTCGTCCGCCATCGGGTAGCAGGCCATCCCGACGAGCAAGGTCTGACCGGGCGGCTCCGACCGATCCAGCCCGCTGACAGGGTGTACCGGTATGGATCGCGCATCGGCGTCGTTTGTCGATGCGATCCGTTTCAGATCCGGATGGGAGATGTCCGGTCTGCGGTACGAGAGGCAGGGCGTTCGATGAAGTCACTCTCGTTGGCCACCGTTCTGTGTGAGACGGGCCTGCGGACATCGCGCGGGGCGTTGTCGCGGGTCCTGGGAGTGGCTCCCGCGGCGGCCCTCCTGATCTGCGGCCTGTTCACCGTCTGGGCCGGGCCGCTGGCCCCGCCCGTGGCTGCAGCCAGCGGCGACTGGCCGCAGTTCCGCAGCGGCCCCGATCACTCGGGCCACAACTCCTCGGAAGCGCTGCTCTCAACCTCGAACGTGGCGGGCCTGGGTGTGTCCTGGACGGCCGCCATCGACGGCAGCACGCGCTCCTCTCCTGTCGTCGCCGACGGCGTTGTCTACGTCGGATCGGACCATGGTCTGTATGCCTTCGCGGTCGGATGCGGCCGCAACGGGGGCACATGCACGCCGCTTTGGAGAGGAGCTACGAGCAGCTCGATCGACTCGACGCCGGCCGTCGACGACGGCGTCGTCTACGTCGGGTCCGCCACCGGCGACAAGCTCTATGCCTTCGCGGTGGGCTGCGGCACCGGGGGCGCGACATGCTCGCCACTCTGGACTGGCAGCACCGGAGGCGCCATCGATTCTTCACCCGCGGTGGCCGACGGCGTGGTCTACGTCGGGTCCGGCGACCACAAGCTGTACGCGTTCGAAGTCGGATGCGCGACCGGGGGCGCGGCCTGCACACCGCTCTGGACGGGTGCGACTGGCGGCGCGATCCACTC
>PMXQ01000122.1 GCA_003171065.1 Chloroflexota bacterium
TGACGCCCGCCGCCTGACGCCCGGACCCGGCCGCCCCGACCGACGTCCGCCCCCTGCTGATACCCCTGGCGTCGCACCGGCCGGCCCCATCAGGACCGCATTCGACCAGGGTTCGTTCCGGGCGTAGGATTGACCGTGCCTGACGTCGAGGGGCAAGTTCCTAGCCGGAGATCGGGGTGACGAAATGGGACCGAACGAGCAGCGTGGCGAGACTGGCGGGGCCGGCGATCAGGGCGGCGGACCGCGCATGGAACAGGCCCGAGCGGCGGCCGAGAAGATGATCGCGCAGCTCCAGGTGATGATCGATCAGACCGGCAAGACAGCCGGTCCGGTTCTCCGCGATGTGGCCGCGAAGGCCGCCGAGCTGACCGCCGTGGCGGCCGAGAATGCGGGCCCGGTCGCGCACAAGGCGGCCAACGTCACCGAGCACGTCGGCGATCGCCTGGCGGCCCGGAGCAAGGACCTGGCCGCGGATCTCCGCAAGGCTGCCGAGGCTGCCCGCACCCGCAACGCCGAGGGTACCGACGAAGGCTCGAAGCCGGACGACGCACCCAAGGCGTAGCGCGCGGACGGACGCCGGCGACGGGCGGACCGAAGCCACCTGCGCCTGCCCGAAGTTTCCTGATTCACATCACGTGAGCATTCGGCAAAGGTCCAAGCCTGCCGAAGCCTGAGCGCAACGCCTGCGACCTCCCTGGACGCCTGGGCCACGCTCGCATGCGCCCGAATCAGCCGGCCAGACCAGACCAAGCTTCTCGTCGAGCCTTCCGGCGGTCTCGTGTCCTTGCCGGATGACGTCCTGGTGTGAATCCGGAAAGTCGACCGAAGGCCGACGGAGACGGGCACTGGCGGCGGCCCAGGCCGCCTCGGCCGCTGGCAGCCGACGGAGACGGGCACTTGCGGCGGCCCAGGCCGCCTCGGCCGCTGGCAGCCGTCGCTTCGCGCAAGAGCCGCAAGCGGCTTGAGCGTTCCGCGAACGGCAGCAAGCGGCGGCGCTACTTAACTCAGTCGTCCGAGGCGCGCTCTGAAGATGTCCGTGCCGTCCTCGCCGGTCAGGCGGTAGGCCCAGCCGCCTTCGTGCGGCCAGGTCCGGCCCACCAGCGGCTCGTCGCGCTCGGCGGAGCTGGCGAAGTCCAGGAGATAGCGGCGCGGCGTGGCGCGCAGAAGTTCGCCCTGTCCGGCGGCCGCAACCGCCTCCTCGAAGTAGTCGAGGTAGACGCTGTTGTTGACGTGGTCCAGCGGGTCCAGGTCGCGCCGGTGGACGTGGAAGCGCCGCTCGACGGCGTCCGCCGGGGCCGCCGGGAGCGCCACCTTGAGCATGTCGAAGCTGGCCGCACCGTCGACCACGAACTTGTGGAAGTCGTCGGGCACGCGCGTCGGCACGCCCCGCTCGTTGGTCATGACCCAGTCGATCTCGAGACGCGCCAGCAGTTCGCCCGCCGGGTCGCGGACCTCGCTCACGCGCCGGGCGCTGATGCGCCGATAACCCACGACTCGCGTGCTGACGAACACGCCGTCGTAGGTGTGGATCGGCGCCAGGACGTCGAGCCGGATCGCCCGAACCAGCCAGAAGAGGCCGCGCTCGCTGTACCAGTCGCGCCCGAACCCGAGCAGCGTCGAGTGCTGCCAGGCGACGTCGGCCGTCCAGGCCAGGTAGATCGCCGCCCGGATCGTCTCGCTGGCGGTCGATTCCTCGAAGCGGACCCGAAATGGCCGGACGATCCGATAGGGCAGCTGGTCGCGCAGCGCCGCCGGGACCTCCGGCGCGCCGGCCGCCGTCGCGGCCTCCTCTGGAACCCATTCGCTCACGGGCGAGCCTCCCCGAGCTCGTCAATGGTCTCCAGGGCGACCAGCCGCGTGTCGTCACGCCGCGCGGTCGACCGGTCGAGCCGAATCTCCGCCGACCTGCGGGCATCGAAGACGACCAGCGCGACGTCGAGCTCGATCTCCTCGTCGGCGGCGTGCGCCCGCGCGTCGTCGAGCTGGTTCAGGACGTCGGCGTTGATGCCCCGCGCGCCCCACTTGCAGTCGTACACCTGCGGCCGCCCCGGCGATTCGACCGTGACGTCGTACGGGTGGATCTCGGCCGGGACGCCGTCGAAGAGAACGCGTCGCTCGCGCTTCACCGTTCCGCCGCGGCGGGCGAGCAGCTGCGCCGTCAGTTCCTCCACCACGGCGCCGCGGTACGAGCTGCGGGCCTGCTCGCCACGGTTGGCGACCGCGAGGGAGGCGGCAAGCAGTCTGTCCGCATGATCGCGAACCCCCGCCGCCGGCCCCTCGCCAAAGAGCGACGGGAAGATGCGCCGCCAGATCTCCGGCTCGGTGCGTTCGCCGTTCATCACCGCGCGGGCCATCCAGCGCTCCGCCGGCGTGGCCCCGACCAGCAGCCCCGCCACCTGCGCGACCAGCGGGTCGGCCTGGATCCCCGCATAGACGACGGTTCGGGCATCGCGCGCGGCGTCCTGGAATCTCATCGGTGGAACCGCAGCAGCGTGCCGAAGGGCGAGTCGGCGTCCGGCTCGGGCGGTTCGGGCCCGTCTCCGCCCGCGCCTTCGGCCGGCTCCGCCTCCTCGTCGACGTCTCCGCCCAGGGCGATCGCCACGACGTGCGGGAAGGTCGAGAGCCAGTCGATCGCCCGGTGCGGGTCGGTGATCAGGGCGATCTCGGCGATCGCCTCGTCGACGGCCTCGGCCGCCCCGACGTGGAGCGGCGCCGCTCCACTGCCCAGCGCGCGAATGCTCGGCAGATACGCGTCGGTCAGGTCGGTGACGTACTGCCACTCGTCCTCGACGGTCTCGGCGAGATCCGCCAGGGCGCGGTACGCAGTGGCGGCTCTCTCGGCGGCTTCGGCTCTCTCGCTCACCCGCCAAGCGTACCGGATGCGCAGCCATGCCGACCTACGGAACGAGCTGCCAGGTCATGCCACCGTCGTGTGTTTCGGCGAGCTGGCCCTCGTCGCCCTGGAAAGCGCACAACTCGCCCGCCTGGCAGGTGGAGTCGGTCTGGAAGATCGCCCAGCCGTCTGTCGCGCTCACGAACGAGACGGCCATGACGTGCCGGCCGACCGGGCCGGCTCCGGTCGACTCCGTCCAGGCTTCGCCGGCGTTGGAGGTGGCTCGCACTTGTATCGGCCCTTCGACAGTGGTGAAGTCCAGCCATGTCTTGCTATCCACGACTGCCCAGATGTCCGTCGCCGACTCCGCAGACCCGGTGTAAGCCGGCCGCCAGCTACGACCGGCGTCGTCGCTCACGTACGTCGTGGACTCGTCAGTCCGCACAGCGGCGCTGTCCATGGTGGCGAGCAAGACCAGGCTCGAGCCAAAGGCCTGCAGTTGTTGCGCGCCGATGTACCGGAAGCCCGTCGAGCCCTGCGGCTGGGGCAGGCTCACGGTGGCCCAGTGCGCCCCGCCATCTTGGGTTCGGATGACCACCGTCCAGCCCGCGATTACGCCGTCGAGCGGGCCGGAGAACGCGATGACCGGGAGCGGACCGCTCAACGCCGGCTCGTCGGGCAGCGTCACCGCGCCGACGCGCTGCAGGCTCGCGCCCCCGTCGTCGGTCCGATACAGGCTCCACGGCTCCGGGTCCTTGTCGCTGTTGGCCGAGAGCAGCAGATAGCCGATAGACGCCGATACGAAGCTCATGGCGGCACTCATTCCGGTCCTCCCGGCCGGCAGCGTGGTCTGGTTCCAGCTCCGGCCGCCGTCGGCCGTACGCCACAGCGGTCCTTCGGCATCGAGGAACCAGCCGTGCTCGGCGTCGAAGAACTCGATGACTGGCTGGCTCTCCGCGTTCGGCGGCGTGGCATCCCGCCAGGTAGCTCCCCCGTCGTCCGTCATCAAGAGCATCGGCACCTCCGTCCCCAACTTCGAGCTCGGGCTCCACACGTAAGCCCAGCCATTCTTCTCGTCGATCCGCTGGATGTCGGCGACCCCATCTCCGGTCGACGTGACCAGCGGCGACGGTGAGGCAGATGGACCGGGCGGCCCGGACGGGCCGACCATGGCACTCGCGGAGGCCGACGGCGCGACGGCCGACGGCTGGCGCGATACGACGAAGCCCACGCCGGCGACGACCAGAACCACGACCAGCGCCATCGCCAGCCCCGGCACAGAGCGCCGCGACCGGCGGCGCTCGGCCGCCGCGACCTCGACCCTCGCTGTCAGCACCTCCGGTCGCGTCGCCGGCGGACGCGACATGGCCGAGAGATCCGCCCACTCCCCGATCCGGCGATCGGCATCTGTGACGCGGTCCGCGTTGCTGCCGCGATCGTCTGTTGGTTGGCCGTTCATCACGCTTCCTCCAGCTTCCGCCGGGCGCGGAAGACCGCGGACCGAACCGCCGCGGAAGTCGTACCGAGAGTCGTCGCCGCCTCTTCCGAGTCGAATCCGGAGACTGCAGTCAGGGCAAGTGCGGCGCGCTCGAGCGGACTGAGCCGGGCGAAGGCAGTTCGAACGTCGAGCCAGCGGGCGTGCTGGTCGAGATCGAGCGCCGTCTCGATGGCGCGCGATTGGCCGATCAGCCGCCGCCACCGACGGAAGCGATCGGTCGCCAGGTGGCGGGCGGTCGTGAGAAGCCAGGGCAGCATCGGCTCGCTCCAGTCGACCGAGTCGCACCGCGTCCAGAGTCGCGCGAACGACTCCTGGGCGATCTCCTCGGCGGCCGGCCAGTCGTTCGTCCACGCCAGGGCGAGCCGGAAGACCGGCGTCCAGCACTCCGCGTAGGCGCCCTCGAAGGCCCGCCGGTGCGTCTCCGCGGAGGCGGCCGGCGCAGGAACGGCGGGAACGACTATCGGCATCATCACCTCGTACACGCCGCAGGTGGCCGTTTCGTTCTACGGTAGCGACGGACGGCGATCGAATCGAGCGACAGAGCGGAGGAGCGAGCCATGGATCTGGGATTGAGCGGGCGGACGGCCCTGGTCGGCGGCGCATCGACCGGGCTGGGGCGAGCCAGTGCGGAGCGGCTGGCGGCCGAGGGCTGCCGGCTCGCGCTGTGGTCGCGTGGAGGCGAAGGCCTGGAGAGGGCCGCGGGCGAGATCAGGCGCGCTCACTCGGTCGAGGTGACGACGATCTCCGGCGACGCCGCCGATTCCTCGACCGCGGCGCTCGTCGCGGCCGCCGCGGAGAAGGCTCTCGGCCGGGTCGACATCGTCGTCCTGAACGCCGGCGGGCCGCCTCCCTCCGAGGCGACGAAGACCGACCCGGCAGAATGGCGGCGCTCGTTCCAACTGCTGGCGATCACGCCGATCGAGCTGACGACGCTCTTGCTCCCGGGGATGCGGGAGCGCAAGTGGGGCCGCGTCGTGTCGATCATGTCGTCGGGCATTCGCCAGCCGATTCCCGAGCTTTCGTATTCGGGCGCGTGCCGGAGCGCGCTGGCCGCCTGGCTCAAGACGATCTCGCTCGAAGTCATGGCCGACGGCGTGACGGTCAACGGCGTCCTGCCCGGCCGGCTCGACACGGCCCGGGTCGCCTCACTCGACCGGACGCGGGCCGAACGGGCCGGCACGACGGCCGGCGAGGTTCGGGCGAGCTTCGAGCGGGCGATCCCGGCCGGTCGCTACGGCGACCCCGATGAGTTGGGCGCCTACGTCGCCTGGCTCTGCTCGGACCCGGCCCGCTATCAGACCGGCACCTTCGTCCCGATCGACGGCGGCTCGTTGCGCGGCCTGCCATAGGCCCGGGCGCCGGCCTTCCGGGCCGAACGCCGGAGCGCGGCGACCTGGCCGAATCCGCCGTCTGAACCGCACGATCACATTCGCGAGGCTCCCCAGGGACGTTTTGCGCTCCACCATTTCACGGCAGAGAGAGGAGCCCTCTCTCGAGTTGCCGGTCGCCGCTCGATTTCGCTCCAGCGCGAGACGAGGTGGGCACTTCTCCGACGCGCACCGGGCGCTCATCTCCGACCCGTTCGACCGAATCGACGTGCGCCGAATGCCTTCACCGAGGTCCCCCCGACGAACAGCATCGTGCTGGAGCTGGGTGAGGTCGGGGGACTTGAACCCGCGAATTCCCACCACTCGGATCGTGGTGCCGGCGTGGATCGCCGGCACGCTCAGTCACGTAGCGCAAGGACTGACTTGACGCCACCCGGGGGAATGGGTCAGGGTGGTGGCATGCCCGCGCAGCCTCTACCCACCCCCGGACCGGTCACCCGTCTAGGCCGCCTGGTCCAGCCGGCCGACGCCAACGAGCACGGCACCCTCTTCGGCGGAGAGGCCATGCGGTTCATGGACGAGGCCGCGGCCGTTGCCGCCATCCGCTACGCCCGCGGGTCGGTGCTCACCGCCCACGTGGACGCCATCGACTTCCGGAGCCCGGTCCCTATCGGCGTCTTTCTCGAAGCGATCGCCCGGGTCGTGGCCGTCGGTCGCACATCCATGACCGTGGAGGTGGTCCTCGAGGCCGAGGACCGGCACACGGCCGCTCGCACGGTCACTACGACCGGGCGGTTCGTCCTCGTAGCAGTGGACGCTGAGGGACGCCCGCGCGAGCTTCGGTGAGGCAGGCCATGCACCGTCGGCCGCCGCGAGTCCTTCGACGCGGTGATCTCGGGGTCGACGCGGCTGTTCGGGGCCTGGGCGGGCCGGCCCTCGTCTGGGATCTGGGAGCCAGGACTGGTCCGTGCGAGAGGCCTTGAGGGCTAGATAGCAAGTCAGCCCGCGTGGGGCCCGATCGATGGAGTCGGGTTCAGCCGACGCCCATCACGGCTTGAACAGTTCGGCGGAGGAAAGGGCGTTCGCCGCGTCGGCAGAGTCACCGATCACGAAAGCGCCGGCGGGAAGGCCGCCAGCGATCAGGACAGTGCCGAGTCCGCAACAACAAGTGTTGGGAATGCGTCGACTTGATAGTGCGACCGTCGAGAGCCACGGCACCGCCGCTCGCCCCGCCGGCGTCGTACTGCCGAGATGCCCGTATGCTGCTTTCCGACCTCCATCCCGCGATCTACGAAGCCCGCGTCGCGCAGCTCCGCCTTGCCCGTCAGCTGTCAGACCGGCGCATCCGGTTCGCGGCGCGGCAGGATCCCGAGCCGCTGCCCCACGTCCTGGTTCGCCACTCGTCCGTCCTCCGCCGGAAGCTCGGCGACGCGGACCCGCGGCTGCAGGAGACCAAGATCGTCAACCTCGGGCTCGCGGTCCGGCCCGTAGATGGCCTCGTGCTCGGCCCGGGAGACGTCTTTTCGTTCTGGAACCGGGTCGGCGAGCCGTCGGCCCGTCGCGGGTTCGTCGACGGCCTGGTGCTCGCGCGCGGCCAGGTCCGCGTCGCCACCGGCGGCGGCCTGTGCCAGCTGTCGAACCTGCTGTACTGGATGGCCCTGCACGCGCCGTTCGAGGTCGTCGAGCACAATCGTCATGGCTTCGACGCATTCCCGGACGACCGGCGCGTGCTGCCTTTCGGCAGCGGGGCGACCGTGTTCTTCAACTACGGCGACCTACGGCTGCGGAACCCGACCGACATGTCGCTCCAGCTGCGCGTCTGGCTGACCGACACCGAGCTGTGCGGCCAGATCCGCGCCGATCGACCGTGGCCGCTGGCGTACCACGTGCAGGAGCGCGGGCACCGGTTCGTGCGCGACCGGGACGGGCGCGTGTTCAGGGAAAACGAGATCTGGCGTCGCTCGGTGGACCGGACGACGGGCCGCACGCTGAGCGAAGAGCGGATCACCGCGAACCGCGCGCTTGTCACATACGACGTGCCCGCATCGAGGTTCAGTCTCCCCGTGACCCCGCGCGAAGGACATCCTGAACCACGAGCGCCGGGGGCGGCTACGATCAGCCCTTCTTCAAGTCGTCTATCAGGCGGAGCCTAGCTAGACCAACTTGGGGTGCCAGCCGGTGGCTTCTGCTTCTCGGCTGTACCGTCGGGTATCCGGTGGTCAGCTACATTTGGGTTTCGTATCGGCTGACCGGCCCCGGAGCGGCTGCCCTCGCCTGGCCCAGAGTCCGGCCGTCGAGCAATCGGATCCCATCGACGAAGACATCGACGCGTGGGTTCTCGTCCCAATCGCGACGCCACTCCAGCGCCACGAGGATTTGCGAGCCGCTCGCCGTCGTTTGAGTCTCGGTTCGCAGGTGCCTTCCTCTCGCGGAACCCAGCTGTTCCACGAGGCTTCGTCAGACGAGAGGATGCGTTCGTCGCGGAAGTAGATGGTCGCACCCTACTCGTGGAGGACACGCCGAAACGTCAGAGCGGTCTCCAGGTTCCGCGTGAGCCTTGAGGCGTAGCCAATGAGCAGAACGTCGTAGGTCTGTCCGGCCTGCTCCCTGCAAGAGTGACGCCTCGAACAAGCGCGCGTGATGCCACGTCAGGCAGTGGCGGCCGAAACGGGACTCAGGAGGTGGTGGGCAGCCCGGGATTTGAGCCGCCGACCTTCGGCCTCCGGGGAACCTTCGGCCCGTTTGCACCGGCGCCCACTGCTCCCGTGGTCGGTGGTCAGGCGGGACGGTTGCCGAGGCGCGCGATTCGCTCGCCGGGGAGCGAGAGGAAGGGTGCTCCGCGCTCGGGCCGCTGGGACGAGTGGGGCGCTCCGCGCTCGGCCGGTCGGGCGAGCGGCGTTGGGCGCGCGTGGCCATTAGGTCGGCGAGCCGGCGCGTACCCGATCGATGGCGCGCTCTGGGCGGCATGACGGAACTCGCCCTGCCCGGCCTGGCGTAAGTCGCTCGGAACCGGCCGGCGGAAACCGCCCGGCGCTGGACGTGATCCGCCCGGCGCCGCCTGACGAAACCCGCTCGGCGCGGGCTGCCGCATCACGTTCGAACGCCGCCCCGCGGTCGGTCGGACGTCGCCGGAGCGCTGGCGAATCGGTTCCCGGCGGATCGATCGATCGACTTCAAAACCCGGCACGACCTCGCGCCTGATCGGCTGGCGGAGCAGCGCCTCGATTTCGCCCAGCAGCAGGTTCTCGTCGATGCAGACGAGCGACACCGCGTCGCCTTCCATGCCGGCGCGACCCGTCCGGCCGATCCGATGGACATAGTCCTGGGCGACCGTGGGGAGCTCGAAGTTCACGACGTGCGGCAGGCCGTCGATGTCGAGACCGCGCGCAGCGATCTCGGTGGCCACCAGGACGGCGACCCGTCCGACCTTGAAGTCGTCCAGCGCGTGCACACGCTGGCTCTGGCTCTTGTTGCCGTGGATCGCGGCGACCAGGATGCCATCGTGACCGAGCTGCTCGGCCAGGCGGTTGGCCCCGTGCTTGGTCCGGGTGAAGACGAGCGCCCGGTCGATCCGGCCGCTGCGGATGAGGTAGCTCAGAAGCTCGCGCTTGCGTTCGCGGTCAACGGGGTAGACGACCTGGCGAACGAGCTCGATCGGGGCGTTCCGGCGCGCCACCTGGATGTAGGCCGGCTCGTGCAGAAGGCCGCCCGCCAGCTCGCGAATCTCGTCCGAGAAGGTGGCCGAGAAGAGCAGGTTCTGACGCCGCGCCGGCAGCAGGGCGAGGATGCGGCGAATGTCGCGAATGAAGCCCATGTCCAGCATCCGGTCGGCCTCGTCGAGGACGAGGATCTCGACCGACCCGAGGTTGATCGTCCCCTGGCCCGCGTGGTCGAGCAGCCGGCCGGGCGTGGCGACCACGATCTCCGGGCCGCCGCGCAGAGCGTTGACCTGCGGCTGGAAACCGACGCCGCCATAGATGGTGGTAGAGCGAATGGGCCGCCCGGCACCGTAGGTTCGGACGCTTTCCTCGACCTGGAGCGCGAGCTCGCGCGTCGGCGTGAGCACCAGGCAGCGGATCGGCTGACCCGTCGCGCCACGCGGCAGACTCCGGCCGGGCGCGAGAGCACGCGGCGCCGGCCTGCTGGCATGAAGCAGCTGGAGGATCGGCAGCACGAAGGCCGCCGTCTTGCCCGTGCCCGTCTGGGCGCTGGAGAGGAGATCGCGGCCGGCGAGCACGATCGGGATCGACTGGGCCTGGACCGGCGTCGGCTCGGTGTAGCCCTGGGCGGCCACGGTTCGAAGAAGGTCGGGCGTCAACCCGAGCCGATCGAACGAGGAGAGCGCTTGGGTTGCCGGGGGCGCCTGGGTTGCCGGGGGCGACTGAGGCGCCGGGGGCGACTGGGGCACCGGCGCGGCCTGGCCGGCGGTTGGCCCCGGCCGGGCGTGCGTTGAAGGGCGCTCGGACACAAGGCCGAGCTGATTTGAAGACATGAGAGCAAGGCTCCTGACGGCCCACCCGCGTTTTGTCCAGCGGGACCGGTCAGGGCGAGAAGTGGATCGAGATCGGACGGTGCGTTACCGGGGCGCAGACCGGAGCGCCCATTCGTTCACGAAGACACTAAGCATACACGCCATCGCGGAATCGGCCGGCGGCCCGGCGAAGATCCCGGCCGGCGGCCCCGTGGCGCAGCGCGGCGGGGCGGGACGAGGCGCGGCGAGCGCGGCGCAGCGCGGCGCAGCGTGGCGCAGCGCGGCGGGGCGGGACGAGGCGCGGCGAGCGCGGCGCAGCGCGGCGCAGCGTGGCGCAGCGCGGCGGGGCGACACGAGGCGCGGCGAGCGCCCCCGATCCGAGTTTCCTTCATATACCAGTGGTGGGCGTGCCATCCACAGTTCGGAACCCGAAACGGGGCCGGGGCCACTTCGGAGAGCTCGGAGCCGCCCGTCCCAAGCTCAGAGCTCGAAGTGGCGGCGCCTCCAGCGGGCGGAGTCCGCGGACGCCACTACTACCAGGCGCATGTGGCTGAAACCGCCCGCGGCCGCCGCGATGCCGGCGTCCTACTTGCCCGCGGCTAGGCAGCGGTCGATCTCCGCCAGCTCCTCCGGCGCGAAGTCGAGCTTCTCAAGCGCCCGAACGTTGTCCTCCAGCTGCTCGACCGAGCTGGCGCCGATGATCGCGGAGGTCACCCGCGGATCGCGCAGCACCCAGGCCAGGGCCATCTGGGCCAGGCTCTGGCCGCGGCGCTTGGCGATCGCGTCGAGGGCGCGAATGCGCGGCAGGTTCTTCTCGATTTCGTCGGCGCCGAGGAACGGCGAGTGCGTCGCCCGCGACCCGGCCGGGATGCCGTTGAGGTAGCGGTTGGTGAGCTGGCCCTGGGCCAGGGGCGAGAACGGAATGCAGCCGACCTGTTCCTCGCCGAGAACCTCGAGGAGGCCGTGCTCGATCCAGCGGTTCAGCATCGAGTAGGACGGCTGGTGGATGAGCAGCGGCGTGCCCAGGCCGCGCAGGATCGCCGCGGCCCGGCGCGTCTCGGCCGGCGGATACGACGAGATGCCGGCATACAGCGCCTTGCCCTGCCGCACGGCCGTGTCGAGCGCGCCGAGCGTCTCCTCCAGCGGGGTGTCCGGGTCGAGGCGGTGCGAGTAGAAGATGTCGACGTAGTCCAGCCCGAGCCGCTTCAGGCTCTGGTCCAGGCTGGCCAGCAGATACTTGCGGGAGCCCAGGTCTCCGTACGGACCCGGCCACATTTCCCAGCCGGCCTTGGTCGAGATGACCAGCTCGTCGCGGTAACGCCCGAAGTCGGAGCGGAGAATGCGCCCGGCGTTCTCCTCAGCCGATCCGTATGGCGGGCCGTAGTTGTTGGCCAGGTCGAAGTGGGTGATGCCGAGGTCGAACGCCCGCCGGACGATCGCCCGCTGGGTGCGCAGGGGCGACCCGTCGCCGAAGTTGTGCCAGAAGCCGAGCGCGAGCACGGGCAGTTTGAGCCCGCTGCGGCCGGACCGGCGATAGGCCATGGCCTCGTATCGATCGGCCGAGGCGACGAAGTGGGAGCTGTCGAGTGGCGGTTTCTGGGCCATCTGTCGGGACCTCATGCGGGTTGCTCCTATAGCGTACGACGTCTCACCGTATTGGCGGCCCTACGTCCCGGCGACGCCGTCCCATTTGATGGCATCCCATCGACCCGGCCTCTCGCCAGGTGCCGAGTGGCGCGCCGGACACGTGTCACACCCGCTGATCGTGCGCCCCTGCGCTCTTGGCGCCCGCCCCAGCCCCTGTCCGATCAGACGACGGTCACCGTCTGGGACCCGGTTATCGAGGCCGTCGTCTTGTCGGTGGCCCGGACCCACTGGGAGCCGGCAGTCTTCAGAACCAACGCGGCTGTGAAGGTGTGGACGCCCTTGTCGGCCGAGGTGAAGGTGTAGTCGGCGGGCAGGGTCGCCTTCTTATCGGAGCTGGTGAAGTGGATCGTGCCGAGATAGCCGGTGGCGACGTTGCCGTAGGCGTCGAGAGCCTTGACCGTGACGCTGTGGCTGACACCCGCGGGATAGGGGTTGAACGTGCCGACGGTGAGGTGGGTGGCCTTGGCCGGGGTGACGGTCACCGTCTGGGACCCGGTTATCGAGGCGGTCGTCTTGTCGGTGGCACGGACCCACTGGCTACCGGCAGTCTTGAGGGTGAGCCCCGGGATCAGGGTGTTGGGGAACTTGTGGACGCCTGCGTCTGCAGCGGTAAAGGTGTAGTCCGCGGGCAGGGTCGCCGCTGTGTCGGAGCTGGTGAAGTGGATCGCGCCGCGATAGCCGACCGCGGCGTTGCCGTAGGCGTCACGGGCTGTGACCGTGACGCTGTGGGTGCTACCTGCGGGATAGGGATTGATGCCGACTGAGACGGACAGGGTCTTGGCCGCGCCCGGAGTGACGCTGACCGTCTGGGCTCCGGTGATCGAGGCCGTTGCCTTGTCGGTGGCGGTCACGGACCGGCTCCCGGCGGTCTTGAGGGTGAGCGCCAGCGAGAAGGTGTGGACCCCCTTGTCGGCGGCGGTGAAAGTGTAGTCGGCGGGCAGAGTCGCCTTGCTATCGGAGCTGGTGAAGTGAATGGTGCCGCGGTATCCGGGGGCTGCGTTGCCATTTGTGTCGAAGGCCTGCACCGTCACGCTGTGGGTGGCTCCCGCGGGATAGGGGTTGAAGGTGCCGACGGTGAGGTGGGTGGCTGGCACGAAGGCCATGCTGAATTGCCAACCAGCGGCGATCGCGCTGACGCCCGCAAGGCCAAGTGGGACACTGGCCTGGCCGTCGGCGTTCCAGCCCCAGGCGACGACCGTGCCGTTCGACTTGAGGGCGACGCTGTGGTAGGCCCCGGCGGCAATCGCGATGACGCCCGACAGGCCGGCCGGGGCGGTGGCTTCTTTGTCGTCGTTGTCGCCCCAGCCGACGACTGTGCCGTTGGACTTCAGGGCGAGGCTGAAGTCAGCCCCAGCGGCAATCGCGGTGACGCCCGACAGGCCGGCCGGGACGCTGGTCTGGCCTTCGCCGTTGTCACCCCAGGCGACGACCGTGCCGTTCGATTTCAGGGCAAGGCTGTGGTACCCCCCCGCGGCAATCGCAACGACGCCCGAGAGGCCGGCCGGAACGCTGGTCTGGTTGTTGGTGGCGTCGCCCCAGGCGACGACCGTGCCGTCCGACTTGAGAGCCAGGCTGTGGTAGGCCCCGGCGGCGACTGCCGTGACGCCCGACAGGCCGGCCGGCACGTGAGCCTGATAGTAGGAGTCGTCGCCCCAGGCGACGACCGTGCCGTCCGACTTCAGAGCCAGGCTGTGGTAGGCCCCGGCGGCGATCGCTGTGACGCCCGACAGCCCAGTTGGGACGTCGGTCTGGCCGTTGGCATCGTCGCCCCAGGCGGCGACCGTGCCGTTCGACTTCAGGGCCAGGCTGTGGAAGGCCCCGGCGGCGATTGCTGTGACGCCCGTCAGGCCCACCGGGACGTCCGCCTGGCCGAATTCGTTGTCACCCCAGAAGACGAGAGGGCCCGTCGGCGCGACCCCCGCCGCCACAGGCGCGGCGAGCGGCCCGGCCGAAACCGCGAAGAGCCCGGAGAGCAGGACCGCCGCCGGGACCACTCCCAGGAGACGGACAACGGCCCGTCGCGGGCCACGCATGCCCCCGTGAGATTGCGCGACCACCGATCGGAGTGACTTCATCGAACCCCGCTCCTCTCCACCCTGACAGCTTGTACTCTGCGTCCGCCTGCGGTGAGCCGGACCCGGCAGGGCGTGGGGTTTGCAGTCCGCCCCAGGCCGCCTGCCGCTCGTCCGGGAAACCGGTCACCCCATCGCGGAGGTCGCGCTAATCCGGTGTCGACAGAGAACTACCGACAAATGCCCCGTCCGATCAGGTGACGGTCACCGTCTGGGACCCGGTTATCGAGGCGGTCGTCTTGTCGGTGGCACGGACCCACTGGCTACCGGCAGTCTTCAGAACCAACGCGGCTGTGAAGGTGTGGACGCCCTTGTCGGCCGAGGTGAAGGTGTAGTCGGCGGGCAGGGGCGCCTTGGTATCGGAGCTGGTGAAGTGGATCGTGCCGAGATAGCCGGTGGCAGTGTTGCCGTAGGCGTCTAGAGCCTTG
>PMXQ01000109.1 GCA_003171065.1 Chloroflexota bacterium
TCAGGCGGAACGGCGCGCTCCCAATCGGCAGTGATCTGCTTGACCCTCACATTTCCTGCCGCTCGCTGCTCGCGTTCGTATCTAGATCTCTTCGTCATTTGGCCCTCGACTGGGATACCCGGCATCTCCGCCGACTTGGGTAACCATTTTGCGCTCATCGCCGGCGCCTGTCCTACAGCCCGCTGAAATGCACCGCCCAGCGGCGCTCCCGCGTCCCCGATGAGGGGTTGGCCCTGAGGGAACTATGATCGCGACAGCCAAAGAGGTTTCCAACCACCCACAGAATTGGGAAACTCTGCAATATCCCGTCGGGCCTGAGGACCAACAATGCCGCTCACCGGAGAGTACGCACCGGGCACATCCGCATGGTCACGCGAGCAGACCGAGCTCTACGAGGCGACGAACGGCGAGAAGGGTAGCGATCTCCGCGGCAAACCTGTGATCGTGCTGACTTCTATCGGCGCCAAGACGGGCAAGCTGCGCAAGACCGCTCTGATGCGCGTCGAACACGAGGGCATCTACGCCGTGGTCGCGTCACTCGGCGGCGCCCCGAAGAATCCGGTCTGGTACTTCAACCTCAAGAAGAACCCGCACGTCGAGCTGCAGGACCGCGCTACCAAGCGCGACTACATCGCGCGCGAGGTCACAGGCGACGAGAAGGCGATCTGGTGGGAGCGCGCGGTCGAAGCCTGGCCCGACTACGCCAATTACCAGACGAAGACGGAGCGGCAGATTCCGGTGTTCGTGCTCGAACCGAAGGCGTAGTGCGCCCTTCCTACTCCCCCGCCGGGGGGGCAAAGAGGTCACGGTGCACGCGAGCGCGGGGATCACCCTTGTGACGGTCGGCGAGTGCGCACCCGAGGAACTCATGCGCAGGGCAGACATCGCGCTGTACCATGCCAAGAAGATGGGCAAGGATCAGTGGCAGCTATTCGAAGCGTCGATGGACACGGAGGCGCAGCGGCCGCTCGGGCTGCCAACAACTTCGACGGCGCAGCATCGATGATCGGACATCCACCAACAATACGGGCCGCGAAGTCGCCGGACAGCTGCTCTGCCTCACCGACAGGGAGGGCCCAGAGCGCCCAGCAACGCGAGGATGGACGATGTCTGACCCAGGTCGCCGTCATTCGGGGCGGCCGTCACCGCCGCGCCGATGTCTGTTGCTCGTGACGGCGGCCGTCGTGACAGCTTGCGGTGGGTCGGGCTCGCTCGGGCCATCTGTGGCCGCGTCCCTGGGCCAGTCGAGCCTGCCGACAGTGGCGGCGGCCACGCCCACGCTGACCGCGGTCACGCCGACGACGACAACGGCCACACCGACGATGACCGCCTATCCGGCCCGTGGCAGCATCGTCGCCGAGGTGGCCCTCGGCTCGAAGGTAGAGGGCCTGACGTACGCCTTCGGCTCACTCTGGGTCACCAACCCCGCCGTCGGACGGGTCTCAAG
Source organism: Chloroflexota bacterium (assembly GCA_003171065.1). Taxonomy (GTDB): domain Bacteria; phylum Chloroflexota; class Limnocylindria; order Limnocylindrales; family CSP1-4; genus Fen-1039. The sequence goes on from PMXQ01000109.1 coordinate 1,448, forward strand.
GGTCGATCCCACAACTCGACGGGTCGTCGCAACGATCCCCGTGGCGGGCATGCCAATCCCGATCGCCGCCTCGAAGGATGCGGTTTGGGTGGGCAGCTACACGGGCGGCAAGCTATCCCGGATCGACCCCGCGAAGAACAAGGTCGTCGCGACGGCTGACGTAATTGGCGGCAGTCCATCGTCGATCAACGTCGTCGGCGACGAGCTGTGGGTGGCCAGCCAAGGCCTCAACGGAGCCCAGATCTTCGGCCTCGACCTCATGGAGTCCCGCCAGACCGTCGAGATAGGCCCCGCACCAGGCTTCGCCGTCGTCGACGGATCGACGATCTGGTATCCGTGCTATGGCAGCACCACGATCGCGCAGGTCGACATCGCCTCGCACGCCGTCACGGCGACCGTCGAGGGCGGCGCGAGCCCCGTCTACGCCGTCGCCTTCGCCGGGTCGATCTGGGTCGCCGACCATTCCCAGGGACGGGTGACCCGGATCGACACGAAGACAGGTCGTGCCGTGGCCTCCATCGAGGTCCCCGGGTCGATGTTGTACGGAATGGCGCCCCTCGACGGCGTGGTATGGGTCGCGAGCACGTACCAACATGCCCTATTCGCGATCGACCCCGCCACGAACTCCGTCATCGCTCGCATCGAGCTACCGGGGACCCCATACCAGGTCCTCGCCGTAGGGGACCAGTTGTGGGTCACCCTCGCCGACACAGGCTCCGTCGCGCTCGTCGCCCCCTGACATCCCTGGAGCTGCGCGACCACCTATTCCTGCGCCCCTATCCCCGGCCCGCCACGGGCCGAATGCCAGGTCCTGCGTTCGTCAGCCGGGCGCCAGGGCGCGCCGCCGAACGCCTGGCAAGATCGGGCGGACGCTCGGTCCTATTCGGTTCCAGTCAGCCATTCCTCATACCGGGACTCGAAGAGAGCCGGAACGCCGCCGGTGGCCAGGAAGACGACCGCCCTGGCCCGCAGCTCCGACCGAGGTACGGCCATCAGCCCCGCCATCGCCTTGCCCGAGTAGACGGGATCGAGCACCAGGCCTTCGGTGCGAGCTGCCAGGCGGATCGCACCGAGGCATGCGCGTGTGGCGGCGCCATAACCTTCGCCGATCTGATCCCTCGCAATTCGGGGCTCGCCGATGGGCGCAGGAAGGCCGCGCAGATCGGCCACCTCGATCGTGAGACGGCGAACGGTGGCAATCGGGTCCGCCACGGCGCCCACGTCTATCCCGAGGACGCGTTCGTGACCGAGGCGCGCAGCGAGGCCGGCCTGAGTGCCACCGGAGCCCGTCGCGGTGATGACCTGGACATCGTCGTGCCCGAGGTCGGCCAGGATCTCGTCGGCGGCTGCGACGTATGCGCTCGCGCCCAGCGGAGACGAGCCGCCGACCGGGATCACGTACGGCTTGCGGCCTTGGGCGCGCAGCTCGCCCGCGATGAGCTCGACGACGGAGTTGAGATCGTCCATCGCAATGGGTCCAACGAAGCGGCGATCGGCGCCGAAGATCACGTCGAGAAGCTGGTTGGACTCGGTCCTGCTCGGTGGATTGCTGTTGAACGCCAGGACGCAGCCCATGCCCGTGCGAGCCGCGGCTGCCGCCGTCTGGCGAGCATGGTTGCCCTGAGGTCCGCCGGCGGTTACGAGAACGTCGCAGCCACGGGCGAGGGCGTCGGCGACGAGGAGCTCGAGCTTGCGCGCCTTGTTCCCACCGGTGGCGAGCCCGGTGCAGTCGTCCCGCTTGACCCAGAGACGGCCCGGCTCGAAGCCGAGCGCGGCCCCGAGGCGATCGGCCCGCTCCAGGGGTGTCGGCAGGTGGGCGAACATCAAAGCTCTCCGCGACGGGCGATCTCACTGAGCGCCGCCATGCGCATCGTGTCACATCGGCGAGCATTGGCCTGCGGTGGCCTGACCGTTCCCGGTGATGGCCCCTCCCGGACCCCAGCCGTGGCATCATCGTGTGGGCCGCAGATGGCCTGGCCAGGGAGATTCGTATGTTGGACATCTCGGGCAAATGGGTGCTGCTGACGGGCGCCAGCCGCGGCATCGGCAGGCAGGTGGCCGGGGCGCTGGCGGACAGGGGCTGCCGCCTGATCCTCCACAGCCGCAAGCGCGAGCACACCGCCGCACTGGTGGCTCAGTTCCAGGCGAGTGGTCTGACCGTGCACGCGCTGGAGGCCGAACTCTCGGAGCAGGAACAGGTGATCGCACTGGCGGAGGAAGCCCTGCGCATCTCCGGCGGCATCGACATCCTCTACAACGACGCCGCCATCCAGTCGCCCTGGCACGAAGACCTGTTCACCACCGAGCTGGATGAATACAGGCTCAGCTTCCAGGTGAACACCATCGCGCCCATCACCCTTTGCAACCTGATGCTGCCCGGCATGATCGCGCGGAAGTTCGGTCGCGTGGTGAATGTCACTTCAGGCATCAAGGACCAGCCCCAGCTCATGGCCTACGCCGCCTCCAAGGCCGCCCTGGACAAGTACGTCTACGACATGGCGCCCCACCTCGAGGGCACCGGCGTAACCATGAACCTGCTGGATCCAGGCTGGCTGCGCACAGATCTGGGCGGACCTCAGGCCCCCAACGCCGTGGAATCCGTGCTGCCCGGCGCTCTGGTGCCCGTGCTGCTGGAGGATGGCACCTGCGGGAAATGGTTCAGCGCCCAGGAATACCGGTAGGGAGCACTGGGCCGGCCGTCGATCTGCCGGCGCACGCATCAGCACGACTTGTGTAGGCCCTGACCCATCTCCCCTACCCCGTCGCCGGCGCAACAGCCGCAGCTCGTACGTCTAGCCCATAGATCGCGGCTGCGACGTCGGCGAATGTCGGCGAAGATACGGAAACGCGGGAGGGCGGCCTGCCCCGCCCGCGGTCGTCTGGCAGCGGCGCAGCCGGGACGAGAGCTGGCGAGATGTCGAGTCGTCTGGCGAAGCGAGTCGTCGAGGTTCTTGTGGTGGCCCTCGGGGCCACGAGCGTCCTGTTCGTGCACCCAGGATCGCTCGCTGAGGCGAGTCACGCATCCGAGCTGACGCCGCTTGCGGAGGCCACGGTCGGAGCCGATCCCACGACCTCGGCGTCGCTGCCGACGGATACGCCCGCGGCTCTGCCGACGAGCTCGCCGTCTCAGTTGCCCTCGGCCGTTGCGACCCCGACGCCTGTCCCGACGCCTGTCCCGACGCCTGTCCCGACGCCTGTCCCGACGCCGCGGGTGCTCGCCGACCTCAACGCGGTTTCATCCGTGGGCACGACCTTCCCGTCCGACTCTGTGACCGAGCCGACCGTCGCCGTCAGCCCGTTCGACCCCAATCTGGTCGCCCTCGTCTATCAGCGCTTGACGGCAAGCTCCACGTGCGGCCTCGACACCGGGATCCGGATCTCACATGACGGAGGACGGACGTGGCAGAACGCCCCCGGGCGCCCCTGGAAAGGGACGGGTCGTGGACCCAACTACCACGGGGTGATCGCCTGGGGCCCTGGGCCGGTCGCAGGATCGTCCCGCCTGTGGTGGGCGGACACGACCGTGCCCGACTGCGACTACGGCGCGCATTCGGTCAGCGTGTCCTACAGCGACGACTTCGGGAAGACCTGGGCGCCCCTTTACGTGGAGCGGCGCACTCCGTCGTGGATCGGCGGCTATCCGGACATCACCGTTGACACCAACGTGGCCAGTCCCAACTTCGGGGTGGTCTACGTGGCCTACAACTGGCTGGCGGATGCCGAGGCCGGGCCGGGCCTGGCCGTGCTGGCGTCGGCGGACAGCGGACGCAGCTGGCAGATGGCGCAGGTTCGACGTGTGGGCCTGAGTGGATATCCCGCCGCCTGGCGCATCGACTATCGCGTGCGAACAGCGCCCGACGGATCCGCGTACGTAGCCTTCTACGAAGAAGACATGCGCCGCTGGAACGACCACGATCCCTTCGCCTCGGGCGGGCTCAACAACGTGGGGCGGGTCGGATTCGCCGTTGCCCACCTCCACTACTCCCGAGCCGCTCGCAGCCTGACCTCAGATCCCGCCGTCTGGTCGATCACCCTGGCCCGCAACGTCTACACCGTGGATGGGTCCCCGGCACCGGGGACGATCAACGCCCTGCGCCCCGATCCCAAATGGGAGATGGGCTTCGACGTCGACCAGTCGAGCGGACGCGTGTTCCTCGCGGTCTCCGCCTACGCTGCCACCGTCGCCGCCGGTCATGCCCACGGCGTCATCGACGTGGGGTACAGCGACAACGGCGCCGACTGGCATTGGTGCGCCCTTTCGGCCTTGCCACTCATCGAAGGGCTGCCGCAATCGGCCTTCAAGCCGACGCTGGCGGTGCGTGACGGAGTCGTCTTCGTGGGCTTCCACGGGCTCACGGACGTGGTGAAGGGGACCAGTGTCCGGGCCACCGTCGGCACCTACTACGCGGTTTCGTACGACGGCGGAGATGACTTCACGGCGCCGGCTCGGATCACGGCGGCACGCTGGTACCCAGGCGGCCTGGCCCCGGACGCCAACGGAGCCGGGCTGCGAGAGAGAGCCGATTTCGGCTCTGACGGCATCGTGCGCTACGCCTACGGCGACGGGCGCCTGGCTGCCACCTACCCCGGCCGCTCGGCCGTATACGTGGCTCTGGTCGATGTGGGGTTCGGTTCGTAGGGTCACGGACCGCGCGGTGACGCGATGCCATCGGCGCAAGGCGTGAGATGGCGGCCGGCGCTGCCGAGGGCCCGGGTTTGACTGCCGCTCCCCGCGGCGCCAAGGTCACGTCCACACGTTCCGGAGAACCGCACGGCGTTGCAGCCCGGCCACCTGGTCCCGTTGGCCGACGCCGAGGCCAGCTTCCAACGGGCTCACCCCGAGTTCGAAACGACCCAGCCGCGGGACGAGTTGCGGGCGACGGATTACGCGCGTCTCGACCGCGACGGCCACGTCTTCGTCGACTACATCGCCGGTGGCGTGTACGCCGACTCGCAGGTTCGAGCCCATGCCGACCTGCTGATGAGCGGCGTGTTCGGCAACCCGCACTCCCCGAACCAGGCCTCGCTCGCGATGACACAGCTGGTGGAGCGCAACCGAGGCTACGTGCTCGAGTACTTCAACGCCTCGCCGGACGAGTACGAACGCGCCGGCCGGCGCAGATGCAAGAAAGGTGATGTCCATGCCGACGCCAGCGCCAACATGAACCGGAGCCGCGCAGCCGTCACGACCTCGAGCACGCTCTGTTCCCGGGGTCCGGCACCTTCCCCCTCAGTCGGCGACCACGCGCGACTCGGGATCACGAGGCCGCATGTGGAAGGCGACGCCGTAGACGTCGCCGGTGCCGGGGTCGATCCGCGGGGCGGCGATCATACGCCACGTCTCACCGGCAAGGCGAACCCAGCGCGCCAGCGGGCGGCCCTGTCGAAAGACGGCGTCCATCAGAGTGAACCCCGTCCGAGAAAGCCCCAGCATCCCTTCGCGCGCCGGGAGGCCAACGGACCCGTCGCCGAAGACGCGCCTGAAGGCGGGGTTGCCGTGCACGACGATCAACCCGGAGCCGTGGCAGACGCCGGCCGGGTTGGTGGCAGCCCCGTCTGGCGTTTCGTCCGACTCGGCAGCCGGATCGGTCGAACGATCGAACGGCGTCACGCGTCCCCGTCCAGCACGGCGCGAACCTTCCGGGCGAGGCGATCGGGTGTGAATGGCTTGGACAGGAACGGAATCGCCCGGCCGGCGTCATCCCGGAACGCTTCCGGCGCGTCGGCGTGCCCGGAGGTCAGCAGCACCTTCGCCTTCGGCCTGACCTTGCCCAAACGCGACGCCAGTTCGGGCCCACGCATGCCGGGCATGATCACGTCGCTCACGACGAGGGCTATTCCATGCTCCGTGGCGGCGACGCGCAGCGCCTCGGCTGCGTTGGCGGCCTCCAGGACCAGGTAGCCGTGGGATCGAAGGCCCAGGACGGCGAGACGACGCACGCTTGGCTCGTCCTCGACGACGAGGACCGTCTCGGTGCCCCGCGCCGGGGGTTGGGGCGCGGAGGTCTCCCCTGCCCCACCTGACCGAGTCGCCCGCTGGGGCAGGAGGATCGTCACCGTCGTGCCCAGACCGACCTCGCTGTGGATCCAGATGTGGCCCCCGCTCTGCTTCACTATCCCGTGGCAGGTCGCGAGCCCGAGGCCGGTTCCGCTGCCTTGTGGCTTGGTGGTGAAGAACGGCTCGAAAAGGTGCGACAGCACCTCCTCGCTCATGCCCGCGCCCGTGTCTGTGACCGAGAGAGTCACGTAGTTCCCGGGCGCAATCTCCGGACGCGTGCTCACGTACTCTTCACCGATCACCACATTGGCCGTCTCGACGACGAGATGGCCGCCCTCCGGCATGGCGTCGCGGGCGTTGACCGTGAGATTCACCAGCACCTGCTGGATCTGGCCCGGGTCCGCCTCGACGATGCCCAGATGGTCGTCGAGCACGGTGATGATCTGGATGTCCTCGCCCAGCAGGCGTCCCAGCATCTCGAGGGAACTCCTGACCACGGCGCTCAGATCGAGTGGCACCGGCTCGATCATCTGGCGGCGTGCGAACGACAGCAGCTGGCGAGTCAATCGGGCCGCCGCTTCGGCCGCCTTCGTGATCTCCTCGATGCTCGGGCGGGCCGCGTGGTCCGGCTCCAGGTCCAGCATCGCCAGCTCGGCGTTGCCCAGGATCGCGGTCAGCAGGTTGTTGAAGTCATGCGCCACACCGCCGGCGAGCCGGCCGATGCTCTGCAGCTTCTGCGCCTGGGAGAGTTGTTCTTGCAGGGCGCGCCGCTCGGTGACGTCCTGGATCAGGCCATCGTAGCCAATCAGCGATCCGTCAGGCGCGCACTGCGGCACCGGAGTCGAGCGAACCCATCGGACGGCGCCGTCCTTTCGCACGATGCGGTGCTCGATGGCCCGCATCCGCCGGTTCGACTCGACCTCGCGGGCCTGTTCGAGAACCACCTCCCGATCCTCCAGGAGGACCATGTCGAGCCACAGACCCGAGTCTGCGGCGAAATCCTCGGAGCTGTACCCGGTGACCGCGACGCAGCCCGGGCCATGCCGGGTGCCTGTGACGTTGCCGTCTGACAGGTCCACGTGGACGACGTAGTCCGTGATTGTCTCGGTGATGCGGCGGTACCGTTCCTCGCTCTCGGCCAGGGCCGCAGTGCGCTGAATGACGCGGCCCTCCAGATCCGAGCGTGCCGCTTCCAGCATCTCGCGCAGGACCGCGGTTTCGATGGAGACTGCCGCCTGGCTCGCCATGGCCGATAGGAGGTCGACATCGGACTGCTCGAACTCTCGGGTCCCGGGCTGGCCGTTGACAGTGATCACGCCAAGCGCCCTATCCCGGTAGAGGATGGGGGCTACCATCATTGGCCCGTGGCCCCAGTCCTGGCGACGTTGGTGGACGTGATCCGCCTCACGTGGATCTCGAACGCCGCCCGGCGAGACCGCAACGACGCGCTCCCGCAGCACCCAGCCGCCCAGCCCCTCCATGAGTTCGTCGAATCCGATGTCGAAGACCCCGTCGCGTCCCGGCCCGGCACGGTAGTTGCCAGTCACCAGCTTTCCGTCCATGTCGAGAGCGAAGAGGGTGACCCGATGTGCGCCGAGAGCCTCCGCAATGGCGTCGATCACACGCTGGAGCAGCGCCTCGACCGCCTCGTCGGCAACCAGCGACCCGGCGACGCGGTACAGGGCCTCGGATCTGGCAAGTGCAGCTCGGGTCGCCAGAAGGGCCTGCCGATATCGCGACTCGGAGGCACGCAGATCGTCCTCCGCCCGCTCCCGGGCAGCGAGAGCGGCGACATATTCCTCGCCGATGGGTTCGTCGATTGCGGCCTGGCCGTCGGCGGCGACGGCCTCTCGCTCCTGACCAGTATCCATCCGGACCCTGTTGCGCTCGCTACCGCCGGCACGCGCCGCTGTCAAAGCGCGGACGGGCCGGCGTCAGGTGACCAACTCCCCGATTGTACGCGTCGACTCAGCCGACCGCGCCCTCCAGACAGGCCACCTCAATGAGGCGCACCCTCCATTCGCTCTCCGATGCGCCGGTGCAACCGGCGCATCTCGCCTGCTCGCCCATGGACGGCGTGCTGCCGACCGGCCGGGATGACCGGGTAGGCTCCAAACCGGGTAACGTTGGGGCAAAGCACCGAAGCCGGGAAAAGAGCGAAGATGTCCGCCATCCGAGACCTGTATCGACCCAGCCTTGCGACCCTGACCGATCTCTACGAGCTGACGATGGGGTCCGGTTATCTCGCCACGGGTCTTGCCGAGCGGCAGGCGGTCTTCACGTTGAGTTTCCGCAGCCTGCCATTCGGCGGCGGATATGCCGTTGCAGCCGGCCTCGACGACGCCCTTGAGATCCTCGAGCACCTGCGTTTCTCGCCCGAGGATATCGAGCACCTGCGCGATATGCGCGGGGTCACCGGCCAGCCGCTTTTCCCACGTGAGTTCCTGGAGCTCCTCGCCTCATTGCGTTTCACCTGCGACGTAGACGCGATTCCCGAGGGTACGGTCGTCTTCGGCAACGAGCCTCTGGTGCGGGTGAGCGGGCCACTCCTACAGGGTCAGCTGGTCGAGAGCATGCTGCTCACAGTCATCGGGTTCCAGACGTTGATCGCCACCAAGGCAGCCCGCGTCGTGGAGGCGGCAGGAGGTGGAGACATCCTGGAGTTCGGCTTGCGGCGCGCCCAGGGTCCCGACGGCGCGATCTCCGCGGCGCGCGCCGCGTACATCGGAGGCGTGTCGGCCACGTCCAACGTCCTCGCGGGACGGCTCCACGGCATCCCTGTTCGCGGCACTCACGCCCATTCATGGGTCCAGGTCTTCGGCGATGAACAGGCCGCCTTCGATGCCTACGCCGACGCTCAACCGGACAACATCACGCTGCTCGTCGACACGTACGACTCGCTCACAGGCGTTGGCCGAGCCATCGAGACGGGCAGAAGGCTGCGCGCTCGCGGCCGAACCCTGGACGCCATCAGGCTCGACTCCGGCGATCTCGCGTATCTCTCCATCGAGGCCCGTCGCATGCTGGACGAGGCCGGGTTCGAGGAGACGAAGATCGTCGCCTCCAACGATCTCGACGAGCATCTCATCGAGTCGTTGCGCGAGCAGGGCGCCCGCATTGACGTCTGGGGAGTGGGGACCAAGCTCGACACGGCCTTCGACCAGCCCGCTCTGGGCGCTGTCTACAAACTGACTGCCGTCCGTGATTCTGCCGGTTCGTGGCGCTTCCCCGTGAAACTCTCGGAGCAGACGGCCAAGATCTCGACTCCCGGGATCCTCGGCGTCCGCCGGTTCACCGACGCGACCGGCCGTTTCCGGGCCGACATGATCTACGACGAAGCCATGCCGCCAGACGGGCCGGGAGGCGTCATCGTCGATCCGGCGGACGTGCTGCACATGCGCCCGATCGATGACGCGTGGGCCGCCCATGAGCTGGTTCTGCCGGCTCTGCGCGCCGGCCGGCGCCTGGCCGCCTCCCCGGCCCTCGACGACATCCGCGACAGAGCCCGCCGCCAGATCGGCGCTCTGCATCCCGCCATCCGCCGCCTGCTCAACCCGCACGTATACCCAGTCGGCCTGGAGCGCCGCCTCCACGAGCGACGCACTCAGCTCGTCCTCGAGCTCAGGCTTCCGCGACCAGTCCGCTGAGCGGACGATTGCCTCGCCGCCCCCTACTCCGCCGGGGGGAGCTCCTGCAGATCGTCGGTCGGAAGTGCCACGGCCGGTTCCTCGGCTGCCTCCATGACCTCCGCCTCGAGCTCCACTTCGAGCGCGGTCTCGAGCGCCTCGTCAACCGCGTCCTCAACCGCGATCTCAACCGCCTCCTCAACCGCGGTCTCGAGCGCCTCGTCAACCGCGTCCTCAACCGCGATCTCAACCGCCTCCTCAACCGCGACCTCGAGCGCCTCGTCAACCGCCTCCTCAACCATGGTTTCGAGCGCCTCGTCAACCGCGTCCTCAACCATGGTTTCGAGCGCCTCCTCAACCGCGGTTTCGACGTGTGTTTCGACCAACTCTTCGGCCAGGTCTTCGAGGGCGACCTCGATCTCCGCCTCAAGCTGGGTCTCCACCGTCGAGAGGGCCTCGTCGGATGACGCAATGGCATCCGGCGTGGTCCAGCGCGGATCCATGGCGAGGTGCAGAAGAGCGGGCCGTCCGGCTTCCATGGCCTGCCGCAACGCGGGCTCGAACTCCTCATCGGAATTGACGGACAGGCCCAGGACGCCGCACGCCTCGGCGATGGCAGCGAAGTCCACCGCGCCCAGCCTGGCAGCGAGGCTGCTCGGGCCGCCGCGGAGCGCCTGGTGCCGACAGATCGTGCCGTAGCGACGGTTGTCGAACACGATCGCGATCACGTGCGCTCGCTCACGGACCGCCGTCTCCAGCTCCGCCATCGTCATCGCGAAACCGCCGTCGCCGGCAAGGGCCACGCCGAGCCGTCCCGGCCTGGCCAGGGTCGCCCCTATCGCCGCCGGCAGCCCGAACCCCATGGCTCCGGAGGTCGAGCCCAAGAACGTCCCGGGCCGGCGGAAACGGTATCCACGCGCGGCCCAGGTCCCGAAGTCGCCAGCGTCAGTGGTGACGATCGCGTCGGCCGGCAGAACGCGTCCGAGAGTCGCAACGACACGGCCGGGGTGCACGCCCGGCCCGTCCCAGGGCTCCTCGTCGACCCTCGATGCCATCTCGAAGGCTTCCCTGTCGCTTGCATTCCGGAGGCGTCGCGCATCGAAGCTCGCGGCGTCGAGCGCTGCATTGGCAAGCACCCGTTGCGTCATCCGCAGGAATGCCGAGATGTCGGCGGCCATCACTATCTCTGGGCGACGGGCCGGCGACGCGCCTCGCGGCTCCACGTCCACCTGGGCCCAACGCGTCCCGCCGCCGGGAATCGCGTACCCGTAGGTGGTCATCTCGCCCATCCGGCAACCCAGCACGAGCAGAGCGTCCGCATCCTCCATCCTGGTCCTGACACTCGCCGGCGAACCAAAGCCGGTCATGCCCAGATAGAGAGCGTTGTCGTTTGGGAAGACGTCACCGCGACGCCAGGATGCCACGACAGGGACCTGGACCGTCTCGGCGAAACGAACCAGGGCGTCCGTGCTGCGGCCCCTCAGAACTCCGGCGCCAGCGACGATGAGCGGCCGCTGCGCATCCAGGAGCAGATGCACGACCTTCCGGATGAGGGCCGGATCCGGCTCGGCGGGGTGGTCGACACGATAGCCGGGCACCTGCCCGCCCTCCGCGGGGAGGTCCAGCAGGTCTTCCGGCACCGAAAGCAGTGCGGGCCCGGGCCGGCCCTTCATCGCCGTCGCAACGGCCTTCTCGGCCAGGGCGACCACCTCGCCCGGCTCCTTCGCCTCCCCCGCCCACTTTACGATCGGCTCGAAGGTCCGGACCAGGTCCATCTCCTGGAAGGCCTCGCGTCCACGGACCTCGCGCCTCACCTGGCCGACAATCGCGATCACGGGCGCCGAATCGGATTGGGCGGCCTGGAGGCCGATCATGAGGTTGGCCGCTCCGGGCGCTCGCCCGGCGAGAACCAGAGTCGGCCGTCCGGTCAGCTGGGCGACCGCCTCGGCCATCAACGACGCTGCGCCCTCGTGACGCGTCGTGACGACTCGGATCTTGTGTGTGGCCAGGCCGTCCAGAAGTCCAAGGAGACTCTCGCCCGGGACGGTGAAGGCGATCTTCACGCCGACCCGAGCCAACGTTTCGGCCAGGGCTTCGCCGACCGTGACGGTGGCGCTCCGGCCTTCACTCATCGACATTGCCGCTCTCCTTCAGATCACCGCGCCGGCCTCGGCCTGCATCCACCGATCCCCGTTGACCGATGCCATCAGGACTTCCCGGGCGGGCCTCATCGGTAGTTCGTGAATTGCAGTGCCACCGGTTCATCGAGCTCCCTCAGCCGGACGATAACCCGCTGAAGGTCGTCCTTGTTCTTTCCGAAAACACGCAGGGCGTCGCCCTGGATCTGCGGTTTCACCTTCGGGAATTCGTCCCTAACGAGCCTGCTTAGCTTTCTCGCCAGATCTTCGTCGAGACCTCGCCGCAGGGTGATGTGCTGGCGGACCTTGTCGCCTCCCGCAGGCTCGATCTTGCCCCAGTCGAAGATCTTGAGCGACAGCTTTCGCCTGACAGCCTTGCCCTCGATCAGATCCCTGATCGCTTTCGCGCGGAACTCGTCATCGGTCAGGAGAACGAGCTCCGTTTTGGCCTGGGTGAGCTCGAACGTCACGCCCTTGAAGTCGTAGCGTTGCTGAACCTCACGCCTCACCTGGTCGAGGGCGTTGCGCATCTCCTGGTCGTCGAAGTCACTGACGACGTCGAACGATGACTCACCGGCCATCTTGCCTCCTGACTGCTTTCTCCCGGGATGGCACCGCCGGGGCACGCAGATTGTGCCCCAGAACGGGCGGTTTGGGGGCCCCGGGCCGCACCGGTCGCGGCCAAACCGGCATGGAGCCCCCGAGGTCGCGACGGGAGCGTCGAAGGGTCAGCGGCGTAGCGCCTCCACGAGCAGCTCCGCGATGCGATAGCTCCGCCCGCCGCCCATGACCAGGACCGCGTCACCGGATCGAACCTGGCCGGCCAGCCAGTCAGCCGTTGCCTCGACCGAACCCGGGGCCGCCGCCGGGATTCGCGGGTTGCGGCGAGCAACCGCGTCCGCCAGCGCCGTGGCCGAGGTGACGGTGGTGTCCGGGTCTCGGCCCGCCCAGATGTCCGCGATCGCGACTGCATCCGCCCCGGCGAGCGCCTCCGCGAACTGTTCGAGCATGGCGGCGGTCCGGTGGTAGGTGAGCGGCTCGTACACGGCCCAGATGCGCTTTCCCGGCTCTCTCTGGCGGATGGCCGCGAGAGTCTCCCGGATCGCGGTCGGGTGATGGCCGTAGTCGTCGTAAACGACGACGCCCCTTCCCTCCCCTTTCCGCTCCAGGCGGCGCCCGACGCCCTCGAAGCTCGCCAGGCCGGCGGCGATGGCCTCCGGCGGCACGTCCAGAGCCAGTGCCGCTCCCACCACTCCCAGGGCGTTGGCGGCGTTGTGCCGGCCTGCCAGCCGCAGTCTCGTGGTCAGCGGTGAAGACAGCGCCGTCCCTCCCATCTCCAGTGTCGTCCCGTCCGGGTCCGCTTGCGTGACGCGGCCGACGAGCAGTTCCGCCGCTCCACCGGCCGTGCGGAACCTCGCGCCCGCGCCGAACCTGTCGCCGGGCCGGCGCTCGAGGCGTGCCTGCCCCTGAGTGCCGACGCACAGGAGTCGCCCACGCCAGCCGTCGCGTCTCAACCTCTCGACCACCGCGGCGACTCCCTCGTCGCCGACGTTGGCGACAAGGACGGGCTCGGCGACCGAGCTGGCGGCCTTCTCCAGCCAGGCGACGAAGCCGTCGACGACGGCTGCGCTGTCCGCGAAGACGTCGGGGTGATCCCACTCAGCGGAGGTCAGAACGGCCACGCCCGGCCGGTACGGGTCGAAGTTGCCAGCGTATTCGTCCGCCTCGACCACGAAGGGCATGCCGCTGCCGGACCGGGCCGTCGACGGCAGCCCGCCCGTGATCGAACCCGGCAGCAGTGCGCCTACGAAAGCCGACGGGTCGAGGCCAGCCTGAACCAGCACGTGCACGAGCCAGCCCGACGTGGTGCTCTTCCCGTGAGTCCCGGCCACGCCGACGAGAAGCCGTCCCACAGCCGCATCCGCGATGACCTGCTGCCAGGGCTCGATCGAGATTCCCGCGGCTCGGGCCGCCTCGAGCTCGGCGTTGTGCGGGTCGATCGCCGTCAGAGCCTTGGTCACCGCCAGCCGCTCGGGCGGCGGCGCCTTGGTCACATGGCTTGGATCGTGGCCATCCGCCAGAGAGATGCCCAGGGCCTCGATCGCCGGCGTGTAGGGCGAACGCCCGGCCGCGTCGCAGCCGCTCACCTCGGCCCGCTCGTCGCGCGCCAGGATGACGGCGGCACTCGCTCCGGCCCCCGCCGCACCAACGACGTGGATCCGCTCACCGGCTCGGATCGCCCGGGCCTCCCGTGCCGGCGCCAGCCCGAACCCGACCAAAGCCGCGCCCCTCACAGCGCTCACCCGGCCGCTCCGTCCTCGGCGGACCCGGAGCCGGCGGACCCAGAGCTGGAGCTCGCCCGCAGGAGCAGCAGCTCCAGTGCTGCCCGCGCGCCCGACTCCTTGTTTGCCAGGCGGTCACCGGTCCAAACGAGGCGCCTCACGTCCACACCGGCAGCATCAGCGACGGCAACGTATGTGAGGCCTACCGGCTTCGACGCGCTGCCACCGCCAGGCCCGGCCACGCCGGTCACAGCCACGGCGAGATCGGCCGACAGACGAGCACGCGCCCCGATGGCCATCGCCCTTGCCACCTGGGCACTCACCGCACCGTGCATCTCGAGCATCTCCACGGGGACACCCAGAAGTGCGACCTTTGCCTCGTTGGAATACGCGACCACGCCGCCCTGGAAATAGGCGCTGGAGCCGTTCACGTCCGTGATGGCACTGGCGACTAGGCCGCCGGTACAGGACTCGGCGGTGGCCACAGTCACGCCGGCCCGCAGACACAGCTCCTGCAGCTGCTCGGCGAGAACTTCAAGCGGATCTTCCGCCACGATCCACTCACCTGTCGTTTGAAGGCGTCGGCGCTTCGAAGGCAGTGATGCGCCAGCTCGTGGCAGTGTGGCCCGTGGTCAGCCGTCCAAACGAGACTCCGTTCACGGTCACAAGAACGTGATTCGGCCAATTCGCGTAGAACCACACGGACTGGTTGGCCACGATCTTGATATTCGCGCCGTTGTGCACCACGGTGTTGTTGTACGAACCCATGACCTTCCCGTCCTGCCAGATCCTCATCAGCGCGTCGCCACCCCGGACCTGGAGCATCACCACCAGAGACCCGGCCGTTACGATCACGTTACGCACGACCGGCGCAGTGGTTATCCCGTCGGCGGTCGTACCGACCACCGTCAGCTTCCATCGACCCGACGACAGCTGCACCTGGGCCGAGAATTTGCCATCGATCTGCGGAATCACCTGCACCGGCGCCGGGTTGCTCGATGAGGTGGGCGTTGGCTTCGGCGTCGGTGTGGGCAAGGACAGGGGGGTCGCGGTTGGCGGCGGCATGATCGTCGCCTGCGCCGTTGGGATGGCCCCCGCCGTCTTCACCGGTGTGGGCGTGGGCAGCGAAGAAGGCGCAGGGCCCAAATACGTGACCGTCACCGTCACCGATGTGACCGCAACTGTGGTCCCGCTGACGGTGATGTTGCCGTTGACGAACCCCTCGCCATCCGTCGGCGAGTCAACCGACAGGAATGACGTAACCGGCGACGCAGTGGGCGTGAGCACATTGATGATCCGCGTCACCGTCGCGGAATCGTGGGTCGTCTCGAGATCCGTCGACGAGATGTCGAACTGGTTGTTCCCGCTGTGCAGCGGGACGGAGTAGCTCCAATTGCCCGACGCGTCCGCCTGCGTGTGCGTCGGGGCGCGCAGGTCCCAGGAGATGTTGATCTCGGCCTTGGGCGTCGACTTCCCTTCGAGCATGTAACTGGTCGACCCGACCGGAACGTTCTCCAGCCCCCCGGCAGGCGAAGTGACTGTCAGTGTCGGGTTCTGCAAGACACGCGCGGCCTGATTGCTGAAAAAGAGCAGGACGGCGACGATTACGACCGCCAGCAACAGCAGCACGACATGGATCGGCTGAAGCACCAGGGATCGCCCAGGCATGGCGATCGGTTGCGGTCCACCGATGACCGGCTCAACAACCCCGTTCTCATCTCGCTTGTGGAAAAAGGCCCCAATGCCGGGCGAGAAGGATAGCCGTTTCCAGGGAGGCGACTCGAGAATGGACGGGTCAGACGGCACCGGCCTTGGCGCTGTGGGAGCAGGCTTCGGCGCGGCAGGAGCCGCGTCCGCGGCCCTGAATGGCGACCACTTCACGCTGGGCAGCTTGAACCCAGACAACCTGCCTGACGCCGCCGCACCGTCCACCGGGACGACCCGCGGCTTTACCGGTGGCATCTTGACCGGCATCTTGACCGGCGTCTTGACCGGCGGCGTCTTGACCGGCGGCGTCTTGACCGGCGGCTTGACCGGCGCAATATTGCCCCGACGCCACTCGCTCTCCGCCTCGTCCGGATCGAGCCCAAGATAGCTGGCGTAGTTCCGCAGAAAGCCACGCGCGTACACGTCCGCCGGGAGCTCCGCGAAGTCTCCCTGCTCCATGGCAGCCAGGTACTTCATTCGGATCTTGGTGTCGCGTTCGACACGGAACAGATCCACGCCCCTTGCCTCGCGGGCGGCCCGCAGGCGCTCCGAGATCGATAGATTTGCTGCAGCGCCCTCGCCGGATGCGCCCTCATCCCCCACCTGGCGCCTCAGCCGGCGCGGCTGTCGGTTCGTCGTCATACCTCATCCCCACCGTGGCCGGTGAACGGATGCGCGGGTCCGGGACCGTCTCTGCGCAGAACCTGCCGCGCATTGGATCCTTCGAACGGACCAATGTAACCGCGCGCCTCCAGCTGATCGATGATCCTGGCGGCACGGGCATATCCGATCTTCAGGCGTCGCTGGAGAAGCGACGCCGAGGCACGATCGTACTCCTGGATGACGCCTACGGCATCGAGCAGCAGTCGGTCGGCGTCTTCGTCCGGCGGTTCGGCGACCCCTTCGGTCTCTTCGCCGGTCTCGACGATGCCCATGTCGTAGTGCGGCACCGCCTCGGCCCGCCAGTGCTCGGTGATGTTCCCGATCTCCTTGTCGGAGACGAAGACGCCCTGCAGGCGGATGGGCCGAGGCAAATCGGCGGGCTGGAAGAGCATGTCGCCGCGCCCGATCAGATCCTCCGCGCCCGGCATGTCCAGAATCGTGCGAGAGTCGATCTGCGACGCCATGGCGAAGGCGATGCGGCTTGGGAAATTGGCCTTGATCAGACCCGTGACCACGTTCACCGAAGGTCGCTGTGTGGCCAGCACGAGGTGGATACCCGTGGCGCGGGCCTTCTGAGCCAGCCGCACGATCGGATCCTCGACGTCCCTGCCCTCGCGCATCATCAGGTCGGCCAGCTCGTCGATGATAATCACCAGGTACGGCAGCCGATCGGCCGGATCGACGCGGGATTCGTTGAAGCCGGCGATGTTGCGCGCCGTAGCTCCGGCGAAGCGTCGGTAGCGGTTCTCCATCTCGGAGACGGCCCACTTGAGCGCGGCCTTGGCCCGTTCGGGTTCCGTGATGACCGGCACCATCAGGTGCGGAAGGCCGTTGTAGCCCGACAGCTCGACCCGCTTCAGGTCCACCAGGATCAGCCTCACCTCGTCGGGCGTGGCGTTGCACAGGAGGCTCGTGATCAGCGCGTTGACCATGACGCTCTTGCCCGAACCCGTGGCGCCGGCAATGAGCAGATGGGGCATCTTCGCCAGATCTGTCGCGCGAGCGTGCCCGGCCACGTCGCGGCCGAGGGCGAACGTCAGCTTCGAGGCTACGCGGAGGTCGACTTCCTCGAGGATCCGCCGCAGTGCGACGATGTTGAAGTCCTTGTTCGGGATCTCGATCCCGACCACGCTCTTGCCTGGAATCGGTGCCTCGATTCGGATCGTGCGCGCCGCCAGCGCCATGGCCAGGTCGTCCGAGAGAGCCTCGATACGGGAAACCTTGATGTCCGGCGACGGCTCCACTTCGTACTGCGTGACGACGGGGCCAGCGTTCCAGACCGCAACCCGCGCCGGGATGTTGAAGCTGGCGAGCTTGGCCTCGATGATGGCGGCGTTGCGCTGGTGATCCATCGTGCTGTCGCCGTTGCGAGGCGCGATGTCTTCCAGCAGGGCCAGGGGCGGGAGGTGATACTCGGGACGGGGCTTCGCCGTATCGATGGCCTCGGCCGCTGCGGCGGGGCCTTCCCCCGAGCCGGCCCCGTGCAGGCCGCGGACCGGTCCGCCATTTCGAACGGATCCGCCGGAACGCTGCGCATCCGTGGTGGGTGCGGTGTCGCGCAGCGGCCCGCCGTCGCGCGTGGTGGCGCCGGGCGCAACCTGGGGCGCGAACGTCAACGAGGTGGGGCCGAGATTCGGGATTGCCGGCGGAATGGACGGTCCCCGCTGTTCCGCAGCCTTGCCGCGCGGCTCGACGGCAACGGCTTCGCGCCCAAGCAGCTCGGCCCTTTCGGCCCTGTTCGGCCGGGCTCCCGCGCTACCCGGAACCTCGGCCTTCTCGGGAGCAGGCCGGAACAGCGCGTTTGCCGCGTTGGAGCAGAGCCGTGCGATGGGCGCGACGGCGGCGGGCAGCGACATGTCAAGCGCCAGCAGCAGACCCGCGGCCATGACCACCGCCAACAGGATCGCCGTCCCCGGCGCGGTGATGAGCCCGGGCAGGTTGTTCGCCAGCGCCTTGCCGATGATCCCGCCGTGGGGCGGCTTGATCAGCTCGATGAGGCCGAGGCCTGCGGAGAAGCTGACCGCTGTTCCGAACGCCGCCAGCTCCCAGTCGCCCCGAACTCCCTTGGCGCGCTCGACCATCCACCAGCCCACGGCCAGCATCAGGAACGGCAGCACGCGCCGACCGAAGCCGACCCACGGGGCGATCGAGTCGCGCCACCAGTCGGTCAGCTTCCCTTCCCCCGGCAGCATCAGGGCGATCAGCGTGGCCACGCCCAAGAGCATCAGCGCGAGCCCGATGAGCGACCGCACCACGTCCGGCGCGATTCGCGGCGCGGAGCTGCTGCGACTGCTTCGCCGGCGAGCCGCAGCAGGACGGCTGTTGCGACTGGTGGCCGAGCCACTGCGCGTCGACATTCAGACCTCCACCACGACCGGGAAGACGAGTGGCCGCCGGCGCGTCTGCTCGTACAGATACCGCGACACTTCGTCCTTGATCTGGCTCTTGAGCAGGCCCACCTCGCTGGTCCGATCGCCCGGACTCTCGACCGCGGCCAGGATGTGCTCGACCGCACCGTCAATGAGCGGGTCCCGCTCGTTCCCGTGGACGAAGCCGCGAGTCACTATCTCGGGCCGAGCGACCACCTTCCCGGTCTGCTTGTCCACCGTCACCACGATGATGAACATACCGTCGCTGGCGAGCGCGCGCCTATCGCGCAGGACCACCTCGCCGACGTCGCCGACCGAGAGCCCGTCCACCAGCACGTATCCGGCGGTAACCGGGGCCGCGCGTCGGGCGCTGCCGTCCGCAAAGAACTCGATCGCCTGGCCGTTCTCGATGATGAAGACGTTTTCCGGAGCCACGCCCGTCTCCACGGCGAGTCGGCCGTGCTGGACGAGCATCCGAAACTCGCCGTGAATCGGGATGAAGTACTTGGGCCGGGTCAGGCCCAGCATCAGCTTGAGCTCTTCCTGGCTGGCGTGGCCCGAAACGTGGGCGTGCTTCACAGTGTGGTAGTAGACGTTGGCGCCGGCCTTGAAGAGATTGTCGATGGTCCGGGCCACGTACTCCTCGTTGCCGGGGATCGGGCTGGCGCTGACGATGACCGTGTCGCCGGGCTGGATCTCGACGAACCGGTGGTCGCGGTTGGCCATGCGCGCCAGGCCTGCCATCGGCTCGCCCTGGGCGCCAGTCGTGGCGATCACGATCTCGTTCGCCGCCATGGACCCGATCTGATCCTTGCCCACGATCTGGCCCGGCGCGTGGGTGAGGTAGCCGAGGTCAGTGGCGATGCGGAAGTTCTGCTCCATCGAGCGACCGACGACGGCGACACGGCGGTCGAACGTCGCGGCGGCATCGATGACCTGCTGGATTCGGGCGATGTTGCTGGCGAAGGTGGCGACAATGACCCTGCCGTCGAGCGGCTCCATGATCTCGCGGAAGGTCTCGCCGACGGTCCGCTCGGACAGCGTGTAGCCGGGGCTCTCGGCGCGAGTCGAGTCGGAGAGCAGGCAGACGACGCCGTCCTCGCCCAGGCGAGAGAGCATGGCAAAGTCGGACCGCCGGCCATCGACCGGCGTGTGATCGAACTTGAAGTCGCCTGTCGTGACGATTGTCCCGATCGGCGTGTGCAGCGCGATCCCCATGGAGTCTGGGATCGAGTGGCTGATCCGAAACGGCTCCACGCGGAACGGCCCGATCTCGAGGTTGTCGCCCGGATCCAGGGGCAGGAGTGGATTGTTGTGGAGCTTGTGCTCCTTGATCTTGATGCCCAGCAGGCCGCGCGCCAGAGTAGAGGCATACACGGGCACGCCGGGGAAGTACGGCAACACGTACGGCAGGCCGCCGACGTGATCCTCGTGGGCGTGAGTGATCAGGAAGGCTCGGACCTTCTCTCGGTTTTCGCGCAGGTAGGTTACGTCGGGAATGACCAGATCGATCCCGAACATCTCCTCATCGGGGAACATGAGCCCGCAGTCGACGACGACGATGTCGTCGCCGTACTCGAAGACGTACATGTTCTTGCCGATCTCCCCCACGCCTCCGAGGGGGATGATGCGGAGCGGTATCTGCGAATCAGGCATCTGTGCTCGAGTGACGGGCGGTATCAGTCTTGTCCATCCTAGAAGAGGCCGAGTTGGGCCGTCGGGTTGAATTCGACGCCGGCGTCGGCGGTCGTGTCCGGGGCGGCTTCCGGGTCTGGCGTGACGGCCGGGGGATCCGCGGCCACCGGTGACGGGACCGTGACAATCGTAGCGGATGGCTCCTCGGGGGCCCGGTCGCCGGCCCGAAGAGCGCGGGCTTCGGTGAGAGCCCGGGGCACGCCCTGCATGTCGGCGAATAGCGTCTGTTTCAGCGACCCTTGATGCAACGCGGCCGCCGGATGGTACATCGCGAACGTCAGCGCATTCGGCGCGCCAGACGCGGCGTCGGCGGCCCGAAACGTTCCATGAACCTGCCCGATCCGCGCCCCGGGGCTGAAACGGGCCATCGAGAAGCGGCCCAGCGTCACGACCAGCGCCGGATCCAGGACCTCGAGCTGGCGAGTCAGGTGCGGCGCGCAGGCGGCGATCTCGTCGGGCTCCGGATCCCGGTTGCCGGGCGGGCGGCACTTGACCACGTTGGTGATGAAGACCTCGTCACGCGACCACAGGACCGAGGCGAGCAACTCATCGAGGAGCGACCCGGCCTGACCCACGAACGGCCGGCCCTGCCGGTCTTCGTTGAAACCCGGACCCTCGCCTACGAAGACGACCTCAGTCGCGGCGGTCCCCTCCCCCGGCACGGCCCGCGTCCGGCCCTCGTGCAGGCGGCAGCGCGTGCACGCCGCGACCTCCGCCCCTATTGCGTCGAGCGTCGCCTGGCGCTCGGCGTCCCTCATGAGGCTCCCCCGGCCCCACTCGGGACCGCCCGTCGCGAGCGGGCCTTCACCCAGCCGCGCTCGAGAAGGGTCTCGGCGATCTCCACGGCGTTCGTGGCGGCGCCCTTGCGCAAGTTGTCGCTGACGACCCAGAAGGCAAGCCCGCGCTCGACTGAAGGATCGGTTCGGACACGGCCCACGTACACATCGTCCGAGCCGGCGGCCTGAGTAGCAAACGGGTAGCGGTGGTTCGCAGGATCGTCGATCACCACGACGCCGGGGACGGCCGCGAAGGCTCGCCGGGCGTCGTCCGGCGTTATCGGACGGGTCGTCTCGACGTGGACGGCCTCCGAGTGGCTCACGAAGACGGGCACGCGCACGGCCGTGCACGAAACCCGCAGCTCTGGGAGGTGCAGGATCTTTCGGCTCTCGGTGACGACCTTCCACTCCTCACGGGTATAGCCGTTGTCGAGGAAGACGTCGATCTCGGGCAGCGCGTTGAACGCAATCGCGTGCGGGTAGACCGATGCGACCTTGGGCTCCCCCGCGACGTGAGCGCGGATCTGATTCTCCAACTCGGCGAGCGCCTCGGCGCCCGTGCCCGAAACCGACTGATATGTGTCGACGACGACGCGCTCCAGGCCGACGGTGTCGCGCAGCGCCATCAGAACCGGCACGAGCTGCATCGTCGAGCAGTTCGGGTTGGCGATAATCCCCTCGTGCCACTCCCCGTCTCCCGGATTCACCTGGCTGACGATGAGGGGCACCGCGGCATCCATCCGCCACGCGTTGGAGTTGTCGATGACCGTAGCGCCTCGCGCCGCCGCCTCGGGAGCCAGCTGCCTGGAAACGTCGGTCCCGGCGGAGAAGAGGGCGATGTCCACGCCTTCGAAAGCCTCGGCAGTCGCCTCGCCCACCATGAGAGTCCGCCCGTCCGCGCTGACAGTCGTTCCGGCGGATCGGCCGGAGGCGAGCAATCGAAGCTCACCGACCGCGAAATGCCGCTCGGATAGGACCTGGATCATCGTCCGTCCGACGACGCCCGTAGCGCCGACGACCGCGATGGTCAGCGGTTGAGCTTCTCGGGACATGGCTCCACTACTCTTCTAGGCTTGCGGGCACAGCCAGGAGTATACCAGCCGACCGGGTGACCCCGGTCCAGGCGTGCATACCCGAATGGTCGGACGTATGGATATGCATCCAGTGAATACAGAGCCCGGGTCCGCGGGTCACGCGCCGCAGACCGCCGATCCGACGAGGGCAGGCCAGGGCGGCGACGAGCATCCGCAATTCAAACGTGCATACGCGATGCGCGCAGGGGCCAACGCAGAAATGCGCCGGCTGACCGAGCGAGATTCACACGGCGATCCCGGGGAGCCGGGCTCAGGCCGGCGAAGTGGCCTTCCAGCCAGCCCGCCGGCCGCCTCGTTCTCAAAGCGTCGGGTCTCAGCCCTCGGTGCGAGCGAGATGACGCTGCATGGCCGCTTTGCGCGAAAGATTGACGCGGCCCTGGCGGTCGATCTCGGTCACGACGACCATGACCTCGTCACCGACCGAGACCACGTCCTCCACTGTCGGCACGTGGTAGTCGGCCAGCTCCCCGATCCGGACCAGGCCTTCCTTGCCTGGCAGGATCTCGACGAAGCAGCCGAAGCCCATGATCCGGGTCACCTTGCCCAGATACAGGCCGCCGATCTCCACGTCGCGGGTGAGCGACT
>PMXQ01000078.1 GCA_003171065.1 Chloroflexota bacterium
CCATCGGCGGAGAACTCGGGGGCGCGGCCGACGATCTTGTAGCCGTCGAGGATCGCCGTCGGCTGAGGACCGCTCATCGGGGCTGGGGTGGGCCCGGCAGGTTCCGGCGTGGCGGTTGCGACCGACTGCGGCGTGGCGGTTGCGACCGGCTGCGGCGTGGCGCTCGCGGTTGCGGCAGGGGTCGGCGTGGCAGTTGCGGTTGCGACCGGCTGCGGCGTGGCGCTCGCGGTTGCGGCAGGAGTCGCTGTGGCCGGAGTCCGTGTGGCCGGAGTCGTGGGACGCGGCGTAAGCTGGTCGATGGCCACGGTCTTGGACGCCGACTCCGCAAGTGGCAGGATGACGATCGTAGTGGCATTCCAGACGGCAGCCTGATTCGTATTCGGGGAGATCACCGCAGACACCGTCGTATTGCTTGCGACCGACCCCAGGACCGTGCCGTTGCCGTTCGTGACAGCGCAGTTATCGGGCGATCCCGTGCATTGGGCGCTGCCGCCCTTGATCTGATACACGCCGTTCTCGGGCGCGGCGACCCAGTAGCTGTTGCCGCCCACCACGGTCAAACCCACTTGCGGACCGCTGCTCGGGGCAGCACTGACGACGGCGAAGTTGGTCGTGCCGGAGGGGGCGGCGATGGGAGCGAAGAGCGGCCCCCGGGAGAAGAGAGACAGCCCGACCACCAATACCACCGCTGCTACAGCCGTTACCGAGGCCAGGGACGACCTATTTCGAACCAGATAGCCCAGGCGCAGACCGGTCAAACCCGCCAGCCCGATCCGGCCGGCGTGACCGGCGCGGCGCCGATCGACCGCGTCCAGGCCCACGGAAGTCCGGGCCCAAAGATCGCGCGGGGGTTCCGGTGTGGCCAGGCCACGGAGTTCGTCGTGGAGGAGGCGATACTCGTCCGCCACGGACCGGCAGGCGGCGCAGCCACGCAGGTGCACTGCCAGCCACGTGGCGTCGACCGGGGACAGCTCCGAGTCGATCTCCTCCGAGGCGAGCAGGCAGGCCTTCTGGTGGGCCTTCTCGGCGGCTTTTGCGGCGGCCTTCGCGGCGGCCCGTCGCACCGCATCCATGTCACTCACCGGTCGGCACCCTTCGAGTCGTCGACGTGGCGGCGCGGGTCAGCCGCCCGGGCCTTCTCCGCGAACACGGCGTCGATCGCGGCCTCGCGCTCCTTCTCCAGGCGCCGCTCATCGGCGAGGGTCTGGCGGAGGCTCTCGCGGGCCCGAGTGAGGAGGGCTCGGGCGGCGACGTGGCTGACGCCCAGGGCGTCCGCCAGCTCCAGGCCGGTGAGGTCGCCGACTTCGGCCATCAGCAGCGCGTTTCGCTGTCGATCGGGGATACGGGCGAGAGCGCGCGCCAGCGGGCCGGATAGCCGCATCTCCATTGCCAGATGCTCGGCGGAGGGGGCGGCGCCATGGGACTCCGTAGTGAGCGGCAGGAAGCGAACGATGCGGCGGTGGCGGATCTCGTCGAGGGCGATCCGATGGGCGATCTGGTACAGCCACGCGCGGGCCTTGGCCCGGTCCTCCAGGCTCTCGATGGCGCGGTAGGCGCGGATGAAGGTGTCCTGGGCCAGATCGGCCGCAAGGTCGGCGTCTCGCATCATGCGGATCAGGTAGGCGTAGATTTCGGCGTGGTGGCGAGCAAAGAGCTCCTCGATGAAGGCGCGGTCGGCGGACCTTTCGGCCGTGACCGTCACGCCGGCCTCCATTCGCCAGGTAGTGGTTTCGAGCGCCAAATCGATGCCGCCGCTGTCCGGAATGCCGCCACATGGAGACGCGTCAACACGCGCCAGGTTGCTGTGACGGCGGCGCCTCCGCCGCTGTGACGCCGTGACGATCCCCCTGTTCTCATGGCGTTCCCGCGGATTCCCCTTCGGATCGATGGCGTAGCAACTGCTCGACGGCCTCTTCCGGAGATACCGGATTCACCGGCAGACCCGTGCCAAGCTCGAGGCCGGCGATCTCGCGCAGTCGCGGGTGGATCTCCCAGTGCCAATGGTACGTCGCGTCGACCTTTTCGCGGAGGGGCGCCGTGTGCAGGACGAGGTTGTGCGGAGGGCCGTCGAGGCGGGCCAGGCGCCCCAGGACCTGGCGCAGAGCCTCGGCGGTAGAGGCGATGTCCGCGTCCTCCGCGCGGCCGAAGTCCGCGGCATGGCGGCGCGGCACGATCCACACCTCGAACGGCGAGCGCGAGGCGAAAGGGGCGAAGGCCACGCTGGCGTCGTCCTGCCAGATCAGCCGCGTGCCTGCTTTCGACTCCTCGCGCGCGATCCGGCAATAAGGACATTCGCCCTCACGCATCAGGTACCGCGCGGCGCCGCCGATCTCCTCCGAGACGCGGTGCGGGATCTGGGGCAGGTCGTACAGATCCAGGCACAGGTGGTTCGTTCGAGCGCCGGCCTGGGCGCCCCAGTTCTGGACGACCTGCAGGTACTCGGTCTGGCCGAGTCGGGTGGCGTCGGCGATTGCCCGCCGCGCGACCGACAGCAGCTCGCACAGCAGGCCGCTGCCGATGAGTTGCAGCGGTCGGTGCTCGCCCGGGGGCGCGACGATCGTCCGCCAGCTGCCCGAAGCTCTCGCCTGCGACAGCGCCACCTGGGCCAGGCTGCGCTCCATCTCCCGCGCTTCTTCGTTGGTGCCGACGACGTGGAAGGCATAGTCCTTGAGAATCCGGACGCGGACGCCGTCCCCCGGCGGCTGAGTGCAGTTCTGGCATGCCCCACCGTCGTCCACGGGTTCGGCGCGCAGGGAGAATCGGCCGCGGTTGAACTGGCGGTCGACGACCGTTGCGACCCACCAGCCGGTGATGGCGTCGCGGCGCAGCTCAAAGAGGCCGGGCGCCATCAGCTCACTCCAGCGACGGTCGCGGCCGAAGGAACGTAAGTGGCGTGCCCGAGCAGCCTCTCGAGCTCCACGCGAGCTCGGGCCGGGTCTGCCCGAGGCGGCAGGGATCCCAGAACCGCGGCGCCGAGAGCACCGGCGAACGCCCGGGCGAAGGCGGCGGCCGCGCCGGCGACCGATTCGATCGGCGGTTCGGCCGCCTCGTCTCGCTCTCGAGCGATCGATGTCGATTCGAGACCGGGCATGCCGCAGGCATCGATCAAGGCGAAGTCGGCGAGGCGAACGGACACGTTGAGGGCGATGCCGTGGTACGCCACGCCGCGCTCTACGCGAACGCCGACGGCGCCGATCTTGCGCGTTCCGTCCGCGCACCAGCAACCGGGGAATCCCTCTTTCGACCCGGCTTCGACTCCGAAGGCGGCGCACGTCTCCGAAAGAGCTGCCTCCAGCGCCCGGACGAATGACCGGATGTAGAGCCCGCGGTCGGCCAGGCGGACGATCGGATACGCGGTCAGCTGGCCGGGGCCGTGGTAGGTCACCTCGCCGCCGCGCTCGGTCCGGATCAGCTCTATCTGGCGGGTGGCCAGCTCGGCCGGGCTGGCGAGGACGTGGCTCGGGTCGGAATGGCGGCCGAGCGTCAGGACCGGCTCGTGCTCGAGGAGCAGCAGCTGATCGCCGATCGCGCCGGCGGCGCGGGCCGCAACGAGGCGGTGCTGCAGGTCCCAGGCATCGCGATAACCCGTGCGGCCAAGCCACCAGGCGGTGATCGGCGGGGGTGCGCCGGCAGGCCGATCCGACGGATCCTCTGGCGAGTCTTCCCACGAGTCCGAGCCGCGACGATCCATGGCGGCCACGATAGCAAACGCGCGGCATCGTGCCAGCCGCGTCCCGTGTTCCGCCCGGGCTTGGGCCGTCCCGAGCCGGACTCCAGCAGAATGGGTACGGAGCGTCCCGACGGCGTCATCCAGGCATGTGGTCCATCGCATAGACGGTCGTGACCGGGGGCCGGCTGCAAGCGGTCTCTCGCGCCCAATTCCGCGTCCCCATGCCAGCTGCCCTTGACGGCGCTCCCGAAGCAGCTGTCGCGGAACCGCGTCGAGCCAACCCGGCGACGGGCATCAGCCCATGACCACCACGACGGCGTTGGTGGATCCGGCCGGCTGGGGAGGGACCGGGCCGTCGGTCGGCTGGCCGTTCAGCGTCACCGACTTGACGCCCTTTTGCACCCCGTTCGGATTCTGGACATCGATCTCGTATGTCGCGCCGCGCCACTGGCGAGAGACGTGAAAGCCGTTCCAGTCGCTCGGGATGCAGGGATCGATGACGAGCCCCGCGAACTCGGTCTGGATGCCCAGGATGTACCGCGTGGCGGCGGTGTACATCCAGCCCGCCGTCCCGGTCAGCCAGGGGTGGCGTGCCCGGCCGAAGGCCGTGTGGTCGCGACCCATGATGAACTGGCAATAGGAGTACGGCTCGGCTTCGCGGATCTCGATGATGTCGTTCTGGTTGTAGGGCAGGATCGCATCGTAGAACTTCATGGCCCGCTCGCCGCGGCCGAGGATGCACTCGGCGATGATCGGCCAGCTGTTGGGATGGCTGAAGATCGAGGCGTTCTCCTTTATGCCCGCGTAGACCCGCGTGACGTAGCCGATGTCGTCGTCCGGCCTGGTGTAGGCGGGCCAGTTGAGGTGCAGGCCGTAGGGCGAGAAGAGGTACCTGTCCACGGCATCCATGGACTTGGTGGCTCGGTCCGGCGGCGCAGCGCCGGAGATAACGGCCCAGGGCATGTGCTCGAGGAAGATCTTGCCCTCCTCGTTGTCCTGGGAGCCGACCTTGATCCCCTTGCTGGTGAAGCCGCGCAGGTACCACTCGCCGTCCCAGAGAGCGTCGTTGGCCCTCGTCTTGACCTGCTCGGCCATGGCCGAGTACCTCTCGACGTCGGGGGTGCGCCCCAGGTGTCGGGCGGCCTCCAGGAAGGCGTTGATGGCCCAGATATGCAGGAAGGTGACCAGCGCCGTCTCGCCGCCGCCGAGATTGAGGCAGTCGTTCCAGTCGGCCCGCAAACCCTTGCACACGCCGTTCGAGCCGACCTGCTCGGCCGAGAAGTCGAGAGCCCGCTTCATGTGCTCGTAGACGGTCGCCTTCTCGCCGTCCGCGAAGGCGATCTCCAGGTCCAGGAAGGCGACGTCGCCGGTCTCCTTGACCCAGGCGACGATGCTCGGGACGAGCCACAGGTGGTCGTCCGAGCAGGCGTCGGCAAGGCCATGGATGACGTCCGATGGCTTTGGCGTGGGAACCACGGTCGGCAGCCGGGCGCCCTCCTGGTACGGCTTGGGGACCGGGTCGAAGATATCCGGGTCGAAAAGATGCAGGCCGTAGCCCGCGCTGACCTGGCCGCGCAGCAGCTCCACGATGCGCTGCTTGGTCTTGGTCGGGTTGGTGTGGACGACCGCCATAACGTCCTGGGCGGTGTCGCGGTAGCCCAGCCCGGTCCGCCCGCCGACTTCGATGAATGAGGCGAAGCGCGACCAGACGACGCACGTCTCGGCCTGGAACAGGGTCCAGGTGTTGAGCATCGTGTTCATCGCCTCCGACGGCGTCCTGACCGCCAGGACCGCCTTCTTGCGCTTCCAGTAGTCGGCCAGGGCGATGAAGGCCGCATCGACCTTGCCCAGATCCGAGTACTTCTCCTGCATCGCGTAGCCGGCGGCGTCTCTGGACCCAACGCCGAGCATGAAGACGAAACGGGTCTCCTCGCCCGGGGCAAGGCTGAAGCGGTGCTGGAGCGAGCCGCAATGGTTGCCGCCGAGCTCGCTGCTGCCGGAGCACTCGCCGCGCTGGACCGCGGCCGGGTCGGTCTCGGTGTTGTAGACGCC
Organism: Chloroflexota bacterium; assembly: GCA_003171065.1. Lineage (GTDB taxonomy): Bacteria > Chloroflexota > Limnocylindria > Limnocylindrales > CSP1-4 > Fen-1039. Next base: position 5,723 of record PMXQ01000078.1, read on the forward strand.
TAGGAACTTGTCGCGCAGGCAGTCGTAGCTGTCGGGTTCGAAGCTGCCGGCGAAGAAATGGTAAGTCCAGGGCTCGTAGTAGAAGTCGTACTCGATGATGCCGTCTTTGTAGTTGGAGCCCGCGGCATACAGGCTCATCTGCAGGTTCTGGTTGTCAATGTCGATGTGGTGGTACGAGAACTCCACGAACGAGAAGGCCGACAGCCAGCGCGGGGTCGTGCCGGTGTTGCGGACCCGGACGTCCCACAGCTCGACGTCGTCGTCGACTGGGATGAAGACTGTCTGCTCGGCTTCGATACCCGCGTAATCGGCCTTGAACTTCGAGTACGAGAGACCGTGCCGGCACTCGTAGCGGGCCTGGTCCAGCGGCTTTCCGACCGGCTGCCAGCTGACCGACCAGTAGTCGCCCGACTCTTCGTCGCGCAGGTAGACGTAGTGGCCGGGTCGATCGAGCGGCACGCCGTTCTGGCGGAAGCGGGTGATGCGGCCGTTCTGGGCGGACTTGTAGAAGGAGTAGCCCCCGGCGTTGTGCGACAGGACAGCGCACATATCCCTGACGCCGATGTAATTGGTCCACGAGACCGGGACGTCTGGGCGATCGACGACGTACTCGTCGCGGTCGTGGTCGAAATGGCCGTACTGCATCGGGACCTGTGTCTCCTCCGCTCTCGAAGTTGCCTGTGCTTTTGTCAGCGCGACTGGCAGCAGCCTCGGATTGCCGGTCCGACTGGGGCGGGCGGATCAGGCCCGAGCCGTGACGAACCCCTTTAGCCAGTCGAGGAGTTCGGCGGCCTTCTCCGGGTTGTCGGCCTCGACGGTCAGGCGCAGTACGGGCTCCGTGCCCGAGAAGCGCATCAGGGCCCAGTTGTCGTTCTCCAGGAAGATCTTCGTCCCGTCGTAGTGGGTGATCTTCTGCACCTTGTATGTGCCGACCATGTCCAGCGGAGCCTCCTTGAGGCGGCGGGGCACCTCTATGCGCATCTCAGGCGTCGACGGGATGTTCGCGTCGAGCTGGTAGAGCCGCCCAGTAATCTGCGCGACCGTGTCGAGCAGCTCGGAGATGCGCCTGCCGGTTCGAGCGAGCATCTCCACTACCAGGGCGCAGGCGAATATGCCGTCCTTGCCCAGGATGTAGCCGCGCACCGTCAGGCCGCCCGATGACTCGCCTCCGAGCAGGGCATCGTGGGCGAGCATTGCGGCGGTAACGTGCTTGAACCCAACTGGGACCTCGTAGCACTCCTCGCCGAGAGCCCTGGCCAGACGATCGAGGAGATGGGTCGTGGACAGGTTCCGGACGACGCCGCCCTTCAAGCCCCGAATCTCATGGAGGTACCAGTAGACGAGCAGCAGCAGGTCGTTGGTCGAGATGTATTCGCCACGCTCATCGACGATGGCGATCCGGTCGGCGTCACCGTCCGTGGCCATGCCCAGGTCGTAGTTACCCTCGTCGCGGATGCTGGTGATGAGGACCTGCAGGGCCTTGAGATCGGGGGCCGGCGAGCGGCCCCCGAAGAGCGGGTTGTGGCGCTCGTGGATGAAGGTGACCCGGCACCGCGCGTCGGACAGGATCGTGCCCAGGGTCAGCTGCGAGGTGCCGTACATGGGGTCGACGATGACCTTGAGTCCGGCCGAGCGGATCGATTCGACATCGACGATCTTCTCGATGTTGTCTATGTACGCGTTGCTGAAGTCGCGCTCCACGACCATGCCGGCTTTGCGCGCGAGGTCCAGCTCGAGCTTGATGACCTCCGCCTCCGAAAGAGCGTTCGTCTCGTCCTCGTAGCGGCGGGTCTCCTCCTCCAACGGCAGCGAGCCGTCGGCTTTGAAGACCTTCAGGCCGTTCCACTCCGGCGGGTTGTGGCTGGCGGTGAAGATGAGGCCGTAGGCCGAGCCCAGGAGCGGGGTGGCGAAGGTCACCAGGGGCGTCGGGACATCCTCGGGGATGAGCGTGACCGGAATGTTGTTCCCGGCGAAGACCTCGGCCGAGGCCTCCGCGGCCTGGCGAGAGAGGAAGCGGCGGTCGAAGCCGATCAGCACGCCCTGCCGCTCCACGCCACGGCGAGTGACCTCATTGGCGATCGCCTGCGACAGGCGCCGGACGTTGTGGAGGGTGAAGCCCTCTCCGATGAGGGCGCGCCAGCCGCCAGTCCCGAAGGCGACCTGGTTCTGCTCTTCGGTGCGACGCGGTCGGAAGAGCCGCTTCTGGAGGATGAATCCGGCCTGACGCAGGTCCTCCTCGGAGTTGATCCCCTGGACCTCGTCCTCGTCGTAGATCTGATAGCACTCGACCCGTTTGCCCGAGCCGATGAGACAGTCCACGGCGTCGGTCAGGCGGTTCTCGCCTGCGGCGGCCATGCTCTCGAGGGTCGAGAACAGGCTGTCCGCCCGGCCGACATAGGCGCCGACGTTCAGCTCGTGGATCGCCTGCTCCTCGGGCGTGGCGTCGGAGGCCTCGATGATGTTGCGGATGTGGCCCTCGTGATCGCGCCGGATCCGGCCATAGGGGAGCGGCCGATCCACGACCGCCGTCAGCAACGTCAGGTCGGCGCCCTTGAGATGGTGGCGGTTGAGGAGGCCGCGGATCGAGGCCGGCCGGAAGAGCGGTGTGTCGCCGTAGAGGATCAGCAAATCTCCCTTGAAGCCGGCGAGCTTGGGCCGGACCTGAAGAACGGCGTGGCCGGTCCCCGCGGGCTCGTCCTGTAGGACGTACGTATAGCGGTCGCCCAGATGACGGCGAATCGCCTCTTGCGGGCGGCCGACGACGATGTAGATATCTTCCGGGGCGACGACTTGGAGCACGTTGCCGACGACAAGGTCGATGATCGTCTGATCGCCGAGCCGCGACAGGAGAAGAGGGCGGAGCCCGGAATCGTCATTCCCGGCGGCGAGGATGATGGCTTTGCGCTGGGGCATTTGCGTCATCGCGTCTTCGTGACCTTCTGGATGTGCCGCGGCCTTTCGGTGTCGAGGTGTTTGGCCAGGGCCAGGTGATAGGCGAACAGTTGGCCGGGGATGATCGCCGACAGCGGCGAGAGCCACTCCGGGGCAGCCGGCAGGCGGAGCGGGACCTCCGCGAAAGCAAGCGCGTCGACGGAGTTCGAGGCGACCACGAGCCGGGCGCCGGCTTCTCGCAGGCGCCCCAGAACAGCTTTGATCTCGGGCAGAGTGGGTCCGTCGGCGGCGATCGCGTGGACGACGAAGCCCGGATCGATCATCGCGATCGGGCCGTGCTCGAAGTCGGCCGTGGAGTAGGCGTCGGCCAGGACGTAGCTCATCTCCTTGAGCTTGAGAGACCATTCCAGGGCCGTGGCGTAGTTGAAGCCCCGCCCCAGGATCACCGCGCGCTGCATGCCCGCCTGATCCCGCGCGGCCGCCGCGACGAGCTCCTCCAGACCGAGAGCCGCGGCGATCGCGTCCGGGACCTCGGCCAGCTGCTTCCGGGCGACACCGTCGTCCTGGAGGGCGGTCGAGAGCATCGCCAGGGCGGTCAACTCTGCGACGTAGGTCTTCGTCGCGGCGACTGCGCGCTCGCGACCGGCGTGGATGTCGATGTGGAATTCGGCGGCCCGCGACAGGGGCGACTTGACGTCGTTGGTGATCGCGATCGTCAGCGCATTCTGGCGGCGCGCCTCCTCGATGACGCCGACCACATCGGGAGACTGACCCGACTGCGAGACGCCGATCGCGAGAGCGTTGCGGAGTCGCGGGGCCACACCGTAGAGGGACTGGATCGACGGGGCGGCGAGGGCAACCGGGAGTTTGTTGTAGACGCCGAAGATGTACTGGGCGTAGATGGCGGCGTGATCGGACGTGCCACGGGCAGCCATCAGGACCAGGTCCACCGGGCGCGACGCGATGGCCTCGCCCACAGAGTCGATGACGCCCCGCTGCCTCTCGACCAGCGACCGAACGATCTCGGGCGCCTCCCCGAGTTCCGATCGCATGCTCACTTGGCCACCTCCAGAACGCCCTGACCGCAGACCTCGTCCGCGCCTGACCTGGCTTTGTCCAGATATCTGACAAAGCGAGATTAGAGCCTCTGTCAAGTAGCCCGGGTCGACCCTGCCGGCGGGTGAAGGCCAAGCCGGTCCCACTGACGGAGGCCCGGTCGATCGTGGGCTGCCCCAATGGCCGGCCGGACTTCGTCAGGCCTCTTGACAAAGGCCCTAAGCTGACCTTTGTTGATCTTCTTGACAAAGTGCGAGGAGCCGTCTGAATGGAGCGATCGATCAAGGCGACGCTGCACGAAACGCGCGAGCGCAACGAACGTCTTGTCCTCGCCACCATCTACGACCAGGGCCCGGTCAGTCGAGCTGACGTGGCGCGACTGACCGGCCTGACCAGGACCACGGTCTCGGACGTCGTCGAGGGATTGATCGCATCGGGCCTCGCCCGTGAGATCGGACGGGGTCCGTCTACCGGGGGCAAGGCCCCGATCTGGCTCGAGGTTCCCGACCGCGCAAGGCTCCTGGTCGGAGTCGATCTGGGGGACCGCGTCTTCACGGCGGCCACCGTGAATCTCCGAGGCGAGATTCTCCAGCGTGTCGAGGTCCCGTCGGAGGACGCCGACGGCGACGAGGCACTCGGACTCGCCATGCAGCTGATAGAGAGGGTGATCGCCGCGGCCGACGGCCCGGTCCTTGGCATCGGCATCGGGGCGCCGGGTCTCGTGGACAGCACCGATGGAACGGTGGTCGAGGCCGTCAAGCGGAACTGGCGGGAGCTGCCTCTCGGTCACCTCGCAACCGAGCGCTTCAGTGTCCCAGTTCACGTCGCCAACGACAGCCAGGCCGCCGCGCTTGCCGAGCACGTCTTCACCGAGACGCGGGGCGCCAACCTGATCGTGATAAAGGTCGGCCAGGGGATCGGGGCCGGCGTCGTCCTGAACGGCCAGCTCTTCCAGGGCGACCGCTTTGGGGCCGGCGAGATCGGCCACACCGTGATGGATCCGAGCGGCGCCGTATGCCGCTGCGGACGGCGAGGCTGCCTCGAAACGACGGCCAGTGCGAGGGCCGTCATTACCCGCCTGGCAACGCTTCGCGGCGCGCCCGTCTCGATGGAGCAGGCGATCGCCGATTTCGAGAGAGGCGACCCTCAGGTCTGCTCCATCGTCCTCGAAGCCGGGACGCGCCTCGGCGAGGCCGTCGCCGGTCTGATCGGCGCGCTGCATGTCCGCCGGATCGTCCTGGCGGGCACGATGGCCGCTTTCGGCGAGCCATGGCTTCAGGCCGTCGATGCGGCGGCCTCGAGCCGATCGCTCGCGGCTCTTGCCTGCGACACCACCTTCGAGCTCGGAAGGATCGACGACATCGTCGTCCTCGGGGCATCGGCGCTCCTGATGACCCGCGAGCTCGGCCTCAGTCTTCGCCCGCTTCATTCGATGCCGCGGCCCGGGTTGTCCGTCAAGGAGGTCGCTGCCGAAGCCACGGTGCAGGCCGGTGTCATACCGCCCCTCACCGTCGCCGAGAGAGGAGGATTTGCCGGCTGAACGAAGGATCGGCTGACCCGGAGAAACCGGCGCTCAGCAGAAGGACGTTTCACTCTCCAGGAGGAAGGAACTAGATGGCACTCAAAAAGCTCGCCCCGCTGGCGGTTGCGGCGCTCCTCGTCGCCGCGTGCTCGAGCAGCGCAACACCCTCGCCGGTAGCCCCCCAGCCGACTGCCACCCAGCCGGCTGCGACCCAGGTCGCGCCCGCGACCCCGACCCCGACCGCTGCGCCGGCGACCTGCACCACGCTGACGGTTTGGATCATGAACGGGTCGCTGACCGACGCCGCTGCCTCTCAGCTCAACACCTCGTTCGAGAATGCACACCCGGGTTGTGTAGTCAACTACCAGGTCCAGCAGTGGAACGGCATCGTCAACAAGCTGACGACCGCCCTGGCCAGCAACAACCCGCCCGATGTCTTCGAAATCGGCAACACCGATGCCATCACGTTTGAGGCAGCGGACGCTCTGGCCGATCTGACCAGCGACCGCGCAGCCCTCGGCGGCGGCACCTCCAACGTCAGCTCGGATCCGGGCCAGGCCTGGCTCGCATCTCTGAACGACGCCTCGATGTACAACGGCAAGCTCATGGCGGTCCCGTTCTACGCCGGCGACCGGGTCCTGGTTTACCGCACCGACCTCTTCAAGACGGCGGGCATCGATCCCACGACGATCACCAGCAAGGCCAAGCTCATCGCAGCCGCACAGACGCTCCAGGCCGCCAACAAGTCGGTCCAGGACTTCTCCGGCCTCTACCTGCCCGGCCAGAACTGGTACGCGCTCATGCAAATGATCTGGGATGAGGGCGGCCAGATCGCTACACAGACGAGTGGCACCTGGACCGCCGCCCTCGAGAGCCCGGCCTCAGAGAAGGGCATCCAGGACTACGTCGATTACTACAAAGCCGGCTCCACCGGCCCGACGAACAACGACGAGGCCAACCCCAACCAGGACACCCTCTTCCAGCAGGGCAAGATCGGCATGATGATCGCCAACGGCTGGGAGATTGGTTCCTCAATTGGAACGACAGGCGTCGTGACCAGCGCCAGCCAGGTCGCTGCCATTCCGATCCCGAGCGTCACCGATGGCAAGACCGTCCCGGTCTTCCTCGGCGGCTCGGTCATCGGCATCGCCAAGAACGACAAGAACATGCAGGCTGCTCTTGACTGGGTAGCCCAGCTTTCGACTCCGACCGGCCAGAACCTCGAGATCGGCATCAGCGAGATCCCGGGCGTGAAGACCTTCGCAGCGAACATCCCGAATACTCCGGCGAACGCGACGCTGTTGGTCGCGGCATCCGAAGCCGCTGCGGCATCCGGGTTCACCCCGAACGCAGTGGGCTGGGCCGCCGTCGAGGCGAACAACCCGATAAAGGCCATGATGACCCAGATCCTCACCGGACAGGCGACGGTCGACGCCGCTGCTAAGGCAGCCGACACGCAGATCGACGCCGTCATCAACGGCTGACGGCAGGGTCGTAGCCTCCGTCTGGCCCAGTCACCCGTCCTGAACTCGCGAGGGAGCGCAGACACATGGCTCGGACGCCATCAACGGGCAATGCCCATCTGGGCGCGTCCAGTCAGTCTGCCGCTCCCTCGCGACATCGCTCCTCGGCCAGGGTCATTCATGACCTCATGCCGTATCTCGCGATCCTGCCGACCCTGGTCACGTTCCTGGTCCTGCTCGGTTACCCGGTTGCTCTGCTCTTCGCTACCAGCCTGCAGAAGTTCGGCATCTACGAGCTCATCAACCATGTGACCACCTGGATCGGCCTCCAGAACTACTACGAGGTCCTGTTCCAAAGCCCCCAGGGTCTACCGGACTTCGCGACGGTGCTCTTCCGCACGGTCGCCTTCATGCTGGTGAACGTGGTCCTGACGATCGTCGGGGGCACGCTGATCGCTCTTCTGCTCGAGCGATTGAACAAATGGGTTCGGCTGATACTTACGTCGTCGATGGTTCTTGCGTGGGCCATGCCCGCCGTGACCGGAGCGGTTCTTTTCCAATGGCTGTTCGACAGCAAGCTCGGCGTCGTCAACTGGGCCATCAGCAGTCTAGGTATCTTCGGTAACTACCTGAACCACGACTGGTTCACGACCGGCTTCACGACGTTCGGGATCGTCACCCTCCTGATCGTGTGGCAGGCCATCCCCTTCATCGCATTCAGCCTCTACGCAGGAATCCTCTCGATTCCAAAAGAGTTGCCCGAAGCGGCCCGGGTGGATGGGGCCAGCGAGGGTCAGATCTTCCGCCACATCACTCTGCCGGCCCTGGGCCCCCTGCTGATGATGCTCGTCTTCTTGTCAGTCATCTGGGACTTCAAGGTCTTCACCCAGGTTTACGCGATGGCGCAGGGCGGGCCCGACGAGCAGACGATCACGCTCTCCGTGTACTCCTACATCGTGGGCATCTCCGAGGGCAAGTTCGGGTATGCAGCCGCAGCGTCGGTTGTGATGTTGCTCCTGCTCCTCATCGTTCTGGTCCCGTACATTCGCCGCATGATCAAGTCTCTGGAGGGACTGTGAGCCGTCGTAGGAGCCGGGTCGTCATCAATGGCATAGGCCTCCTGGCTGCGTTCTTCTTCGCCTTCCCGGTGTACTGGATGGTCAACACCGCGTTCAAGAGCCCCGACCAATTCCAGACGTACGTGCCGGTCTTCATCCCGATACCCACGCTGGATAACTTCACCAAGGCGCTTAACCAGCCCCACTTCTTCGACTTTCTCCGCAACAGCCTTTTCGTTTCGATTTCGACAGTGCTGCTGGCGCTGGTCGTAGGTTTCCTTGCGGCCGTCACGCTGGCGCGCGTCAAGTTCCGTGGCCGAAGGAGCTTCCTTCTGCTAGTGGCAGTCGCCCAGATGGCCCCGTTCGAGGCGCTGCTGATTCCCATGTTCCTGGCGATCAAGGACTGGGGCTACAACTGGGTTCCGACGCTGATCATCGTCTACTTCATCTTCACCCTGCCATTTACGATCTGGTCGCTGCGGGGGTTCGTCGCAGGCATCCCTGTCGACCTCGAGGAGGCGGCCATGGTGGACGGGGCAAGTCGTTTCGGGGCCTTCGTGCGCGTCACCCTGCCTTTGCTGGCACCGGGACTCGTGGCTACGTCGATCTTCTGCTTCATCACCGCGTGGAACGAGTTTCTGTATGCGTACACGTTCATGTCCGAAACGCAGAACTACACTCTGCCGGTGTGGCTCGTGTCGTTCCGGACCTTCCTTGGCACCGACTGGGGAGCGACGATGGCGGCGTCCACCCTCTTCACCCTGCCGGTGCTGATCTTCTTCCTGGTCGCCCAGCGCCGCATGGTTGGCGGTCTGACGACCGGCGCAGTTCGCGGATGAACCTGCCTTGGCGCCCGACCACCAGCATGGTTGCCGCCGTTCCTGTTGGGCGCCGGTTCGTGCGATGCCATGGGTCGCCCTAGCGGCCGAAAGCAAGTTCAGTCCTCTCCTGGACGGACAGGCTCGCGAGGCGATGCTCGTCTGGCCCCACGGAGCGGCGTGGGGTCGCCGAATCCCGACGCGGCCGCGCTCCCCCGGTGGTTGGTGCTTCGTGGCGCTTGTCCTGATCAGGATTGTCAACCTCAAGCTCCCCATGGGTTCGCGGACTCGAGACGCGAACTCCGACACTCAAGCGAAAGTGACGTGGACGCGGTGATCCAGCTGTTTGGCCATCTGCTTGCTCCTGAAGACAGAGGGCTGTGCCTGGTTACGGTCGATGCTGGCGTCGTAGCTTCGATCGAGCCTGCGGGCGAGCCCGTGGAGGGCAGTCTCGGCGGCAAGACGAACAAGATTCTGCCCGGGCTCATCGACGTTCAGGTCAACGGTGCCTTTGGCGACGACTTTGCCGATCCCTCCGCCGATATGGACCGTATCTGCATGGGGATGCTCAGTTTCGGTGTGACAGGCTTCGTCCCGACCGTGGTCACATCCCCGGCCGCCGCGTACGGGCCAGTCCTGGCGCACCTGCGCCGCCCGCATCGGCCGGGCGAGGCCCGCGTTCTCGGTGTCCACATCGAGGGCCCGTTCATCAGCCCCACCTACCCCGGCACGCACAGCCAAGAGCAGATTCGCCTGCCCAACGTCGACGAAGCCGCCCGATGGGTCGAGGACGGCGACATTCGATATGTAACCCTGGCTCCAGAGCTTCCCGGTGCGCTTGACTTGATCACATTCCTGGTCAAGCGCGGTGTCCGGGTATCGATGGGTCACACCAACGCCAACTGGAACGACGCCAGTGCGGCCGTCGCATCGGGCGCGGGCCTGGCGACCCACTTGTTCAACGCAATGCGGCCGTTCAAGCATCGCGATCCGGGCGTCGTCGGGTTCGTCCTGGCCACCCACACTCCTGCCGGCTTCATCGGCGATGGCAACCACGTCGCCTTCGAGACGATCCGGATGATCGTTCGGATCAAGGCCCCGGACGAGCTCGTGCTGGTCACTGACGCCCTCGCCGGCCTCGGCATGCCACCCGGCAGGTACATGCTGGCCGGCCGCGAATACATATCGGACGGGACCTGTGGCCGACTGCCCGACGGAACCCTGTCCGGCTCGCTCCTGCCGCTGAACAGGGCGATCCGTAACCTGGTCGAGAAGGCGGGCGTGGATCCGTCGACCGCGGTGCGGCTCGCCACTGCCAATGCCGCCCGCGTCATCGGCAAGGAAGACACGCTGGGCCACGTCGAGAAGGGCCGTGTCGCGGATCTGGTGCTTGTCGATGAGGCCTGGGAAGTCCAATCGACGATCGTGGATGGGGCCCTGGCCTATCAGGCGGGAGTCTCCCGGTGAACATGGCCGTTCCCGATACCCTCGGCCGCCCCTACCTCGACGCCTTATGCACCGTCCTGGGCCGGGCGAAGGGGGCCAATGTCGAGTCGCTGCCTGCGGCAGCTGGGCTCGTCGCCGACGTGGTGGCTGGAGACGGGATCGTCTATGTCTTCGGGAGCGGCCACTCCCAGCTGGTCGCGCTCGACGTCAACAGGCGGGCCGGCAGCATCGCGCCGCTCCAGGTCGTCTTCGATCCCATGTGGGGCGCCTCCGAGCTCGTCGAGGGCTACGGCCGGACGCTTCTCTCCGAGGTTGCCTTCACCAGGGCCGACTGCCTGGTCGTCATCAGCAACTCCGGCACCACGGCGGCCCCCATCGAGGTCGCAATGGCGGCTCGATCGGCGGGGACGCCGGTCATCGTGCTGACCGCTATTGAGGCTTCGCTGGCGGCCAGGTCGCGCCATTCGTCGGGCAAGAGACTCTGCGAGCTCGCCGACATCGCCCTCGACAATGGCAACATCGAGTCCGACGTGGCCATACGAGTCGGCCTGGTTGGTGTCGGCGCGACATCCACGCTCGTGGCCGCTGCGCTCCTTCACGAAGTGCTCGTGGAGGCGGTCTTCTCTCTGGCCGCTCGAGGCATCGAGGCGCCGGTGTACCGGGCCAACACCGAAGAGGGTGGACGAGAGCACAACGCTCGTCTGCGTGAGCGGTATCTCGGTCGCCTCAAGGCCGTTCCATAGCAGGGCGACAAATAGGGACGCGGCGGGTCGCAGATGCCGCGACGGGAGTTACAGATCGGATGGATGGGCAAGCAACGCAACCCACGTCACTGGACGCCTTCCTTGTCGCACCGCGCGTCGCTCCTCCGCTCGATGCCGCCTTCCGCCCGGCAGTGTTGGCCCGGCGAGCCCTCGCCGAGGCCGCCCGAAAGTCCGGGCGGGCGATCGACGGCGCCCTCGCCGTCGAACAACCCGGTGCCGCCGTCTGCACGGCCGATGTCCTCCTCTTCCCCGATGGTCATCCGGCGGCAGCCGCCAGCCGCGCCATCTGCGAGCGCGTGGTGAAGTCGCTGCTGTGGTCATGTGGCGGGAGTCGCGTCTGGGTGGACGGCCCGGCAGAGCTGGTCGAAGAGCTGCGCCGCCACTATGTCGACGATGCCGCCGGTCGTTGGGATGCGCGGATGATGGGCGACGCCATATACGGTCGGACCTTCGAGGTCGTGGCCGCGCCGCGTTCCAGGTTTCCCGTCTCCAGGGCGACGACCACCAAGCTCGGGCGCCATCTCGACGGCTGCCGGATCGGCTTCGACCTGGGCGCCAGCGACCGCAAGACCGCGGCCGTGATCGACGGCGAGGTCGTCTTCAGCGAGGAGATCCCGTGGGATCCGTCGCGCCACGACGACCCGCAGTGGCATTACGACCAGATCATGGACTCGCTGCGGCGCGCCGCCGAGCACCTGCCTCGCGTCGACGCGATCGGCGGCAGCGCTGCGGGGGTCTACGTCGACAGCCAGATCCGCGTCGCCTCGCTATTCCGGGCGGTACCGCCGGAGGCCTTCAAGGAACGCGTTCCCGGCCTGTTCAGCGAGATGAGGTGGGCCTGGGGCGGTATCCCATTCGTCGTCGTCAACGACGGTGAGGTGACCGCTCTGGCAGGAGCCATGGCCGGAGAGGTCGGTGGGCTGCTCGGGATCGCCATGGGCTCGAGCCTGGCGGCCGGGTATGTGACCCGCGAGGGATGTCTGACGTCATGGCTGAACGAGCTGGCGTTCGCTCCGATCGACTCCGCTCCGGCGGCGCCCGTGGACGAATGGTCTGGCGATCGCGGTTGCGGGGCCCAGTACATGTCGCAGCAGGCCGTAGGGCGGCTCCTGGCTCCTGCTGGCATCGAGGCCGACTCGACCTCGTCGTTGCCCGAGCGGCTGGTCCAGCTCCAGGAGCTGATGGCGGCTGGGGACGAGCGAGCAGCCCGCGTGTACGGGACGATCGGCACGTACCTGGGCTATGCCCTGCTCGGCTACCGGGACGTCTACGACTTCGACAACGTGCTCGTGCTGGGGCGAGTCGTTACGGGGATCGGCGGCGACATCGTCCTGGCCAGGGCTCAGGAGGTCCTGGCGTCCGACGACGCGCTAGATCCGGCGGCCGCCGTGAGCCGGCCGGCGACGGTGACCTTCCACACGGTCTCGGAGCGCGACAAGCGGCACGGCCAGGCCGTCGCCGCAGCCAGCCTGCCCGGCCTGGAGCGATGAGGCGTTTGAGTAGTCGGCCCTGAACGGCGCCTCGACGCTCCAGGACGCCCGTCCGCCGCCTATCCCGCAGCGGCGTCGAGGCGGGGCCGACCGAGGTCGACGGCCGGCGTGCTGGTCGCCGCCCGTTCGAAGATTCGATCCAGCGCCAGACGCAGTCCGGTGGCAGCAGCTCCGGCGATGACTCCATCCGCGCCGAGGCCGGAGATCATCAGCCGTGGCGAAAAGGGAGAGATGGCAGCGAGCGCGTCGGCAACCGGCGCAAGCAGAAGGTCGCCGCCCCCGGTGCCGATGCCGCCGCCCAGCACCACCAGTTGCGGATCCAGCACCGCCGCGATAGCGGCGATCGCGTGGGCGAGGCGGCGAGCTTCGATCGCCACGACGGCTGCCGCCGCAGGCTCACCCGAGCGAGCGGCGGCGAAGACGTCGGCGGCCGAGTCGGCTTCCGCGAACCCCGCGGTGCGGGCGAGGGCGAGGATGCCCGCCGCCGACGTCAGGGCCTCGAAGGCGCCGGCCCCCCAGGCGGCGACGCGCCCCGAGGCCGCGGCATCCATGTCCAGGGCAAGGTAGCCGATCTCGCCGGCCAGGCCGGCGGCACCTCGGCGCAGCTCGCCGTCCAGGACCACTCCCATCCCGACTCCGGTCCCGACCGACAGGAGCACGAAATCGTCGACCCCCCGAGCGACTCCCTGGACATGCTCGCCCACTGCGGCGAGGTTGATGTCGTTCTCGAACAACACCGGGGCCACCAGGGCTCGACGGATGTCCGTGATGACACCCGGGGTCGCCCAGCCAGGCAAGTTGGGGGCAAGCGAGAGATGGTCCTCGTCGGGCCATATCACGCCGGGGATTCCGACGACGACCTGATGAACGTCGGCCAGGCTGATCTCCGCCTCTGCGGCGAGCTGATCGGCCGCCCCCCGCAGCTGGGCAATCGCCGCCGGCGCGGTCGAGGCCGAGGTCCGCGACGCGCTGCGGGCCACCACTCTCCCCGTGAGGTCCGTGAGGGCCGCCCGCACCCACTGCCGTCCGACGTCGAGGCTGAGCACCCAGCCGGCCCGGGGGTTGACGTCGTACAGCTGGGCGCTTGGCCCAGGATGTCCCCGGGTGCGCCCCACCCTCCGGATCAGGCCGAGATCGAGAAGCCGGGCGATGACCTCGCCGACCGTAGGTCTGGAGAGGCCGGTCTGTCGCACCACCTGCGCGGCGCCGATCGGCCCATGAGCCTGGACCTCGTCGAAGGCGGCGCGGAGGTTGATAGCCCGCAGCAGACTCGGCTTGGCCGCCTCCCGTGCCCGCATCGCCGTCCTCCGCTGTGATGCTGCTGGCAACTTGCCTTGGTCATCCGGCAACCATCGCCGTCGAGGCGGCGCGGGCCCCGAAGCGTGGACCGCGCTTCCCGTGCGGCTCAGAGTCCCGCTCATCCACCTGGGCCCGATACAGCCGCGGCGACCAGATGGCGTGGATGCTTGACTCCCGTGGAGATTAAGGTAACCTTCCTACGTATCATAGCACCTAGGTTCTACCGAGGCTAGGTGGCTGCGGAGGACGAGGTGACTTGGCGGCGCAGGACCCGCTGAGGATGAAAGGGAGACCACCGATGAGAGGCTCCAGGTTATTCAGTCTTGTGATCGCTGCCAGCGTGATTGCCGCCGCCTGTGGTAGCAGCACCACAAGTCCGAGCGCCAGCGGCACAGGTCCAGGCGCGACCGCCACGGTGCCGGGCGCGAGCACCACAAGTCCAGGCGCGAGCGCCGCAAGTCCGACGGCGAGCGGTCCGATCAACAGCGGGAAGATCGGTGGCAAGCTCGTCATCGACAACGAGAGCGGCAGCACCTGGACCTGCCAGTTCAACCCATACAACCCGTCGGTGAGCGGCACGGCGGTCGGTTTCATCTATGAGCCGCTGGAGTTCGTGAACGCGCTCCAGACAAACACCGACGGCTCCAACAAGGTGACCCCGTGGCTCGCGAGCGCATCCACGTGGAGCCCGGACTTCAAGACCCTCACCTTCACGATCCGCGACGGGGTCAACTGGAGTGACGGCCAGCCCTTCAGCGCCGCGGACGTCGTCTACACGTTCAACGCCCTGAAGGCGGACTCGGCCCTCGATCTGAACGCCCTCTGGTCTGCCGATGGCGGCCCGCTGACGAGCGTCGCTCTCCAGGGCAGCAACCAGGTGGTATTCACCTTCTCCGGTCCGGCCCAGACGTACTTCTTCTACGTCGCCGACCAGATTCCGATAATCCCCCAGCACATCTGGTCCAAGCTCGATCAGACCAAGCTCGATACCGAGGCCGACACCAGCCCGGTTGGCACCGGCCCCTACCTGATGTCGAACTGCAGCCAGAACAACATCAAGTACCTGCGCAACCCCAACTACTGGCAGAGCACGGCCAGCCACCCGGTTCCCCAGATCGCAGAGGTGGACTACCCCTCCTTCCTCAGCAACACTCCGGCCAACCTACTGCTGGCCGAGGGACAGGCGCAGTGGGGCGCGCAGTACATCCCCAACATCGACTCCTTCTATGTTGCCAAGGACCCGGCTCATCGCCACTACTGGTTCCCGGCCGTTCTCAACGTGGCGCTCTTCCCCAACTTGAACAACCCGCTGCTGGCCAACGTGGCGGTCCGCAAGGCCATCAGCCTTGCCATCAACCGCGCCGACGTCTCTCAGCGAGGCGAGTCAGGATATGAGCCGCCGGCCAATCAGACCGGCATCGTCCTGCCGACATACAACGCCTGGTACGACAAGACGATCGACACAACGGCCTTCGACGTCGCCAAAGCCGACCAGACCCTGGAGAGCGCAGGGTTCACCAAGGGGTCCGACGGCATCTACGCGGACTCCACGGGTCACAAGCTCTCGTTCACGATCAAGACGATCAGCGGCTACACCGACTGGGACTCGTCGCTGACGGTGATCACGCAGGAGCTGCAAGCCGCGGGCATCGCGGTCACGGTCCAGGACGAGGACACGACCGTCTATACGCCCGACCTACAGAAGGGCAATTTCCAGCTCGCCTATGGTGAGGAGACCGGCGGACCTCTTCCCTACTACGAGCTCCGGCAGATGCTGCTCAGCAGCAACATCGGGTCGACCAACTACTCACAGTACAAGTCGGCGGCCGTCGACACACTCTTCAACAACTACGCGTCGGCCAGCGCCGCCGACCAGGTCGGCATCATTCACCAGATCGAGCAGGTCATGGTGAACGAAGTCCCGGTCATCCCCGTGGTCGAAGGCGTCGACTGGTATCAGTACGACACCACCGACTTCGGAGGCTGGCCCACCCCGGACGACCCCTACGCCCAGCCCCCGGTCTGGGCAACACCCGATAATGGCGTCGTGCTCACTCACCTGTTCCCGACGAACTAGACGCGGGCAGGCAAGCAGCAGCGCCCAGGAGTCCCGTCCATGAGATACGTCGCCCGTCGGATGGGACTCTTCGTACTGACCCTGTGGGCGGCGCTGACCGTCAACTTCCTCATCCCCCGGCTGATGCCGGGGGATGAGGCCACGGCGGTGCTGTCTCGCATGAAGGGCGTCAACCCGGCCGCGCTGCACGCGTTGCAGGTCGAGTTCGGCGTCAACACCGACCAGAACATCGTCGTCACCTACCTCCAGTACCTCGGCAACTGCCTTACCGGCCAGTTCGGCCTCACAGCTGCCAGGGTGCCGGTCATGACCGACATCCTGGACAAGCTGCCCTGGACCCTGGGCCTGGTCGGCGTGACCACGGTGATCGCCTTCGCGATCGGCACGATGGTCGGCGTCGTAAGCGCCTGGCGGCGGGGAGGCCGCCTGGACAGCATCCTCCCGCCGCTTCTGTTCATCGTCTCCACTCTCCCGGTCTTCTTCGTGGCCCTGGTTCTCCTGTACGTCTTTGCCGTCACCCTCGGCTGGCTCCCTCTGGCGTCCAACTACGGTCTCGGGTCGACGCCGTCGCTCTCGCTCGCCTTCACCTGGGACGTGATCGTGCATGCGATTCTTCCCGCAGCCACCCTGATCATCGTTACGGCGGGCTCCTGGATCTACACCATGCGCAACAACATGGTGACCACGCTGGCAGAGGACTACGTGCGGATGGCCCGGGCCAAGGGGCTGCCAGGCTGGCGGATCATGATCGACTACGCAGCCCGGAACGCGATCCTGCCCAACCTCACCGGCTTCGCGATGCAACTCGGCTACGTGCTCGGTGGGTCGATCCTGGTCGAGTACACGTTCTCGTACCCGGGGCTCGGCTACCTCTTCTATACGGGAACAACCGATCACGACCTGCCGCTGCAGTCGGCCCTCTTCCTCGTGTATACGTTGGCGATCCTCATATGCGTCTTGATCGCCGACTTCGCCAGCGCCTTGCTCGACCCGCGGACACGCGACGCCTGAGGGCCCTGACGATGACCACCCCAGCGATCAGCCCTGGCGCCAGCGCTCTCATCGAAGGTCCCGCCCAGCGCGGGCCTAGTGCGAGCCGCCGCTTCGCCCAGGCCATTCTCCGCAATCGCAAGGCGACGGCGGGGATTCTGATCCTGGCCGTCATCTCGTTCGTCGCCGCGTTCCCGGGACTCTTCACCAATATCAATCCCCACGCGGCCATCTACGATCAGCAGGTCGGACCGTCTGCCCAGCATCTCCTCGGCACCACCCAGGTCGGCGAGGACGTCTTCTCGCAACTCATCTGGGGGACGCGGTTGACGTTGCTCATCACCGTGGTGGTGAGCCTGGCCGCCACCGTGATCTCCATTCTGATCGGGGTGACCGCGGCCTACGTCGGCGGGATGGCGGACCGCTCACTGTCGCTGCTGACCGACGTCTTCCTGGTTCTCCCCACGCTGCCGCTCCTGATCGTCCTCACCGCGTATCTCCCCAGCGGCTCCCTTACCATCACCGCGGTCATGATCGCCACCAGCTGGGCCTTCGCGGCCCGGCAGCTGCGGGCCCAGGGCCTATCGTTGCGCACCCGCGACTTCCTCGAAGCGGCCAAGGTGCGCGGCGAGCGGAGCTCCTACATCATCATCGTCGAGATCCTTCCCAACATGATCTCGCTGCTGGTGGCCTCATTCCTGGGCCTCGCGGTCTTCGTCGTGGGCTTCGCCGCGGGCCTGCAGTTCCTCGGTCTGGGGAACAGCACCGAGCTCACCTGGGGCACGATGCTCTACTACTCGCAGCAGAACGGCGCCCTGGAGGCCGGCAACGCCGTGTGGATGCTGGCGCCCGGAGCCGCGGTCGCGGTGCTGGGCACCGGCTTCGCCCTCCTGAACTACGCCTTCGATGAGATCGGCAATCCGGCGCTCAGACCGGTGAGGAGGCGTCGTGTCAAGCCCTCTGCTTGAGGTGCGAGACCTCTCGGTCGACTACATCACCGACGCGGGGGACGTCCGGGCCGTCGACCGGGTCGACCTGGACGTGGACCCCGGCGAGTTCCTGGGGATCGTCGGTGAGTCCGGCTGCGGAAAGTCCACTCTGCTCTTCGCCGTTGCCCAGCTCCTCTCGCTGCCGGCTGAGATATCCGGGGGCACGGTAGTCTTCAAAGGCCGGGACATGGTGCGGCTCACCGACGATGAGCTGCGGCACATCCGCTGGCGGGACTACTCGGTGGTGATGCAGAGCGCCATGAACGCCCTCAACCCGATGATGAGCATCGAGGCCCAGTTCCGGGACACCATCCAGGCCCATGCCAGGATGTCGCCCAAGGCCATCCGCGAGCGGTCGGCCGAGGTGCTCCACCTGGTCGGCATCGATGCCGTGCACCTGCGGAGCTATCCCCACCAGCTGAGCGGCGGGATGCGCCAGCGCGCCATGATCGCCATGGCGCTGCTCTTCACTCCAGAACTGGTGATCATGGACGAGCCCACCTCGGCTCTCGACGTCGTCGCCCAGCGCTCGCTCATGAGCCAGATCAAGGAGCTGCAGAAACGTCTGGGCTTCGCCGTCATCTTCGTGACACACGACATGTCCCTGGTCCGCCACTACTCGGACCGCCTGATGGTGATGTACGCCGGGCAGGTCGCCGAACTGGGCGACACCGCTGCCATCTTCGAACGTCCCCTGCATCCCTACAGCAAGGGTCTGCTGGATGCCTTCCCGTCGATCCGCGGTCCACGCCGGCCCCTCACCGGGATTCCCGGCAGCCCGCCCGATCTCGCCCGGCCGCCGTCGGGGTGTCGCTTCCATCCCCGCTGCCCCGTGGCGATGCCGCAGTGCTCCACGCGCGATCCGGAGTTGTACGAGGTCGCGGGTACGCGGGTCCGCTGCCTCCTGCACGCTGATGCGCTGAAGGACGCCGTCTGAAGTGGTGAGCGAAGCGCACGGCACGAGTACGGCGGCGGCGCCGGTCGACGAGCCGCTGCTGCGGACCGCCGGCCTGACCATGCATTTCCGGCTCGGCGGGCTCTTCTCGAAACAGGTGCTGCACGCCGTCGACGACGTCAGCCTCACCATCGG
>PMXQ01000106.1 GCA_003171065.1 Chloroflexota bacterium
GCACGGCCTCCTGCACGGTCATCATCGCGGATCATCCGATCGGCTCCCCGGTCGTCGATCAGTTCGACGCCGCTGTGGTGATGAACCTGCCGTCGCTGCGCAAGTACGGTCCATGCGTGGCTCCGGGAGGGCTGCTGATCGTGAACGCTTCGCTGGTCACCTCGCAGACCTCCGCCCGGGCCGATATCGACGAGCTGCGGCTCGCCTGCACGGACCTCGCGGCCAGGGGCGGCGACGACAAGCTCGTCAGCATCGTGGCCCTGGGCGCCCTCGTGGCGCGGCTGGGCTGGGTGACCCCGGATTCGGTTCAGGCCGCGCTGCGCGAGATCTCCGCCAGGAAGCGGCCAGAGATCATCGAGGCGGACCTGGGCGTCTTCGCCGCAGGCCTCGAAGCCGGCCGGGTCGGAGTGCCGGCCTAGGGTCTCGCGCGGCGCGGGGTCCCGGAGTTGCCGGCCCCGGAATCAAGAACCGGGGCCCGTTGCGGAGCCCCGGTCCTCTTGTGGCGACGAGGGATCGGCTAGTGACCTGCGGCGCGCAGAACGCCGGCCATCTCCTGGAGGATGTGCCAGTCGTGGAGGCGGTCCTCCTGGGAGGCCTGCAGCTCGTGGGAGGGTTTGCCCTCCGCGTCGAAGTGCTGGCGGAAGCGACCTTCCGTGCGCGCGAAGGAAGTGAAGTCGAAGGTGGTCCCGTCGGGGTTCTTCGACCAGTCTTCCTTGATCGCCGGGTTGCCCTGGAGCGACAGCCGCTCGGCGAGGGAGTCGCCGCGGCGCGGGTCGTACGTGAAGAGCGGGAAGGCCCGCGACTCCACGGCGAGCTTGGCCTGACGGTTGGCAGCATCGTCGGCGATGCCGTGCTCCGGCATGCAGGGCGTGTAGGCGATGATGACGGCCGGCCCCGGATAGGCGTTGGCCTCCATCACTGCCTTGTAGAGGTGGTTGATGTTGCAGGCCGCGACCTGGGCGACGTAGGCGTCACCATGGGCCATCATGATCCGGCCCAACTCCTTGCGCTTCTCCTGCTTGCCGTGCTCGGCCTTGCCGTAGGCGGATAGCTTGGAGACCTGGGCTGTGAAGGAAGCGGTGGAGGTCTGGCCGCCGGTATTCGAGTAGACGCCGGTGTCCAGGACAAGGACCTTGATATCGAGGCCCGAGGCAACCAGGCGCGACAGCGACTGGAAGCCGATGTCGTACATGGCGCCGTCGCCACCGAAGACCCACAGCCGCCGATCGGCGTGGCCGGCCTGATCCCAGCGCAGCCGGATGCCGAGGGCATCGGCCGGGCCGTTCTCGAAGAGCGAGTTGGTCCACGGAACCGTGAACGGGTTGTACGGGTAGGTGCTGGCAAAGACGGTGTTGCAGCCCGTCTCGGCGACGATGCCCATGCTCTGCGGGCCGTAGACCTGCAGCGTGGCGGCCATCACCATCCGGACAACCGTGCCTTCGCCGCAACCCGAGCAGGAGCCGCCGCCGCCGACGAAGCCGAAGGCGTGCTCACCGAGCATGATGTCGGCCAGGGCCTTCTCGTTGCGGTACGCGACCGGGGTCGTGGGCAGGCTCTTGTAGAAGGCGATGTCGCGGCGGTAGCGATCGAGCGTGCCCTCGCCGCTCGGCTCGCAATCGCACTTCTCCGCCATGACGAGAGCGGTATGGCCCTGGGCCAGGCAGACGTCCACGCACTCGGCGCAGCCCTTGCAGTGGAGGGGATCGATGAAGAGCCCGAAGTCCGCCGGCTCGATGCCGCGCTTGGCGGGTACGTCGGCGTACTTGGTGGTGTGGACGAAGTGCTGCTTCGCCGTCTCGGCGGCCAGCGCCGGGTTCGGCTGACCGGCCGCGAACTTCTCGATCGCGGTGGCCAGGGCGGCCTTCGGCTGGGCCGTGGCGAAGATGGCGCTGTCGGGGCAGGCGCTGACGCAGGCCATGCAGCCCACGCACTGCTCCGCCACGAACTGCGGGATCTGCGGCGAGAGGCTGCTGAAGTCGCGGGTGGCGGCCGTTGCCGGCGCGATCAGGCTGCGGCCGACGCCCATGTCGGCGGGCAGCTCGACATCGGCAACGCCGCTGCGATACGCGTCTATGACAGTGGTGTTGAAGTCTTTGATGTAGGCGGGGATGTCCAGGGTCTGAGGCGCAATTCGCCCGGGACCCGCAGGAAGGTTGGCCAGCACACCTGCGAGCTGGCCCTTTCCGTTCTTCTCGGTAGCAATCGTCTCTGTCATCGCTCGCTCAGTCTTCGGGTCTTATCGCAGCCACGACCGCACGAGGTCGCTGGCCGAGATGATTCCGATCGGGGTGGCCGCCGCGTCCGTTACGACGAGGCGGTGGACTCGGCGGTCACCCATCAGCCGGGCGGCCTCGTCGAGGCCCGCGGTCGAGGGGATGGTGAGCGCCGGCTTCGTCATGATTTGTCCCACGGGCAGGCCCCGCCAGTTGGTGGAAAACCCCGGGTTCGCCTGCGCCTTGATGAGATCGGTCTGACTCAGGACTCCGACCAGAGACCCGCTCGCGTCGACGACGGGCAGGCCGGAGATCTCCTTGCTGCCAAGCAGGGCAGCGGCTTCCGCGAGGGACGCCGACTCCGAGATCGAGACCGGGTTGGGGGTCATGACATCCCCAACCTTTCGAGTTTCAGTCATCGCGTCGCCTGGGCGGCCGCCGAAACGGTGCCCTTGGCAGTGATCGCCGCGGTGACGTCGATCACGCCGTCGTAGGCGCCCTGGATAACGGCCAGGTTGGCGTCGACGACCGAGGTGCCGCGCTT
>PMXQ01000118.1 GCA_003171065.1 Chloroflexota bacterium
TACTTCCGCAAGGCAACACTAGAGCAACCACTTCTATTTCTTCGGTGGGGCGCAAGAGAGTCGGCCGGTTTCGAGAGAGTGGAGATCGACTGGGCTTAGTGAAAAGGATTTGGTGATGGCCCGAGCAGGCCGTGGGCATAGCGGAGGCGGCACCGACAGCCTTTCAGAGCGCCGCTGGCGCCTGCTTGGAGCGACGGCCATCGGGGCCTTCATCGCTCCGTTCGACGGCAGCGTGGTCGCCATCGCTCTGCCCAAGATCGGGCCAGCCCTCTACCTCAGCTTCGTCGGAGCGCTCTGGGTGCAGCTCAGCTACTTGCTCGTGCTCACCGTCGCGCTCATCCCTGCGGGACGCCTTGCGGACACCTGGGGGGGTCTCCGCCTGTACCGGATTGGTCTGGTCGTCTTCGCTCTTGCGTCGGCTGCCGCAGGGGCGTCGACATCGGAAGCGTGGCTCCTCGCCGCACGCTGCGCCCAGGGTCTCGGGGCGGCTCTGCTGTCGGCAACAGCGACAGCGCTCGTCACTGAGGCCTTCCCCGAGGCTGAACGTGGCAAGGCGCTCGGTCTCAACGTCACGGCGGTTTACCTCGGTCTCGCCTTAGGGCCGGCACTGGGTGGGCTCCTCACCGAGCAGCTCGGCTGGCGATCGATCTTCTATGTCAACGTCCCGGTAGCGGCGGCAAGCCTTGTGTGGGGCTGGCGTCTCACCGGTGACCGCCACACGGGGCGCCATAAGGCACGGGCTGGCCTCGACCTGCCGGGGGTGGGACTGCTCGTTGGCGCGCTGGCGGCCGGGATGGTGGGGGTCAGTCTTGCGCCGATTTGGGGCTGGACCGCCGTTTCGTCTCTCGCGCTCATGGTCGGTGGCGCCGGCGGCGTGGTCGGGCTGGTGGCCTACGAATCCAGGCGCTCCGAGCCGTTTCTTGATGTGGGGCTGTTCCGTCGCAGCCGACTCTTTGCCACGGCCAATTTCGCCGCGCTTGCCAACTACATGGCATTCTCGGCTGTCACAGTGCTCACATCGGTGTTCTTAGAGGTGGTGAGCGGTCGGAGCCCTGAGCAAGCCGGGCTCATCCTGGTCGCTGCGCCAGCAGCCATGGTCGCCCTCTCGTGGCTGGCGGGACGGGCCTCGGACGTGGTCGGTTCGCGCTGGCTCGCCAGCGGGGGGATGGCCATCATCGGTGCCGGCCTGATTCTGCTCTCAGAGCTTCCTGCCCAGCCAAGCATGCCCCGGCTGGTAGGGGACCTCGTCATCGTCGGAGTGGGCATGGCGGCCTTCAGCGCTCCCAACACCTCCGCTGTGATGGGATCGGTGCCAAGAGCCCAACTGGGGGTCGCCTCTGGCATGCTCGGGACGATGCGCTTTCTCGGCCAGACGCTTTCTATCGGTGTTCTCGGGGCCCTGGCCACCTCTCGCCTCGGCGCCGGCGGCCAAGCCGTGCTGTTGACCGGGCGAGCCCAGGCCACCGGTGCGGCTTCAGCCTATGTGTCTGGCTATCACCTCGCGATGGTCGCTGGCGCAGGCATCGCAGTCCTCGGTGCGATCGCCTCCCTCACGCGGCCGGGCTCGGCGAAGTCTTGAAACCCCCCTGGCCAAGCCTGATCCGAGGTACTGATCCTCGGGGACCGCTCCGAGGCGACGAGCGTCGTCGAAGTGCTGCCGGTTGCCCACCTCGAATACGCGCTCGCTGCAGTCGAGTAATTCGACGACATCCCGCGATCGTGTGGAACAGGTGAGGCAGGTGGAGTGGACCCGCAGCCGTCGCGCGACGGCCTCTAGGGGCCGCTGACGCTGACCGTAAGCGTTGTCGTGACATCAGGCCCGTCGCCGACCTTCGTGTCATTTTGGAACCCCCACGTCACTCGACCGGCGCCGGTCGAAGTCGGGGTCCCAATCGACAGTTGGCGTCCCGCCAGCGAGATCGAGCCGCCGGAGCAGTCGCCGAAGACCTGATCATGGCAACTCGTGGACACCGCCGTGCCAAGAGCCAGGATCATGTTGCAAGCCGTACCGCCGACGGTAGAGCCGCTCACGGTGTACGTGGCCACCATCTCATCCGAGGCTAGGCCGGCGTTGATGACCTCGTCGCTTTGAACTTCGTATTGGAACGTCCCCGCGAGCGACCCGTCCGGCGACACGGTCATGTTCAGGGGACCGCTGCCTTTGTCGGTGGTTACGGACCCCCGTGGGTCGGTCCCCACAGCCAACACGGTTGTGGACGACATCGTGAAGGTGCCGCTGTAGCTGCCTGCAGCGACTGGGTTCGGGCTGCATGCGCCCGACGGCGCAGGGCTCGTCGAGGGGGCCGGCGTCGGCTTTGCCTTGTCGTGGTTGACCAGCACCGCAACGCCTGTCCCGCGGGCATCGAGCAGCGTGTTCAACCGAGACTGGAGCCCGTCGAGATAGGGCGCAAAGAGGGCCGAGACGAAGGGCCGCAGCAGGCCCGGGATAAAGCCCAGGAGGGCGGTGGTGAGCCGCGACCGGACCTGGTCGATCTCCGGGCGATGGACGGCCACGGGCATGAAGTCGACCTGGTTGACCTGCTCGCCGGTCGGATCGCCGGGATCGTGGCTGGTCTGGAAGGGCCAGCTGGCCTGGCCTTTGGCGTCGGTCGTGTCGTTGGTCTTGGCGCTATCGAGGGGCGAGAGCAACGGATCTGCCGGGGCCTGCAGAGGTCCCCAGGTCAGGGGCACGTCATGGGCCTGGAAGTTGGGCAACGCAATCTGTGCGGTGCTCGCGCAGTCCTGCAGGACGGCGGGCCACGCGGGCAGGTCACCGGCGCTCACCGTGGCAGTGAATGTGCCCGACAATGCGGTGGTCTGCTGCAGCACGAATGTCGCGCCACCGGTGCCACCGGTCTGGCTGGCAGTGACCTTGACCGCGTAGGGCACCAGCGAGGCGATCTGCTCGGCAACCCCGGCGATCATCCCGGCGATGCTGCGGACCGTGCCCAGGACCGCGTCCGTGACGCTGCTGATGAGACCCTTGACCACGCCCTCGAGCTTGTCCACCATCCAGTTCCAGATCGACGTGACGATGATCCCTGGCAGGTTGGTCGGCGTGGCGAGCTTGAGTGCCCCGAAGAAGCTGTCCAGCATGCCGTTGACCCAGTTCGCGCTGTCCGAGCAGATTGTGTCGATCGCCACAGCCGGATAGGCCGCACCGGCTACCCCGCCGCCGGTGAAGGCCATCAGGCGGGCCGGAGCGAGGGCCGCGGTCGTGCCGCTCGGGACCGAACCCGGTGACGAGCTGGGAGCGGCAAACCGCCCACCGTCGGTGGCCACATCGGAGGCGAAGAGGATGAGCACAACGGCGGGGAATCGCAGGTTCGCCGGCTGCAAAAGGTCCTGGCCTGCCATGAGGGCCCGAGACAGAGCGCCACCCGGCGAGTCAGCGGCCGCCACGTAGCCTGCCAGAAGGGCCGATGTGGGCGCCATCCCAGTCTCTCCATCGGGAAGCGGCACGATGCCGTCCAGTTCGGAGCCGCTGAACGTGCTGCCGGCCCATGCCCCCACGGCAAGCGCGTGGACCTGCATGTCGAGTAGCCGCAGCGGGCTCGTGGCGCCCGTGACAGGCGCTTCGGGCGCGGTCGCGCTCGGGTCCGTATACACGGCGATCCCCGAACGGGCCAGGCCCGCCACCATGGCGGCCGTCGTGTCGCTCGTGTAGGTGGGGCTCGTAAGGCGGTCCGCGAGCGCCCAGGTGGCAGCGTCCACGGGGGCCGTGGCGCCCGTCGGCGGTGTGTGGTCGACGATCGCCGGCGATGCAACGGAGGCGGGGCTGGCCGACGATACGGACGGAGAGCCGCTCGGGGCCGGCGAATGCGTGTTCTGGCCGCATCCGGCGACCAGCAGCGCTCCGACGAGCAGCGCTGCGGCTGCACGAACCAGGCCGGAGCGGCGAGCGAATCGATCAGCTGGCGGCGTCATGGCTGGGACCTCCTTCGTGGCGGCAGAGCCTCTGCCGTATGCACGCCTACGGGATCTTCCAGATAGCCTGGTCGACCGCCGTGGTTTCGGCGATCTCGGCGCCCCCCACGTTGGCACCGACACTCGTCAGGGTCACGCCTGTGGGCACGAGGAACGCGGGGCAGATCGTGTTCGCCTGATCCGTCTCCATGAAGGAGCCCATGGACGTGCACTCCGTGAACGCACCTATCTCATGCGAGGAGCCCTGGAACACGGAGTCTGTGGTGAGGGGCTGGCCGTCGGACCCGATCCCGTCAACGAGAACCTGCTGCCCGCTGGCACCGGACGAGTGATCGACGGTGGTGACCTCGAGCCCGACCCAGCGGGCGCCCGCTGGGGCCGCGTTGTTGGCGTCCGCGACCGTCGCGGGGTCGACCACCTTGACGAACGCGATCTCCGCCTTATCACCGCCGAGCATGGTGACGGTCAAGGTGTCGCCCACATGGCCGGTTACCACGCCGGCGGAGCCGGCAGCAGCCGGGGCCGACTCAGGTGTGCCGGCGATGGCGGCCGGCGGCTGAGAAGTACCCACACCGCCGCCACCGGGCAGGGAACTGGAAGAGCTACCGGAACATGCGACCGCGACGACGGACAAGACGGCCAGCGCCAAGGCGCCACGTGCGGCTGCACTGGATCTGTTGAACATCGGTTTCTCCGTTGAGGATCAGGACTTCGCGGCGCCTGCCCCTGGGTCGGTCGGATTCGGAGACCCCCGGGGCTGGCGGCGTCGCGGTCTCCGTACTGACAGGGGTTGCTACCGCGAACTCGATCAGAGCTTCGGCTGCAGGCTACGAATCAACGTTTCGGCGGCGTCGTCTGACTGCAGGTCCGTCACGGTGATAGAGACGTTGCCGAAGAGGGCTTCCAGGCCGAGTGGGCCGGAGAACGCCTTGTCGCCGAGCCCGCTGATCTGCTTGGCGGCCGTGACCTGATTGGTGGACTGCAGGGCGGCGTCGTAGCCGGCGGCGGCGTCCATTGCCAGCACGCTAACGGTGAGACCGGACGTGCCGTCCGCGCTGGTGTAGTTGCAGGCGTAGGTCTTGTAGGACAGGGTGTCTTGTTCTGTGGCTACGGTGAGAGGTTCGCCGGTGACGGAAGCCACGGTGGCTACGGGAAGCAGGGCACACACATTGACCGGGTGACCAAGGCCATCGCTCACCGAGCCTGCGCCTCCCTGCTGGCCTTGCGGTTGGCTCGCCTGGCTTGCCGTGGCGCCGGCCACCATGGTCGATCCTTGCGCCCCGGCCGGCGAGCTAGCCGCGCCGCTGCCGCAGGCCGCGGCGAACGTGACGAGAAGAAGCGTCGCGCCGCAACGGGCGACGAGACTCGAATGGGTTGACATCGTGGTGCGTCTCCTTGGTCGACCCTCGTTTGAGGGAGCAAACTCGACCCTATCGACGCAGCGCAGTGGTGGTATCCGTGGAATCCCGGAGGCGTTCAGTTCGTCTCGCGCAGTGCCATCACTCGGCCCAATTCCGCCCGTGACGTCACTCCGAGCTTGCCGTACAAACTGGCCAGGTGCGTCTCCACGGTGCGCGGGCTGATGCCCATATCGGCGGCCACGTCGCGTGTCGAGAGGCCGTCGCCGGCAAGGCGAGCGACCCGAGCCTCGGTCGGAGTCAGAGTCAGGGCGGCGGACCGTGTAAGGCCCAGACGAGCCTGCTCGTCCGTAGCGCGCTGAGCCCAGACGGTCGCGCCAAGATCCGCGAAGATCCCGCGGGCCCGGCGGAGCGCCTCGTCCGCGTCCCGTCGGGCTCGGGCATGGCGCAGCGCCTCGCCCCGCGCCAGCAACGCGCGCGCGACGTCGAAGCGACTCCATCCGGGCGGCGCGCCCGACGCCACCATAGAAGTAGCCGCCAGAGCCTTTTGCGGGTCGTCGCTTGCCAGGGCGATACGTGCACCGCCGCGGGCGATGGCCGCGGCAGCCCAGGGCTTGGCCACTCGACGGTGCCGGGCCGCCAGAGCCTCCAACTCCGCGGTGGCCTCGTCGAGTCGACCCAGGACGGCTAGAGCCTCGATGCGCTCTGGAGATGGGTCCAGCCGCATCGGCTCGACGTAACCGACCTGGCGAAGGTGGCGCCACGCCTGGGCTGTTGCCTCCTCCACTCCGGCGGCATCGCCCCGGCTGGCAGCGACGAGTGCCGTCACCTGGAGCCACGCCGCGGCCAGCCCGCCGCCACCATGCCGTTCGGCTCGCTCGGTTCCGTCGGCAGCGGCGACACCAGCAAGGTCGAGATGCCCCTCACAGGCGTCGACGAGTGCCATCGATCGCAGTGCCATCTCCGAGGCACCGGAGCCTGTTTCAAAGCCTGCCTCGACGGCCGCGACGGCATGACGCCACGCCGCCGGCCAATCGTCGGCCCACAGCTCGACTTCGGCCAGCCGCGTCTCCAGGTTGGCGATGTTGGAGTACTGGCCGTCGATGAGCTCGAAATCGAGCATGTGTTGGAACCGTTCGCGGGCCAGGTCCAGGCGGCCGATCGCGGCCCACCAGATGCCCGGACTGGTCAGTCGATCCGTCAGCGGACCCTGCGTCTCGACTTCGAGCCCCTCCGCCAGAAGGGCCATCGGTGGCCGGCGACCGAGCGCCACCGTCCAATGGAAGTTCTCCAACAATGCTGCGGCCAGGTGGCCGCGGTCGGCCGTGTCTTCCAGGAGCTCGGAGGCCGATGCCGCGTGGCGACGCGCCGCGGCGATGTCGTAGTCGCGGAAGATGGCCAGGTAGTAGTGGATGAGGCCCAGGAGTGCAGGGTCGTCGCGGGCGTCGGCGAGGGCGGGCAGCAGGACGGCGACGGCCTGTTGCGAGGTGTCGGTGAACCATTTCACGAGGCCCATCAGCAGAAGAGATCGAGCCCGCAGCGAGCCGCTGGCGGTCGGCAGGAGTGCCTCAACCCGGTCGCGGGCTGCCACCAGGTCGCCGGCCGCGAACCACGCCTCCGCGGCGGCGAGAGTCCGCTCGGACCGCTCTCGACTGACCGGCGGCGTGCGCTCCACCGCCATGTCGGCCAGCTCCCCGGCGATCCCTGGCGCGCCGCGCCCGCGGGCACGCGCCGCCGCCCGGGCGAGGGACCGCGCGACTGCGGCATCCGCACCCTCGGCGGCGAGCGCCAGATGTCGTGCGCGCGCTTCCGGGTCCTCGGCGGCGGCATGACCCAGCACCGAATGCACGTCGCGCACCTCACCGGCGGAGACCTGCGCAACCAGCGTCGAGGCATACAGGGGATGATCGAAGGTGACGGTAGGCCCCTCGATGCAGATCAGACCGGCGTCGATCGCCGGTTGAAGGTCGGTCTTTGTTTCGCGTCCGCCGATAGCCTCCAACAGGCCGATAGTCGGTCTGGCGCTCAACGCCGCCGTCAGCAGCAAGCGCCGCGTTGGCGCCGGCAGGCGATCCAGACGGGCCCCTACCAGGGCGCGCAGCGACGATGGCATCGGCAGGTCCTGGCCCGGGTGGATGGACGTGCCAGCGGCCACAAGGGCCCGGGCGAGTTCCAGGGCATAGAACGGGTTGCCGCCCGACAGTTCCTGGACGCGCAGCAGAGTGGGCCGCGCAAAGCTGGAGCCGGTAGCCGTGCGCAGCAGTTGATGCAACGCCCCCATCGAGAGGGGGTCCAGCCACAGTCGCTCGATCTGGATGGGCCGCGCCGCCTCCGCCAGGCCGAAGGGCGGCGACCCCCCAGGGATGTCGGCACGTTGAGCGATCAGGAGTCGCACCGGCAGGCCGGTGAGCCGGCGCACGGTGAACGCGAGCGCCTCGCGGCTGGCCTGATCCGCCCATGGCGCGTCGTCCACGGCAATCAGCAGCGGGCCGCGCGCGGCGAGGGCACGGACAGCGGCTAGGACGGCCATCGCCACGCGTTGTGCGTCGGGGGCTTCCTCCACCGCGGCGTCGGCAGGCTCTGAGCCCTCGTCGGTACCAAGTGCGCGCCGCAGCACGGCTCGATGGGTCTCCGCCAGGCGGATGTCGATCGATGCCAGGCGGGGCCCTAACAGGTCAGCGAGAGCGGCATACGCAAAGGTGGCTTCTGTCTCCACGGGTCGCGCGTACAGAACGGTCGCACCCGCCGCCTCCGCCCGCCCAACGCCGGTCCGCAGCAGGCTCGTCTTGCCGATACCTGCGGGTCCCTCGATGAGGATCGCAAGCGCGTCGCCGTACGGCGGCTGGACAGCCGCTACAACGCGGGCAACGGCCTCGTCGCGTCCGACCAGGGACGAGACAGGGTCGGCGGGCAGCTGGCGCGCGGCAGTGTGCATCCGGCCCACATCATACCGGCCGCGGTCGGTGATTCCCCGGATGTGGACCCTTGGGTTCTGCTGCATGGTGGCGCCATGAACAGAACGGTCTGCGTCGTGGAAGCCTACGTGCCCGGGTTGGGTGAGCGACCTGGGGGCTGGTATGAACAGCTCCAGGCGAGCGTCGCGGCAGCGCTCAGGGCGGAGGGTTTGGAGATCGCTTTGCTGGCGATCCCGAATGACGAAACGCTGATCTGGCTCGTTTGGGGGGGCCCTGGTCAGACAGACCCGGAGGCGACCGTGTCGGCCGTGATCCTGCGCGAAGTTACGGGCGCCCGTGGCGTAACCGTGATCGAGCGGGCGGTCGATGCGCGCTTCGTGTGGCGCCAGCCAGGTCGCGGCGGAGGCCGTGGTCGGGTCGTGTCCTAGACCGGGGCCGCGACGCCACAAGCGATCCGATTCGGGCCGCCGCGACCCGGCTCCGAACGACAATCTGACACATTGGGAGACGCAGGCTAGGTCCACTCACCTGGGCCAGCTTCACACGATCAGGTCTCTATGCAGAGGGTCTGCGTGTCAAGGGCTTTCGCGCGGGGGAGCCCGTTTGGGCGAGGGAAATGCGCTTCTCATGTCTCTATGGCCTCCTGCAAGGGGAGGACTCGGTTGGGTGGGAGAAAGCGGCGGCCCAAGTCATTGAGGGTCGTCAAGCGACCAGACCTGATGTGGGGCCTCCCGCTCGGAACGGCTCCTGGCGCGCGTGAGGATGTACCAGATCGCGCCGGCGAGCTCGCGGGCGAGCTCGACCCGGGCGACCTTACTGCCTCGCTGCTTGCCGAGCCGGCGCTTGGTGCGTTCGTAGCGGTCGTGATATCGAGGATTACGGGCAGCGGTGGTGGCGGCTTCGATGAGCGCCCAGCGCAGATACTTCGGGCCGGTCTTGGCCAGGGGTCCACGTCGGTCGGATAGGCCGGACTGGTACACAGCGGGGCAGAGCCCGGTGTACCCGGTGAGCCGCTTGGGGCCCGCGAACCGTCCGATGTCGCCGATCTCGGCGGCGATCGTGTACGCGAGCACCCAGCCCACGCCTGGAACGGTCATGAGCAGGGGGACGTACCGATGGTGGGCGCCCATGGCGCGGAGTTCGGCCTCGCAGGCGCCGATCTCGGTCTCGAGCTCGTCGACCAGGCGCAGGCTCGTTCGGAGCGTCGTCGCCCAGGGCTCTGGGATTGGCAGGGAGGCGAGCAGCTCGCGCCCGCGCATCCCGAACAGGTCGGACACCGGCACCGACTGGCCAAAGGCGATGAGCGTGGCATGGATCCGGTTCTTGAGCGAGGTCCGATAGCGAACCAGATACAGCCGGAAGCGGGCCCGCTCGCGCTCGGCCCGGACCGACGGATCGGGCAGCCAGATCGCCGGCACCAACTCCCGCCGGGCCAGCTCGGCGAGTACCCGCGCGTCGATCTTGTCGGTCTTGGCCGCGAGCGGGGCCAGACCCCTCGCCTTGGCTGCGTCGGCGATCTGGACGTCCCAGCCCAAGCGCTCCAAGGTGTCGTGGACGAAGCGGGCACCGTTCATCGACTCGATCGCCGCTTCCACGGGCTGGCCGTACCGTCCGATCCGCTCGGCGAGCGTCCGGAGGGCGTCCGCATCAGGATGCACGGCGAGGAGCTCGACCGTCCGACCTGTCTCGTCGAGGATGTGCACATCGAGCTTCTGGCGCGATAGGTCCAATCCGGCGTATAACATCTCATGGGCCTCCTGGTGATTGGTTCCGTCGAGAACCCACGATTTCACCAGCGGGGCCCTCTGCATAGCAGTCATCGTGTTGTCCCTGATCTAGTCGTGGTCGGTCCACAACGCCACCGTTGGCCGGGCTAACGCTGTCCAGCCTGAGCCGGGATCGCGACCGCCGCGGCCGGCCCTAGAGATCGGACTGCTATTTGTCACGCTCCGGCACCGGCTCCTAAGTGTGCGGCATGACCCCGCTTCCTCAACCCGCCACATGGAATGACCCGGCAGCGACTTGCGAAAACACCAATAATGGTTCGGATGAGCGACATCGCATTCCTTGCGCCGGTGCCCTTGATGCACCTCGAATCGGCCGCGCGCGACGAGCTTGATCCGGTGGCGTTCGGATCCGAAGCCTGGGACGTCCTGAAACAACTACCCCCAGACGGAGACGACTCGATCCCTGTCCTCATCTACGCGTCGCTCGCTGATGCCATCCCGTTTGTCACGTGGCGTGGCGAATTCGCGGGATGGATCGACCCGGCAATGACCTCCCTTGCCGAGCTCGCTCGTATGCGTCCGGCGTCGACGCGGGCCGATGGGAACCCGGAGCCGCTGTGGGGATCCTATTGGCTGGTCCGCAGGCTGCGTCAACTGCCCACAGCCGAGTGGCTTGCCATCGCGAAACTCTGGAAGCGTGATGGCAGTGGCCGACTCGCGACGTCCTTCGTGCCCGAGGGACCAATCCTGATCCAGGCTCCGTGACTCTCGCGTCGGTTAGGCCGAGCCCCGGTTAGGTTCCGCCTTACCCGATCAGTTGCATGCCCCCGAGGGGACGTAGCTCCAAGCACGGAACCAACACGAGGCTGCCATCGTGTTGCGGAGAATTGGGGCTGTCAGAGAGGGTTCGCGGCTACGGGGAGACCGCGATCGCCGTCGCACCCGCCAGGGTGGCGCTGAAGTTCGGGGCCAACCCGGATTTGTAGTAGCCGCCGGTGATGATCCGGACGTGCGTCGCGTCGATGACGGTGCCTGCCCACGGCCACGCCCCGACGTGGTAGCTGCCGGCCGGGAGGCCCTCCAGCGTGTACGCTCCGGAGCTCGATGCCTCCGTGTACGCCACCATCGAACCCGTGAGGTTGAGCGCCTCAACGAAGCAGCCATTGCACGCAATGCCCCCGGTGATCTTCACGATCCCGGAGATCGAGGCGCCCTTAGGGAGGCGCATGTTGATGCCGCTGATGTTGCCGCTCACGAGGATCGAGAGCGCCGACGACGAGGCGGCGGTGAAGTTGTTGGGCGGGCTCTTGAGATACCAGCCCGCCTCCAGAGACGGGTCGGAGGACGCGTACGGGAGCGCGTTGATCTTGTATGTGCCACCGGGCGGTATGGGGCCGATGGCGTAGTTGCCGGAGGGATCGGTCTCGTTGCCAGGGGTCGGGACCGCCGTGTCTGCCCCGCCCACTGCGTTGACGTAGACGAAGTTGATCGGCGTGCCGGAGGTGTTCGTGATCTTGCCCTTGATGTAGTAGCCGGTGGGCGGCTTGATGGTCGGCAGTGTCGTGACCGGCGTGGAGATGACCACCGACGATGCGCTAGCGGTCAGCCTGGCCCAGTAGTAGGGCGCGGTGGCGTTGTAGTAACCGTAGGGGACGGTCGACGCGTAGGCGCCGAAGACCACGATCGTGTACTTGCCGGGGTTCAGGCCGGTGATCGTGTACTTGCCCGTGGCGTCGGTAACGGCCGATTCGCCCACGGGTCCGTTCGCGTTGACCGATGCGCCGACGACAGGTGTCGAGGCCTGCGTCTTGACGTAGCCGGTGATCTTGAGGGCGCTCCAGATCTTGGGGCTGATGCCGGTCACGTTGGCCGAGCTGATGACGACCGCGGTATGGGACGCGCAGCTGGCGGCGAACTTGGAGGCCACCCCTGTGTACCAGCATCCGGTCTGGTTGTCGGCCGCTGGGTCGTGGCTGAAGTTGATCAGGTAGGAGCCGGGTGAGAGGCCCATGAGGGTGTAGTTGCCGGCCGAGTCGGTGATCGCGGCAGTGCCGTCATACAGACTCTCGCCGTCGACGTACACGTTGGGAATGGCGGTGGTCCCGTTGGAGCGGGTCACCTTGCCCGAGATCTTGTAGCCGCCTGGCAGCCGGATGTTCATACCGGTGCGCGACGCGCTCGTGATCGTGACGACCACCGGTGTCGACACGCTGAAGTACGCCGGCCCGGTGGCGTTTCGATAGCCGTGCTGCAGGTTGGTCGCCCTCGGCGGGTCGAACCGCAGATTGTACGTACCGGGCAGCAGGTGGCTGATCGAGTAGTAGCCACTCGCGCTCGTGGTTGCCGAACCCGAAGTGAACGAGCCAGAGCCGCTCGTGCTATACGCGGCCACGTTGACGTTCGGCTCGAGGGCCGACGTCGCGTTGGCGCGGACCGTGCCAGAGATCGAGTAGGTGGTTCTGGTGACGGCAGGCAAGGTGAAGTTCTTGCCCGTGGCGCTCGCTGCAGCTGCCGGCGACACCGCAACCAGCGTGACGGACACGACTAACGCCAGGATCCCAACGACTCGATAGAGATGCGACATAGAGAACTCCCCAGGATGGTGGCGCCAGACCTCCCCTTCCTGGGAGTCAGGAGCTAGTACCACTACGCTACACAATACAGGCGGGAGTGGTTAGCGAAGGTCAAGTCTCGCGACGTGGGTCGAGATCGAATCGGCAGCCGGCTCAGCAGCGACGCGGACGCGTCCGCCGGTCGCCGCAGTTCGGGCAGCATCGACCGCCAGCGCGGAACGACCGGTCTAGGCCGGAGCCCGTTGGGAGGACCCTGGCGACCGCTAGCACGGCAATCACAGCTCCTCCTCCGCGAGCGATCCGCCGACGGCGACCCTTGTTGACGCCATCCTCGTCCGCAGCTACCCGGTGGCGATGCCAACCGCCCGTTCGCCCTCTCCGAGCTTCACCGATCAGTCGCATGCGGACCGTGACGATGGAATGCCATGAAAAGGCTATGAGAGGAGCCTCGCCGGTGACAAGGTTGGGTTGTCAGTGCAACCAGCACCGGGAGGCTCCACGCCGTGTTGTACGCCGGATTGGACCTGTCGCGCCAGAGGCTTGATGTACACGTGCTCGACGAGGAGGGCCAGACTCTCGAGGTGACGGCCGTTCACCCCGACGTTGACGCCCTGCGCACCCTCGCCGGCCACGTCCTACTCCAAGGCCAGGAGGTGAGCGCGGCCATAGAGTCGATGACTGGCGCTCGCTTCGTCCACGACCAGCTCGAGCGCTGGGGCTGGGACGTCGCCATCGCAGACGCTGTGAAGGTCAAGGGCCTGGCTCCCCTGGCGGCCAAGACGGACAAGATCGACGCTCATGTCCTGGCCGAACTGGCTCGCCGGGACCAGAGTGACCGAGATCTGGCTACCCGATCCGACCATCCGCGCTGAGCGCGAGAGGGCTCGCTTCCGGCTCCATCTCGTCCACCATCGCACCGCTCTGAAGAACCGCATCCATGCCACGCTCATGACGTTCGGTCACACCGTTCCGGTCACCGACCTGTTCGGGAACTCCGGACGCGAGCTCCTCGCTGGCTTTGAGCTGCCCGAGCCCTGGGCCACCACGCTGTCCACGAGCCTGGCCATGCTCGATGACCTCAACGTCGAGATCGCCGACGCTGAGGCCGACCTGCGAAGTCTCGGCCCGGACCACCCGTACATTCCGCTGCTGCTGACCGTCCCGGGCGTGGGTCCGCTTCTCGCATACACGATCGCGTCCGAGATCGGCGACATCGCCCGCTTCGCGAGCCCCAAGAAGCTGACCGGATACACCGGGCTGTGCCCGATCGTTCGTCAGTCAGGCCCCAAGGACCGACGCGGACCGCTGGCCAAGAACGGCCCCAAGTACCTGCGCTGGGCGCTGATCGAAGCCGCCACTCATGCCGCTCGCGATCCGCACTATCGGGATCGCTACGAGCGGACCAAGCACCGGCTCGGCCGCCAGCGTGGCGCCAAGGTCGCCCGGATCGACATCGCCCGCCAGCTGGCCGAAGCCATCTGGCACGTCCTCACCAAGAACGAACCCTTTGCCCCGGCAGGCCCCGCTATGACACTGGTCGCTTGACGACCCTCGGATGGAATTGGGCCGCCGGAGCAGCCTCCCACCAGACCTTGTCCTTCTTCGAGAAGGCCATAGAGAGATGAGCGCTGCTCGATCCTGCCATCAGTCCGCCGGGCCTTGAACTGGCTCCGGCTCGACTCACATAGCCAGATTGACGGCGAGGCCCCTTTTCATAGAGTGTCATGGTGTCGGCCGACGACGACGGCATCAGGCTCGGGTGCTCCCTCTCCGTCAAGACCTCAGCCAGGCGAGTGCTTCGCGCCACAGCCGGCGCTCATGGCGCCGCCGCCGTGGCCTGCTCTCGTGTCACCTCGCTGGGCAAGCTCGGTCGGCCTAGCGATCGGTCCGCTCTGCGACCTGGCCGCTGAACCTCTCCCGGCGCACCAGCCCCAGCTGAGCGCGGCAAGGTTGCGTCCGCCGACTCAATTGCGAGGGTCGGGTCGGCCCGGGCTCAGCAGAAGCGAGAGTCGGCCCGGGGCGCCGCACGGACCGGACACCACCGTAGCTCGCGCCCTGTGAAACGCCAGCGTCGTGTCCTAGTCGACTAGGGTTCGAGAGTTCCTAACACCCGAGTGCTATGCGCGGATGGTGCGCCTCGAGATCCCCTGGCCGATCAATCCCCCGAGCACAAGGGGTTTTCATCCTCGCGCCCGGCTCCAGATCAAGCTTAGCCCGAATCCACCGAGCCTCTTCGGCTAGTGCCCCATGACGGTCCCGAGGAGATGATCGACTCCGTATTGGCTCGTGACCGAACCCTGACCTGGGCGAATGCGGGCCGCACGGCGGTCGATCTGGTCGGATGAGACGCGGTCGATGGGCTGCGCCCGATTTCTTCGCAGGCTGACGCCAGCCCCTGAGCGGTCAGGCGATCAAACGGTGCTCAGCTGAGGAGCTGGATCTCTTGGAGCCGAGCCAGGGCGGTCAGGAAGCTGGTCGCCCATGGCCAATGCGCTGGCAGATGGAGGGTTGTTCGACGGGCCGAGCGGGTGAGTCGACCTGACAGACTGAACAGCCGCCGGCGCAGGGTCTTGGTGGTCACGATCCGCTCGCCGAGACCGATCCGAGCCGTCCAGCGGGCAAGGTTGTGGGCGAGGACCTGGACCGCGAGCCAGGCCCCGTTGGCGGCGAACTTGCCCGACGGGAGGTGGTTGAGCCCCACCCCGTACTTGAGATCGCGGATCGCGTTCTCGATCTCGGCATGGCGGCGATGGTCGGCTTCGAGTTCGAGAGTCTCGCCCTCGCGATCGGTGATGAAGGCGTGGTAGTCATACAGGGCAAAGAGCGCGAGCTGGGATCCAGGCGTGGGTCGAACCCGCCGCACGATGAGCCGGACAGGTTTCGCATCCGGATAGTCGGTGAAAGGCGTGTAGACCGTCTCGGCCACGTCGGCGCCTTGCAGCCAGTAGGGAATGGGCGTCCAGGCATCGTCGGGGATGGCCTCGATCACACGGCGGACACTGCGGTGCTGACGGATCGTGATGGAAAAGCGGACGCCCCGCTTTCGGGCGGCGGCCACGACAGCATGGGCATAGAAGCCGCTGTCGGCCCGGACTGTGAGCTCGCCGTTTGCCCCGGCTCGCCGGACTCGGCCGATCGTCTCGGTGAGGAAGTGCCCGGCGCCGCGGGTGGTGCTGGCGTTGCCGCCACGCAGACGAGCCGCCAGGACCTCGCCCGTGCCTGCGGCAACGGCGAGCAAGGGGTGATAGCCGCGGACGTGGTTGTATGTGAAGCCGGTCCCGCCCTCCTTGGCCAGGCCGTATGTCTCGCAGATCGTCGAGTCCAGATCGATCGTGAAGGGAGCCTCTCCGGGTCCGGCCCCGGCTTTCCAGGCTCGCTCCAGGAGACGCCGGCTGACCTCGTCGAACTGTCTGACGTGGCCCCAGCGAAAGCTCCGCAGGAATGTCCCGAGTGTCGAAGGCGCCTTGACCGGGTGGCCCAGGACGGCCGCCGTGCTGCCTGCCCGCAGGGCGTCCGCGTCGTCGATGCAGTCGCCCCCGGCCAGCGCGGAGGCGACAAGCGTGGCGATCTTGTCGCCGGGGTTTGCCCGTCCGGCCGTATCCCCGAGATCGATCACTTCGTCGACGAGCTCGCGCAAGCCGAGCTGCTGAGCCAGAGTCGCCGGCAGCAGAAGCCCGGCATCGGCGACGAGTCCCGTCCCGTCGAACGCCACGCCGAGTCGCTTGAGGCTGTGGGATGATCGCATCTGACAGGTGCTCCCTTTCTGAGTCCGCTGGGTGTTTCGCAACGTCAGCTTCTCAGTTCAGAAGAGCACCTGTTTGCTTGTCCTGGATGGTGAATCAGCTCAGGCGATCGGTGGATCCGGGCTTAGTGTGAACAAGAAGTAGTAGCCGGAGCGTGTCCGGTGGTTGGTCTTTGTAGCCCCGCACCAAGTCGGGGGAGGTTGCGGACCATGTCGGAGCCCGTTCAGATGTAGGAGCCCGTTCAGGTCGCGGCCACTGAGCCAGCGGCCACTGAGCCAGCGACCCCTGCGCCGGTGGCCAACGTCCAAGACCAAACACCGCAGATCGTCATCGCCCCGCGGCAGGGGCCGGGCTTTCTTGCCCGGGCAGTCTGGTTCGTCTTGGTCGGGTGGTGGCTGACGGCCATCATGATCGCGATTGCATACCTGCTGGCGCTGTCGATTCTGGGATTGCCGTTTGCCTTCTATCTGTTCAACCGTATCCCGGCGTTCCTCACCCTCCGTGGCCGGAGCAAGACGTATCAGGTCGAGACCGCCGCCGATGGGACAAGGTACCTAACCGCCGCGAACGTCGAGCAGCGTCCGATGTGGATGCGAGCCGTCTGGTTCATTTGCGTCGGCTTCTGGTTCGGTGCCATCTGGATGGCTGTCGCCTACGTGCTGTGCGTGCTGATCGTGACGATGCCGTTCGGGATCGCGATGTTCAATCGAGTGGGCGCGGTGATGACGCTCCTTCGCTACTAAGAGCAACGCCCACCCGACCGCCGTTTGCGGTCGACCGTCCACGGTCGGAGACATAGCCGCCCGGTCGCCCGAATAGCACCGACCGGCAGCCGGTCTGTGACCGCCACCGACAAGACAACGGCCTCGATCACCGGCTCCCAGAGCGTGACAGTCACTCCTGGTGCGGCCAAGACCCTATCCGTCGGCACCTTCAACCCCTTCCCTGCGGGTAGTACCCACAGCGTCACGGTCACAGTCCGTGACGCCTACGGCAACGTCGCCACCGGCTATCTCGGCACGATCCACTTCACCAGCTCCGATACCAAGGCCACCCTGCCCGCCGACTACACCTTCACCGCCGCCGACAAGGGCGTTCACACCTTCTCGCTGGCGCTCGTTCTCAAGACCGTCGGTAGCCAGTGGGTCCGTGCCACCGACAAGACGACCGCCTCGATTACCGGGTCCCAGACGGTCAGCGTCACCTGATCGGACGAGGCAAGGCCAGACCGGCACGAGGCAGCCATCGTCTCGCGAGGGCCGGGCCCACCGAGAGAGAGCCGCAGCCTCGCGCCTCGGGGCCTCGCTCCGCCGGGGCGGGGGTTGCCCCGAGGGTCCAGAAACGCGAGACGGCCCTCGAAGGGCCGTCTCGCAGACGCTGTCAGAGAGGGTGAGTGGTTACGGGGAGACCGCGATCGCCGTAGCACCAGCGATCGTGGCGCTGAAGTTCGGGGCAGCTCCGGACTTGTAGAAGCCGTTGGCGACGATCCGGACGTGGGTCGCGTCGATGACCGCGCTGTTCCCCCACGCCTCGACTTTGTAGCTGCCCGCCGGGAGGCCCTGCAGCTTGTACGCCCCGGAGCTCGACGTGGACGTGAACGCCACTTCCGATCCTGTGAGGGTGACCGCAAGGACCGAGCAGTCATTGCAGGCACTGCCCCCGGTGATCTTCACGATTCCGGAGATCGAGGCGCCCTTCGGGAGGCGCATGTTGATCCCCGTTTTGTCGGCGTTCACGAGGATCGCGAGCGCCGATGACGAGGCGGCGGTGAAGTTGTTGGGTGGGCTGTTGAGATACCAGCCCGCCAGGAGCGACGGGTCGGAGGAAAAGAGCGGGTTGGCCTGGATCTTGTACGTGCCACCGGGCGGCACCGGGCCGATGGTGTAGTTCCCTGAGGCGTCGGTAAAGGCGACGGGGTTCTCGTCCGCCGTGCCTGACCCGCCCACCGTCTCGACAACGACAAAGTCGAGCGCCGTGCCGGAGGTGTTCGTGATCTTGCCCTTGATGAAGTAGCCGGTTGACGGCCTGATGGTGGCGATGGTCGTGACCGGCGTGGAGATGACCACCGACGATGCGCTGGCGGTCAGCTTGGTCCAGTGATAGGGCGCGGTGACGTTGTAGTAGCCGTCAAGGACGCGCATGCCGGAAGAACCGTCGACCTCGATCTTGTACGAGCCGGGGTTCAGGCCGGTGATCGTGTACTTGCCCGTGGCGTCGGTAAAGGCCGATTCGCTCGAGTTGCCGTACGCATAGACCCACGCGCCGACGATCGGGACCGGGACCGCGGCCTGGGTCTTGACGTAGCCGGTGATCTTGAGGGCGCTCCAGATCTTGGGGCTGATGCCGGTCACGTTGGCCGAGCTGATGACGACGTTGGTGTGCGACGCGCAGCTCGCGGAGAACTTGGCGGCCACTGCCGTGTACCAGCATCCGGTCTGGTTGTCGGACGCGGGGTCGTGGCCGAAGACGACCTCGTACGACCCCGGCGAGAGGCCCATGAGGGTGTAGTTGCCGGCCGAGTCGGTCGTGGTGGAGTCGCTGGCAGTTGTGCCCGCGCCGTCGACGTAGACGTTCGGGATGGCGGTCGTCCCGTTGGAGCGGGTCACCTTGCCCGAGATCTTGTAGCCGCTCGGCAGCCGGACATTGATGCCGGTGCGCGAGGCCGTGGTGATCGCGACAGACACCGGCGTCGTCACGCTGAAGTACATCGGCCCGGTGGCGTTGCGATAGCCGTGCTGCAGGTTGGTCGCCCGCGGCGGGTCGAACCGCAGGGTATACGAGCCGGGCAACAGGTGGCTGATCGAGTAGTAGCCACTCGCGCTCGTAGTTGTTGAACCCGAAGTGAACGAGCCAGAGCCGCTGGTGCTCGTTGCGGAGACGCTGACGCCTGCCACGGCGGCAGATGTCGCGTTGGCGCGGACGATCCCGGAGATCGAGTAGCTGGTCTTGGTCACGGCGGGCAGGGTGAAGTTCACGCCCGTGGCGCTCGCCGCGGCTGCCGGCGACGCCCCAACCAGCAGGCTGGCCACGACCAACACAAGGATTCCTAGAGCCCTACGGGAATGCGACATGGGCAAGACCCCCAAAGGATAAAGGCGCCAGACGTCCCCTTCCTGGGAGTCAATATCTAACACCACCGCACTACACAATACAGTGGGGAGCCGCGGGCGAAGGTCGAGTCCCGCGACGTGGGTCGAAATCGAATCGGCACCCGGCGCATGAGCGACGCGAACGCGTCCGACGGTCCAGTTCAGAGTCGAGCCGGTCGCCGTCGGAAAGCACGTCGGCTGCGACCTTCACGATGGTTTGAGTGTCAGGCTGACCGGGTCCGGCGCGGCCTACGACATCGGTCTTCCAGTAACGCGTTCCGCCCCGACGCAGCCACTCGATTGACCGGGGTGGGCGGCTACGATGGCTCTTGTTCCTGCCGCCAGTGAAGAGCGTCGATCGCTTGCTGGATGGCTGCGACGACTGGCGTGGCTGCGAGCCCGGCGTCCGGTTGTTGCCGTGACCATTTCGAGTGGTACCGCTCGGTCCATGTGAGTACGATGGACTCGCTCGTCTGCCATCGGGTAGCAGCCATCCCGACGAGCAGGGGCGGACCTGGCGGTATCGTCCGATCCGACCCGCTGATGGGGTATACCAACGTCGATCGCGCGTCGCGATGGTTCGTCGATGCGATCCGTTGCAGATCCGGGTCGGAGAATCTCGGATCTGCCCGGTACGGAGAGGAGCGGGGGTTCGGTGAAGCCACTCGTCGCTGCTGCTGTTCACTCTTGTGCGGGCCTGAAGACTTCCCGCCGGCCGCAGGTCAGGCTCCTGGGCACCGCCCCGGGGACGCTCCTGCTCTCAACCAGGGGAGCCGTGGGGAGGCTGGCGATGGTCGGTATCTCGGGGCTGCCGCGCCGGATCGCGGCAGCTCTTGTTCTGTGCGCTCTCGCAGCCCCGTTCGTCGGGGTGGCACCGTCGGTTGCTAGCTCACCGATTTCGTCGAGTGTCCATGTGAGGGCACTCTGCCCTGCGCCGACACCCGGCACGGCTGAATGCCTCGCGCTCGTTCGCACCGACGTGCCGGCGGGCCCCGCGTCTGCGGTCTCACCTATGACGGCGGTGGCCGGATCGGTGAAGCCCGCCGACACAATGACCGCATTCAATCCCACGGGCATTCAGAGCGCCTACGCGCTTCCGTCTTCGAGCGCGGGCGCCGGGCTGACGGTCGCCATAGTCGACGCCTACGATAGCCCGGACGCCGAGAGCTTCATGGGGACCTACCGAAGCCAGTTCGGCCTGCCCGCGTGCACGACCGCCAACGGTTGCTTCCGGAAGGTGGACCAGAACGGCGGTACCACCTACCCGACCTACGACCCGGGCTGGGAGGGCGAGATCTCGCTGGATCTCGACATGGTCTCCGCCGCGTGCCCCAAATGCCACATCCTGCTCGTCGAGGCTGACACCTCCAGCACCCTCGACCTGGCGACGGGGGTCAACACCGCCGTGTCGCTGGGCGCAGTCGCCGTGTCGAACAGCTATGGCGGTCCCGAGCAGAGCAACGAGGCGACCGCCTA
Organism: Chloroflexota bacterium; assembly: GCA_003171065.1. Taxonomy (GTDB): domain Bacteria; phylum Chloroflexota; class Limnocylindria; order Limnocylindrales; family CSP1-4; genus Fen-1039. The sequence goes on from PMXQ01000118.1 coordinate 20,809, forward strand.
CGACCCCTACTACAACCACCCCGGCGTGGCGATCACGGCCTCCAGCGGTGACTGTGGCTACGACTGCGCCCCTTTGTCCCCGTCCGGCTACCAAACCGGTGTCGAATACCCAGCCGCTTCACGGAATGTGGTCGCGGTCGGCGGCACGAGCCTGACGCAGGACACGAGCGCCCGCGGCTGGAGCGAGTCGGCATGGGGCAACGGCCCTGGCTCGGACTCGGGCGCGGGCAGCGGCTGCTCTGCGTACGAGTCCAAGCCTTCCTGGCAGCACGACACGGGCTGCACCAAACGAATGGCGGCCGATGTCTCGGCCGTCGCCGACCCGTACACCCCTGTGTGGAGCTACGACTCCAACGACTCCACCTGCATCTGGTCATTGGATGGTGTCCATTCTGGCTGGTGTCCCATGGGGGGCACCAGCGCCTCGTCGCCGATCATCGCCTCGACCTTCGCCCTGGCCGGTCGTCCAGCGGCCGGAACCTATCCTGCGAGCTACCTCTACGGACGCAAGACCAGCCTGAACGACGCGGCGAGTGGCACTAACGACGTCTGGGGCAGCCAGACCCCATGCCCCCACACCTACTTCTGCAACGGCGTCGCTGGCTACGACGGTCCGACAGGGCTGGGCACACCAAACGGTGTGGGCGCCTTCAAAGCCCTGCCTGCCACGCACCTGTCCGTCGGCACCTTCAACCCCTATCCCGCAGGTGTCAGCCACAGCGTGACAGTCACTGCCCGCGACCTGTACGGCAACGTCGCCACCGGCTATCGAGGCACGATCCACTTCACCAGCTC
>PMXQ01000017.1 GCA_003171065.1 Chloroflexota bacterium
GTGTAGGCGGGCGGGACGAGGCGGAAGAGGAAGCTGACGATCCGGTCCCGGTCGACGGCCATGTACAGCGACAGGAAGAAGACGAAGAGCAGGTTGCCGAACATGCCAAGACTGGCGACGGCGATAGCGCCGAGCGGCTGGGCCAGTTGTACTGCCCCGTTCTTGAGGTTGGCTAGAAGCAGGTTGATCTGGTCGTAGAGGCTGATCTGGTGGCCGCCGATGGAGTCGAGGCGGTTCTGCCAGGGCTGGAGAAGTTGTGCCAGGCGGTCGCCGGTCGGCAAGTTGGTGACCAGGTTGGTGATCGACGAGTAGAGCTGCTGAGCAACCAGCAGGATGGCCGCGACAAGCAAGACGATGAGCAGGGCGTAGACCAGGATGACGGCCACTGCCCGCGGCAGACGCGGTATCAAGTGGACCAGGGCGCTGGCGAGCGGACTGAGGATGAAGGCCAGCAGCCACGCCAGGAAGAAGATCATGATCACGTCGCTGAAGTACGTGATCAGAGCGGCGACCTGGAGGATGACGACGATCGCGACTGCGACCGTGGCCAGGATCACCAACGCGGTCAGCCAGCGGTGCAGGCGCGGCGTCATGAAGGCGGCGGTGGAAGGCTGGTCGGTCATCGTCCCCTCGATCCTCGGCACGGGCTGACGCCGAGATGGTACGCCCCGGGCGTGGTCAGGTGATGACCGATCGAGCGTCCGTATTGTGGTCGATCGTGTTCAGCGTGGGCTTGAGGCCGGTCGCGGTCGCGAAGGCGGCGTTGATGGCCTCCATGCCCTTGAGCTCGCTCGCGTCGTCGTGGTCGCTGCCCAACGTGAGCGCGCCGCTGAGCTTGCGATCGAGGAAGTAGCGCGACGTTGGCGACGGTGTCGCGCTCATGCCCCCCTCGATGTCGTGACTTTCGTCTAGCGCAGACCCATCCGTTCGCGGACCTCGGCCATGGTGGCTTCGGCGATCGGGCGGATCCGTTCGGCGCCTTCGTCCAGGATGGCGCGCAGCCGGGCCGGGTCGGCCATGAGTTCCTTGTACGTTTCGCGAGCCCCAGCGTAGTGGGCGATGATCCGCTCCACCAGCAGTTTCTTCGTGTCGACGCAGCCGGTTCGGGCGGTTCGCTCGCCCTCCCAGATCTGCTCGTAGTCGTCGCCGAAATGGCGGTGCAGCCGGCAGACGTTGCAGACCTGCGGCCGCCCCGGGTCGGAGCGCAGGATCCGCTGCGTGTCGGTCACCATCGACATGACCTGCTTGCGGATCACGTCCGGCTCGGCCAGGACTTCGATCGTGTTGCCGATCGACTTGCTCATCTTCTTGACGCCGTCGGTGCCGAGCACGACCGGCGCATCGGTGTAGACCGGCTGGGGCTCGGGGAACGTCACGCCATATCGGGCGTTGAAGGCGCGGACGATCTCGCGGCTCAGCTCGAGGTGCGCGGCCTGGTCCCTGCCGACCGGCACCAGCGAAGCCTTGTAGATGACGATGTCCGCGGCCTGCAGGACGGGGTAGGTGAGCAGGCCGTGGTTGACGTCCTCGGGCTGGTTCTGGCGCTTCTCCTTGTAGGTGGGCGTGCGCTGCAGCCAGCCGACCGGCGTCACCGTGTTGAAGAGCCAGCACAGCTCGGTTACCTCCGGGCGGTCCGACTGGACGAAGAGCGTGCAACGCTTCGGGTCCAGGCCCAGGGCGATGAGGGCGGCCGCCATCTCGAGGGTCTGGTGGCGCAGCATCTCGGGATCGTGGACGTGGGTCAGGGCGTGGTAGTCCACGACGCAGTAGATCGCCTCATATCGCTCCGCGAGGGCCACGTAGTTGCGGATCGCGCCCAGGTCGTTGCCCAGGTGGGGCCGGCCGGTGGGCTGGATGCCGCTGAAGATGCGCGGCTTGACGGGCAGGCTGGATGGTCTGGCTGCGGGAGAGGTGGAGGCGTCGGTTGTCATGGCGCGAGTTTAGCGGACGCGGCCGGTCGGGCCGGGCGAAATCGAGCGCCTCTGGGACCGCGCGCATCCTGCGGCCGGCGCGGATCTACCATGGCCGCGAGTCGTAGGATAGCGGGCATCGCGCGCAAGCCGAGAGGCTCGTCGCTCAGAAATCGCTCGCACTGCCGGCTGTGCCAGGGTTGGAGGGAATCGAGATGGTGGGGGATCGTCGACTGATCGATCGACGCTCGTCGGGCTCGCCGCGGCGGCGGGTCGGGCTGGCCGGCGTTCTCGTGGTTGCAGCCACCATCGCCGGCTGCACGGCCACGCCACCTCAGTCGGTCGCGACTCCTCTGCAGAAAGGCACGACCGGGCCGACGGCGATTGCCACTGAGACGACCGGTCCGGTGGCGACCGCCACGGAGATAGCCGGGCCGACCGATATCCCCGCCGAGACTGACACGCCTGCCCCATCCCCGAGCCCTCTTCCGACTGCGGCCGGGCGCACGCTTCGCTGGGACTCCGTGGCGCTACCGGCGAAGCTCGTCGCAACCTCCGACTCGCCGTTCCAGAACGCGCTCTTCAGCTGGAGCCGCGGGTACCTGGCATTCCACGAGAACGTCGACAGCGGCGCCGCCGTTCCCTGGACCTCGGCCGATGGACGCCAGTGGCGGCAGGGCCGGTCTCTCGACATGACCGAACTCGGCCAGGGAGCCCAGGTCGAAGAGGTCGTCGAGGGGCCGGCCGGCATGCTCGCCCTCGGTCGCACTCCCGGCTGCGCCGACGACGGAACCGGCTGCATGCCGGAGCCGGCTACCGCGCTGTGGACCTCCGCGGATGGGGCAAGCTGGAGCCGAGTCGACCTGCTCAAGGCTTTCGGCGGAGCGGCGGTGGGAGACGTGTCGGCCGGGCCGAAGGGATACATGGCGGTCAGCAGATCGAGCGATAGCAGCTCGGCCGAGCCGGCGGTGTGGCTATCGGCCGATGGGCAGATCTGGCATGCCGTCTCCCTCGCGCCGGAGACGTTCCAGGATGCCTACCTGGCGCGGGGCACGGTCCTGGCGGATGGCTTCCTGGTGGCGGGTCGGATCGGCAGCGTGGAGGGCTGGGGCGGCGGCGACTTCCCGTCGACGACGCCCGCGATCTGGTGGTCGGCGGATGGCTCCGACTGGAGCCGGGTGACACTCGCCGATGCCGCGGCGACTCCGGAGGCGGAAGCCGCGATCACGACCATTGCCGCCGGCAAGCTCGTTGCCGATGTCGCCAGCTGGGACTGCTCGTGCTCGCCCGAGGGCGACGATCAGGCCTGGACCTCGAACGACGGACGCACATGGACAGCGGCCGCCGCGCAGTTTCCGTCTCCGGCCGTTGTGCTCTCCGACGGCCACCAGGCACTGCAGGTCGTCGCTTCTGAAGGAGCCCTGACGGTGGCCATTTCCCCCGACGGGTTCGAATGGGCACAGGTCGCCGTCTCGGGTTCGGGACCGGCCGATCTGTCCGACGAGGCCTACGGTCCGGCGGGCGTGCTGGTCGAAGACTCGAGTGGAAACCTGTGGCTGGCCACGATCAGCCAGGCCGGCGCAAGCTGAAACCTTCCCGCACGCCGGACCGCAGGCCGAGGAGGGGCGAACAGAGTGGCCGGTGCCTCGGGTACCATTCCGGGACGACGTTCTGAGTCTCCGTCACCGCCGGCTGCGATCCCATCTCGGCCTCGCTGGCCCCAGTCCAACCCGTCCATGACCCCCGAGAGACGACCACTCCGCGTCGCGATCCTCGGCGTGGGCACCGTCGGCGCGGAGGTGGCCCGAGGGTTCCTCCGCAGCGCGAACCGGCAGATCGGCCCCGCGGGCGGGCGAATGCTCGAGCTCGTGGCGATCGCCGACCTGAACGTCCAGGGCGCCGTCGATAGGGGAATGCCGCGCGAGATCCTCGTCCCCGATGCCACGGCCGTGGTCCGGCGCGACGACGTGGACGTGATCGTCGAGCTGCTGGGCGGCGACGAGCCGGCCCGCTCGCTGATCGCCGAAGCGCTGAACCTGGGCAAGCCCGTGGTCACGGCCAACAAGCACGTCCTGGCCCATCACGGCGCGGAGCTGGAGAAGATCGCCCGCGCGAAAGGCTCGCCGCTCCGGTTCGAGGCGTCGGTCTGCGGCGGAACTCCCGTGCTCGATCCGATCGCCCGCGATCTGGCGGCCAACCACATCCGGCGCGTGCGCGGCATCGTCAACGGCAGCACCAACTTCATCCTGACCCAGATGACGCAGGCCAGGCGGAGCTACGAGGAAGTCCTCGCCGCGGCCCAGGCCCAGGGCTACGTCGAGCGCGATCCCCGCGCTGACGTTGAGGGCCACGACGCCGCAAACAAGCTCGCCGTCCTGACCCGCCTCTGCTTCGGCGCGTGGCCGCGGATCGAGTCGATCGTGGCCAGCCCGCCCTCCGTGCGCGGCGACGGCAGGCCGGGGATCACCGGCGTTTCGGCTAACGACATCGCCGGCGCCGTCGCCCTGGGCCTCGCCATCCGGCTCGTGGCCACGGCCAGCACCCCGGGAACCGCCGAGCCCGGCTTCGGGCTGGCGGGCTCGGTCATGACCTCGGCCGTGCCGCTGGGAGCGCCGCTCGGTCGTACCGACGGCGTCCTCAACCGCCTCGAAGTCGATGCCGACCCAGTCGGTCGCGTTTCATTCGAAGGCCCCGGCGCCGGCGGCCCCGCGACCAGCAGCGCGGTTCTCGCCGATCTCCTGGAAGTGGCCCGGACCGGGCTCAGCACCTGGGCGGACCTGCCGCCTGCCGCCGCCGAGCTGGTCACCCTTGCCGATGACCGCGCCACCATCCGCCGGCCGTGGTTCGTCTGCCTCCCCGGCGTGCTCCCGGAAGAGGTTCCGGGGCGTCTCGCGGAGGAAGTGGCCGGCCCGCCGCCGAGCGCGGTGCCCCGCCATCGGAGCCGCACCTGGGTCGCCGTCCAGACCCGGCCGCTGCCGCTCGCCGAAGTTCGCCAGGCGATCGAGCCGCTCATCGCCCCCGACCGCGACGTGCCCATCTACCCGATCCTGACCTCGTGAAAGGAACTAGCGACGTGTCCGCCTCGTCCGCCAATCCTCCCATCGCCAACCCCGCGGCCCTCGCCCGCCCGCGCCTGGTGGAGCGCTACCGCGAGTTCCTGCCGATCACCGCCGCGACTCCGGTAATCAGCCTGGGCGAGGGCTTCACGCCGCTGGTGCGGATCGACCACATCGGCAAGCGCATCGGCGTGCCGAACCTGTACGTGAAGTACGAGGGCATGAACCCGACCGGCTCCTTCAAGGACCGGGGCATGGTCATGGCCATCTCAAAGGCCGTCGAAGAAGGCGCGAAGGCGGTCATCTGCGCCTCCACCGGCAACACGTCCGCCTCCGCCGCTGCCTACGGTGCGGCCGCGGGGCTGGAGGTCATCGTCGTCCTGCCCAAGGGCAAGATCGCCCTCGGCAAACTGATCCAGGCTCTGGCCGCGGGCGCCAGGATCATCGCCGTGGAGGGCAACTTCGACGAGGCTCTGCGCGTGGTGCGCGAGATGGCAGAGCAGAAGCACCATCCGGTCACTCTCGTCAACTCCGTCAACCCGTACCGCATCGACGGCCAGACCACGGCCGCGTTCGAGGTCTGCGACGACCTGGGCCGAGCGCCCGACATCCTGGCCATCCCGGTGGGCAACGCCGGCAACATCACCGCCTACTGGGCCGGTTTCAACCGCTACCAGGCTGCGGGCCGCATCGACGCCAGGCCGCGTATGTTCGGCTTCCAGGCGGCCGGCGCGGCGCCGATCGTGCTCGGCCATCCGGTCGAGAAGCCCGAGACGATCGCCACTGCCATCCGCATCGGCAATCCTGCCTCGTGGCAACAGGCGGTGGCTGCGCGCGACGAGTCCGGCGGTCTCATCGAGACGGTCACGGACGATGAGATCGTGGCCGCGTATCGGGACCTGGCCACGAGCCAGGGGATCTTCTGCGAGCCCGCTTCGGCGGCCAGCCTGGCGGGTGTCGTGAAGCTCGCCGCGGCGGGTCGAATCGACCGAGACGCCACGATCGTGTGCGTCCTGACCGGCCACGGCCTCAAGGACCCCGAGACCGCGGAACGAACGGCCGGCGGTGCCGGCGCGATCATCGACGCCGCACCGACCACGGCCGGCGTCATGCGCGCCCTGGGCTGGTAGGCGGGCCCTGCCTCAGAACCTGGTAGCGAAGGTCAGCGCATGGAACTTCGTCCCGTTTCTGCTGCCGACCTGACCTTTCTCGCCGAGATGGTGCTGCTGGCTGCATTTCCGCCCGGCCCGCTCCCCGAAGGTGCGTCCGAGATGCCGCACGTCACGAGGTGGCTGGAGGATTGGGGGCGTCCGGGTGACGCCGGCGTGATCGCGTGGCACGACGGCGAGCGTCTTGGCGCGGCGTGGTGTCGGGTTCTGGCCGACGTTCCGGCGCGAGACGCGGAGGGCCGCCCGCTCCCGGAGCTGGCGATCGCGGTCGCGCCAGCCCACCAGGCACGGGGCGTCGGAGCGCGTCTGCTCGATGGTCTCGCCCGGGCCGCATCCGATGTTGGTCACACGGCCGTCAGCCTGACGGTAAATGCGCGCAACCCTGCTCTTCGGCTATACGAACGCGCGGGTTTCCAGGTCGTCGGCCGCGACGGTGGTCGGCTGACGATGGTCAAGTCGCTCGGAGCATACGAAGCCTGACGCGCCCGGCTCTTCATGCACAGGCTCTCTGGGCCGGCTGAGGTGCTTAGGCCATCGCCTGCTTGATCAGTTTCATCAGGTCGGCGTAGGTTTCGACGGCCGGAAACTGGGGGAATTGCCGTTTCACACCGTCGGGCGCGCGAAACAGGATGCCTGCGTGTGCCTCGCTGAGCATCGCGGTGTCGTTGAAGGAATCGCCGCCGGCGATGACGTGGTAATTCATCCGTTTGAACGCGGCCACGGCTTCGCGCTTTTGCTCCCGGATGCGCAGTTGATAGTCCACGATGTGGTCATTCTCGACAATCAGCCGGTGACACAGGAGGGTCGGCCAATTGAGCTGGCGGAGCAGAGGAGCGGCGAACTGCTCGAACGTGTCGGACAGGACTACGACCTGCACGAACGAACGCAGTTCATCCAAAAACTCCTTTCCGCCGGGCAGGGGCCGCAGCGTGCCAATGACATCCTGAATGTCTGACAGCTTCAATCCATGCTGGTCCAGGATGGCCAGGCGCCCGCGCATGAGCTTGTCGTAATCCGGCTCATCGCGCGTGGTGCGGCGCAGTTCCGGGATGCCCGTCTTTTCGGACACGGCAATCCAGATCTCCGGCGTCAGCACACCTTCCATGTCCAGGGTGACAATCGATTGCTTCATGGGCGCGAGTCTACCGTGGCCGCGGCCCTGCCGGGTGGCTTCGGTACCGATCGCCACCGGATCCGGCTCAGGGTGCGAATTCCTCGATACGCATGGGGAGAGTGCTACGCGTCGCCGCTGCCTCCGCGGCTCGATCGATGGGCGCAGCGGGCGGCGCTCACGGGCTCATGCGGCGGTCTGATAGCCGTAGGTGCCTAACAATCACCCGTCGATACGGCCCGCTGCGTGGATGTGGAGTCGCATCACTCCGCCTGCTACTCACCCCATGCGTGTTAGGGAAAAGGGGCTTGTGGCGGAGTCGTGCGGTACGTCGCCGCTCACTTCGCGTCGTCGTCCTCGTCGTCCTCGTACTCGGGAAGCGCCGGCTCCTTGACGACGTCCGCCCACGGGGCATAGAGAACCTCGGCGTCCCCGTCCTCGAGCATGTCGGCCATGGCGAGCGCGGCGACCGCGTCGGCGACTGCTGGTCCCGCGGGCTCACGGACGCGGGCCAGGCTCTGCGGCGCGCCGAATGAGTAGTCGCGCTTCTCGCTGCGGCCGGCCATCCAGGCGAATACCTCTTCCTGGGCGAGACGGAGCTGCTCGCGCCACTTGGGGTCTTCATCGGCGAGGGCTTGCAGGTCGCGATGGGCGACCCGGAGCTCTTCCTTGGGCTGCTTTCGCCAGGCGGCGACCAGCTCCGAAGTCTCCGCCGCAGTCAGGGCGGCGAGCCGGGTCAGGAATTGCAGCACCAGCTCGGTGTTCGGGCCGAATTCTCCTTCCGGCTCGGCCGGCTCGTGGGCCGGCTCGGCCTTGCCCGAGCCTTTCGCCGGCGCGGCCTTGCCCGAGCCCGAACCTTTCGCCGGCGCGGCCTTGCCCGAGCCCGAGCCTTTTGCCGGCACGGCCTCTTCGGCCTCGTCTTCTTCGGCCTCGTCGTCTTCGTTGGTGTCCATGATCTCGGACCACGGGCCGTACAGAGTGGCGAAGTCCACGTCCGCCAGCTCGTCTTCGAGGACCAGCGCGTCGACCGCGTCCGTGGCCGCGTCGGCCACGACCGAGTAGAGGTCGAACTCGTCGCCGTCGAGTTGCATCGCAGCCAGCCAGTCCGACACGGCGTGTTCCGCGGCCCACAGCTCGGCCTCCAGGCCGCCACCGCGGTGGCGCCGCCGCACGACCAGCTGCGCGACCTTGCGCTCGGCCTCGGGGACCGCCTCGTAGGCGTCGGCGATTGCCTCGGCGGTCGGGTCGTCTATGTCGGCCAGCGAGTCGAGCAGCGAGGCGACGTCCTCGCCGTTTGGGCCGTACATGTCCGTCGGGTTCTGGCCCGTCAGCCCGAACTCCTCGGCCTCTCGCTCGAGCTCGGCCTGCAGGTCGGCCTTCCGTTCGGCGTCGGTCCGCGTGTCCGGCTCGTCGCCTTCGGCGCCCCCGTCGCCCGGCCCGTCCTCGAGCTCGTCCTCGACGTCCTCGGGCTCTGCCGAGGCGGCGTCCGTCCCGTCCGCCGAGGTCCAGGTGAGCCTGTTCGGCTCGGCCTCGTCGCGGAGCCTGTTGGGAGCGCCCTCGTCCTTCTTGTACCGCCTGAACATCTACTCTCCGCCGTTATCCGATTGCGCCCTCAGCTACTCGTGCTGTCAGTCTGCCACGCCGTCAGAACCCGCGGGCGCGTCCCCATCTTCGGCTGCCGCCGGCAGCGGTGGCGCGCCCACGAGATTGAACCACGGCGCGTAGAGCGCGTCCGCGTCTTCCGGCTCGAGCAGGTCGCCCACCACCAGCGCCGCGACCGCGTCCGCGAGGGCCGGGCCCGCCATCTGGCGAGTGGCACTCTGGCCGGTCTGGCCCATGAAGCTGGCCGTTTCCTGGAGCCGGCCGCCGTTCAGCCAGGGAGAGATCTTTTCCTGAGCGCGGCGGACCTGATCGCGCCACTCGGGGTCCACCTCGACCAGCTCGTGGAGGGCCTCATGGGCCTGTTCCAGCTGCTCTTGAGGAGCCTCCCGCCAGCCGCTCACGAGCCGCGTGACCTGGTCGGGCGAGAGGAGCCACAGCCGGTTGAGGAAATCGGCGACCGAGTCGGAGTTCGGCCCGAACTCGCCTTCGGTCTCCTCGTCGTCGCCCCCGTCGCCCGCGACCCCCTCCTCGTCTTCGGCTTCGGCGCCGCCTTCGATCTCCTCGAGCTCTTCCTGGATACGTATCTTCTCGACGGCATCGGTCCAGGGCAGGAAGAGCGCCTCGTACTCCGGCTCCTCCAGCTCATCCTCGAGGATGATCCCGGTGGCGGCATCCAGGGCGGCGTCGCTCACCTGCGAGCAGACGCGAGCCCAGTTCGGGATCGCTTTGACGTATTCGGGATACTCGGCCGCGACGGCCAGCCAGGCTCCGATCTCCTCGCGCGCCATCTGGACGTGGCGGGCGATTTCCTCGTCGCTTTCGATCAGCTTCCTGACGGCCTTGCGAGCGGCCTCTCGATCGGGCTTGGAGGCGCTTCGCCACGCCTCGGCGATCGCCTCGGCATCGTCCGGGTCGACCTCCTCCAGCCGCTCGAGAACTTCCAGGATCTCTTTGGCGTGGGGCCCGTAGAGCCAGACGTCGTTGTCGGCCAGGTAGTCGGCCGCCTGGCTCTCGAGATCGGCGTCCATGTCCTCGGGCTGGTCCGCGTCCTCGGGCTGGTCCGCGGCGTCCTCGGCTTCGCCTTCGGTGTCTTCTTCGGTTTCGTCTGAAACCCTGGGGGCGTCTTCGACCTCGAGATCGTTGCCGAGGGCTTCTCCGGCGTCGTCGCGGGAGCCTCTGTCGCGTCGCCAGAACATGGGGTCCTCCGGTGTTCCTGCGGAGCCTCGCGGGCTCCCGCCTGGTACGCCGGAGGTCAAGCCGCTCCGTGCGCGTCGATGAATCGTCTCACACGAGCCCAAGCGTCGTCAGACTGAGTTTGAAACTCCGCCTGTTTGCGGTCGAAGAAGCTGTGGGGCGCATCCGGCTCCACGACGATCTCGCTCTCTACACGGGCTTCCGCCAGCGCGTCGCGGAAGGCCTGGACGACCGCGAGCGGGATGCCCTGGTCCGCGCCGCCGAAGATGCCCAGGACCGGGCAGTCGAACTGACCCACGGTCTCGGTGGGAGCCGGCGTGTCGTTGCGGGACGGTCCGCCCGGCCAGCCGTAGAAGCCAATGACGCCCGCCAGCCCCAGTCGCAGAGTGGCGGCCAGGAAGGCGTTGCGGCCGCCCATGCAGAAGCCGGTCACGAATATCGCGGGCCGGGCAGGCGCGGTGCCGGCCACCCGCAAGCCCCGATCGCTCAGGAATGCCGCGGCCGCTACGATGTCGGCCGACAGGCCGGCCCAAGTCGTCTGGGCTACGTGCGGGCCCGAGTCGAACGATTCGTCGCGATCGCCGATCCCCGCGGTCCGGCCGAAGTAGTCGATGGCGATTGCCTCGACGCCGGCCTCGGCGAAGCGCACGGCCAACTCCTCGTAGTAGCGGTACAGGCCGCGAACGTCGGGCAGGATGACGATCGCCTTGCCGGTCGGCGCCGCCGGCCAGGCATGGAAGGCCTTGAATCGATTGCCGTCGGCGGCGGAGAGGATCAACGACTCGCGTTCGACGGCGGGCCCGGTCGCTTCCGGTATCGGGGGCTCGCTGTCCAGATCGAAGCACATGGCTCGACTCCTGTAGGGGGTGTGGAGCCCATTCTTCCGGCTGGCTGCCCGGACGACAATGCGGATGGCTACCGGTTGCGCCTCGCGGTGTCGAGAAGGGCCGCGCTCGCTGGTAGAATGCCCGCCATGCCCAAACCGCTTGTCGTCCAGAAGTACGGCGGCTCGTCCGTCGCCAACGCAGACCGAATCAGGCGCGTAGCCGCACGCGTCGCCCGTGAGCGGGCGAACGGCTACGACCTCGTGGTGGTCGTTTCGGCGATGGGCGATGCCACCGACGAACTGCTCGCCCTGGCGGGCGCCATCACCGACGAACCGGATGCGCGCGAGCTCGACATGCTCCTCGCGACCGGAGAGCACCAGAGCGCCACGCTCGTGTCGATGGCTCTGCACGCTCTGGGCGTGTCGGCCATCGCTCTGTCCGGCGCACAGGCGGGCATCACAACGGACGGCAACTACGGCAAGGCGCGCATCGCCGGCATCGACACCAAGCGCATCCTCTCCGAGATCGAGGCGGGTCGGGTCGTCATCGTCGCTGGCTTCCAGGGCCAGAGCGTGCGCGATCCCCACCTGTCCGAGATCACCACACTGGGCCGGGGCGGCTCGGACACGACGGGCGTCGCTCTGGCGGCCGCCCTCGAAGCCGACCGCTGCCAGATATTCACCGACGTCCGAGGCATCTACACGGCCGATCCGCGTCTCGTGCCCGAAGCCCGCCAGCTGCCGGTCATCTCTTACGAGGAGATGATGGAGCTGGCCCATCAGGGCGCTCAGGTGATGCAGGTCCGGGCCGTCGAGCTCGGCTGGGTCAACAACGTCGTCATCGAGGTGCTGAGCTCGTTCGAGGACGTCCCCGGCACGCTGATCAAGGAGGACCCGTTCGTGGAGCAGCGCAACAAGGTTCGCGGGCTGGCCCACGACCGCAACGTGGCCAAAGTCACACTCGTCGAGGTTCCGGACCGACCCGGAGTCGCTCACTCCGTCTTCGCGCCGCTGGCCGAGGCGGGCATCAACGTCGACACGATCGTGCAGAACGTCGGCCATCACGGCACGACTGACCTGAGCTTTACGATCACGCGCGGCGATCTCGCCAAGACCAAACGCATCCTCGAGCCGATCGTCCGGGAGCTCGGCTTCCGCGAGATGACCACCGACTCGGCGATGGCGAAGGTGTCGATCGTCGGCGCCGGAATCCAGAACGCTCCCGGCTACGCCTCGCGCATGTTCGCCGCGCTGGCCGAAGCCGGGGTGAACATCGAGATCATCTCCACCTCGGAGATCCGCATCACCTGCATGATCGCCGAGGATCAGGTCGAGACCGCCGTCCGCGCCCTGCACAAGGCTTTCGCGCTCGAGGAGCCCGAGCCGCTGGTGCAGGACGAGGCCGGAGCGGCGGGCACCGGCGGGGCGACGAAGACGGGCGCGTGACCACGAGCGTCGCGTTTCTCTCGCGACACGAGCGGTTCCGATCGGTCCCCTCCACCAACGACATCGTCCGAAGCTGGCTGATCGCCGGAACCGCTGAGGTCTGTCTCGCCGTGGCCGGCGAGCAGACGGTCGGTCGCGGGCGATCGGGTCGATCCTGGGTGGCGCCGAGCGGTGCCGCTCTGCTGTTGTCGCTCGGCTTTCGGCCGGGCTACCTGGCTGCCGATCGTCTGTGGCGGCTGGCCGCGGTGGTTTCTCTGGCGATGGCCGACGCGGCCGAAGAGGTGGTCGGGCTCGCCGTCGGCAGGCTGCGCCTCAAGTGGCCAAACGACATCGTCGTGGAGATGACGGGCGCCACGAGTGTCGCCGCCGCGAGTGGCACCACGTCGAGTGGCACCACGTCGAGTGGCACCCCGTCGAGTGGCACCCCGTCGAGTGGCGCCGCCGCAGGCAGGCTGCGCAAGGTTGCCGGCGTACTGGGCGAAACCGAGGGCGCCGGCACGGCCGATCCGCTGGCAATCGTGGGCATCGGCATCAACGCCGACTGGCCGCCCGCCCGGTTCCCGGCTGAGCTGGCCGGTTCGATGACGAGCCTGCGCGAAGTCTCCGGCGGCCGCCCGATCGATATCGACCAGCTGCTCGACGCCTTTCTGGTGCGCCTCGAGCCGCGCGTCCTGGCGCTGCGCGACGGCCACTTCGACGTTGCCGGGTGGCACGATCGCCAGGTAACCACGGGCCGGATGGTTCGGCTCGAGGGCTCTGGCGGGGAAGCTGAGTCTGTTCGTGCGGTGGGCGTCGACGGAGCCACAGGGGCGCTGCTGGTCGAGGATCCGGCAGCTCCCGGCGGCGAGCGCGAGGTCCTGGCGGGCGAGGTCGTCCACGTACGGCTGGCCGCCGGCGGCGAGATTACCGAGTTGCGCTCGCCCGCTCCCGGCCGGCCGGGTGTAACGCCTTGAGCCGGCCGGTGTTTGGTAGTTCGGAGGAAGGCGCCCGCCCCGCCCGGCTGGATCGCGATCGCGGTCTGGTGGAGGCGGCCCGGCGCGATCCGGCCTGTTTCGATGCCCTGTATAGGAAATACCTGGCCCAGGTGTACAGCTACGCTTTCTACGAGCTCCGGGACCATCACGCCGCCGAAGACGCCACCGAGCGCGTCTTCATGCAGGCATTGACCGGGCTGCCGCGCTTCGAGGAACGGGCCGACTCGTTCATCCGCGCCGGTGGCGTCGGAGGCGCCGCGGTCGAGATTCCGGTCGACGCCTCGACATTCCGCGTCTGGCTGTTCCGCATCGCCCGCAACGTGGTGGCCAACGAGCGCCGGCGCGACCGTCGCCGCCCGGCGGCTCCGCTCGAGCACGCCAGCGGCCTCGCCGCCGCGGACGACACCTTCGAGTCCGCCGCTGCCCGCGAGGCCGGCAGCGCCGCCTGGCAGGCGGTCGCGCGCCTGCCGGAGGATCGGCGGCGGGCCGTCGTCCTGCGTTTCGTGGACGAGATGTCGACGGCCGAGATCGCCGAGGTTCTGGGCCGTTCGGAGGGAGCGGTTCGAGTGCTGCTTCATCGGGCCCTGCGCTCTGTCGCGGCGGACCTGCGCGAGAGGCTGAGCTGATGCTGGGCGGGGCCTCGCGGGACGCCCGTCGGACTGAGCGTTATCTCGACGGCCTGATGGAGGCCGAGGAGCGTGGGGCCGCCGCCGCTCCCATGGATCTCGATCTGGACCCGGCCGTCCTGCTCGCCGCACGCGAGCTGCGAGCAGGCCTCGTTCGCGTGCACCCATCCTTCCGGTTCGAGGAAGGCCTGGCCGCTCGGCTGGCCCAGACCGCCGGCGAGGCACGGAGAGCGCGCAACGAGCAAGCTGCGCCGGCTGCCGCGTCCTCGATCGCGCCGTTCAGGGCGCCCGGCGTTGCCGCCGCGGGCGACGGCGTCGCCGCCCCGGCCGGGCTTGCCGTCGTGGGCGAGGGCGTCGCCGCCCCGGCCGGGCTTGCCGCCATGCGCGACAGCTTCGCCGCCCCGGCCGCGCCGCGTAGACTGTCCCTGGCCGCGAGACCATCTCGCCCGCTCGTCGTCGGAGGCGTGGGCGTAGCCTCGGCGGCCATATCCATCGGCGCCGTCTACGTCGCCTGGCGATGGTCACGCGCCTCTCAATCGCCAATGGTTCGCGCCGTGCGGGCCGGCAGATCCGGCCGCACATACGCGTCCGGACACGGCCGCCGCGCGGCGGTCCTCCACGGAATCCTCGGAGTGATGCCCTGATGCCGGTCCGACTCCCGTTCCGACCCCGCCGCGATGCATACCCGCCCGATCTGTGGACCAAGTGCCCCGGCTGCGCGGAGATGCTCTTCAACAAGCAACTGGACAAGACGCTGCGGGTCTGCCCGCATTGCAGCCATCACTTCCGCATCTCCGCGAAAGCTCGGATCGAGCAACTCGTGGACCCCGGCTCGTTCGTGGAGCGCGACGCCGACCTGACGCCCGTCGACGCCCTCGGGTTCGTGGACCTCAAGACCTATCCCGATCGACTCATGGCCGCCCAGCTCGCCACCGGACTGCGCGACGCCGCGGTGTGGGGCCTGGCCGCCATGGCCGGCAAGCCAATCTCGATGTGCGTCATGGACTTCGGCTTCATCGGCGGCTCGATGGGCTCCGTGGTGGGCGAGAAGGTGGCCCGAGCCGGCGAGGCCGCTCTCGCCGAGCGCATCCCGCTCCTGATCGTCTCGTCCTCCGGCGGGGCGAGGATGCAGGAAGGCACGTACTCGCTGATGCAGCTCGTGAAGACGATGAGCGTGGTGGAACGCGTCAAGGCGGCGCGCGTGCCGTTCATCTCCGTCATGACGGACCCCACGACGGGCGGCGTGTTCGCTTCCTTCGCCGTGGTCGGCGACGTCAACCTGGCCGAGCCAAACGCCCTGATCCGCTTCGCCGGAGACCGTGTCTCGGCCGGGACCATCGGCGAGGAGCTGCCGCCCGGCTATCAGCGCGCCGAGTTCTGGTTCAGCCATGGCTTCGTGGACAGGATCGTGCCTCGAGCCAGATTGCGTGACGAGATCATCTCGCTGCTCGGGTTCCTCATCGCTCCGCTGAACGGCCATTCCGAGCCGCCGACCGGCCCGACCTCCCGGTCGCGGTCGTTCCTCAACGCCTTGACCGGGGCGCGCAGCGGCGACGGCAACGGTGACTCTCGCGCTTCCGAGACCGGACAGACTCGCGGGGAGGCCACCAATGGTTGACCGACTCCTGGGCCGGCACGGGCCCGGTGAAAGCCACGCGGCCGACCCGACCGACGCCGTGTGGGCGCACGTTCAGCAGGCTCGCAACCTCAAGCGGCCGCATACGCTGGAACTGGTCAAGGCCATGGCCGACGAGTTCATCGAGCTGCACGGCGATCGGCTCTTTGGCGACGACTCGGCGATCGTCGCCGGGCTTGCCCACATCTCCGGCCGGCGTGTCGTCGTGATCGGCTTCCAGAAGGGCCAGGACACCGAGGAGAACATCCGGCGCAACTTCGGCCTGCCGCATCCCGAGGGCTATCGCAAGGCGATGCGGGTCATGGACCTGGCCGAGCGCTATGCCATGCCTGTGCTCACCTTCGTCGACGTCCAGGGCGCCTTCCCCGGCGCCGCGGCGGAGGAGCGCGGCATCGCCGAGGCGATCGCGAAATCCGTCGGCATGATGTCCCGGTTGCGGACCCCGATCGTCTCGGTCATCACCGGTGAGGGCGGCTCGGGCGGTGCCTTGGGCCTGGCCGTGGGCGACACGATCGTCGCCCTGGAGAACTCGATCTACTCGGTCATCAGCCCGGAGGGCTGTGCCGCGATCCTGTGGCGCTCGGGCGAGCAAAGCCATCAGGCCGCCATGGCGATGAAAGTCACCGCAGGCGAGCAGCAGGAGTTGGGCATCGTCGACATCGTCATCCCCGAACCGGGCGAGGGTGCCCACACCGATCCCGTCGAGACTGCCAGGCGGATCCGGGAGGTCGTTCTGGAGCGGTTCGACGTCCTTGGCCGCATCCCGCTCGACGAGCTCGTAGAGGCGCGCTTCAAGAAGTTCCGGGTCATGGGCCCGTACGTCGTTGCCGACCGTCCGGCGCCGCCGCCGGAGCGCACAGGAATCACCGATCGGCTTCGGGGCCTGCTGTCCAACATGCCTTCTATGCCGTCCCTGCCCGGCACCAGGCGCGACGTGCCGCCCGGCCGCGAGGAGGTCTAGCCGATGCCGCAACATCGAAACGACGCGACCGACGCATCTGGACGGGCTGCCGCCAGAGCCACGTCCAGGGCTCCGGCCAGGGGCCTGGATGCGCGCACCAAGCGCGACCATGCGGCCATCTCAGATCTTGCCGACGATCTGCTCCCGGCTCTCATCGCCAAGCTGGCCGCAAGCGGCCTGGGCGAGATCGAGGTCCGCGAGGGGCAGTGGAAGGCTCGCCTTCGCAAACCCGCCGGGACGGAGGACCGCAAGGGATCGAGCCGCAGCTCAGCGGACGGGCACTCCAGCCACGGCTATGCCGCGAGCCGCGGTCCGGCCGCGAGCGCCGGGCATGCTGCCGCCGAGGGGCGCGAGCGGCTCGCCCGCGAGGAGGAAGAGGCCCGGGAGGCCGCCAACCTGCCGATCGTGGCGATCTCGCCGGCGGTCGGCGTCTTTCAGCCGCGCAGGGACCTGGCCGTGGGGATGCGGGTCCGCGCCGGCGATCGCCTTGGCACGGTGGACGTGCTCGGCGTCCGCGAGGACGTGGTTGCGCCGGTTGACGGCGTGATCGGGCCGAGCCTGGCCGAGGCCGGCGAGGCCGTTGAATACGGACAGGAGCTGATTCGGATCGAGCTGCCGGAGAACTCGCGCAGCCTCGAAGTCAACGGAGCGGACCGCGAGGCGGCCGCCGTCCTCGGGGAAGCCTGATGTTCAACAAGATCCTGATCGCCAATCGGGGCGAAATCGCCCTCCGGATCCTGCGCGCCTGCCGGACCCTCGGCGTCGGCGCGGTGGTCGCCTACAGCGAGGCCGACCGCGATAGCCTGGCCGCCCAGCTCGCCGACGAGGCGATCTGCATCGGCCCGGCGGACGCTCGGCGCAGTTACCTCTCGGCCCCGGCCGTGATCTCGGCCGCGGTCGTGACCGGCTGCGACGCGATCCATCCCGGCTACGGGTTCCTGGCCGAGGACGCCGGCTTCGCCGACGTCGTCCGTGCCCACGGCCTCACTTTCATCGGTCCGTCCGCCGAGGTGCTGGAGCGTTTCGCCTCCAAGGAGGCGACCCGCCGCCTGCTCGAGGCCCACGGCCTGCGCACCATTCCGGGCTCCGGCATGCTGCGCGACGAGGCTCACGCCCTCGAGGAGGCCGAGCGCATCGGGTTCCCGGTACTCATCAAGCCCTCCGCGGGCGGTGGCGGCAAGGGAATGCGCCTGATCAAGACCCCGCGCGATCTCGAGACCTCCTTCAAGGTCAGTCGCTCCGAGGCCAAAGCCGGGTTCGGCGACGACTCGCTCTACCTGGAGAAGTACCTCGACGACAACCGCCACGTGGAGATCCAGGTGGCGGTCGACCATTTCGGGCATGCGATCCACATGGGCGAGCGGGACTGCTCCGTGCAGCGTCGCCACCAAAAGATGATCGAGGAGACGCCGAGCCCAGCTCTCACCGAGGCAGCCCGCCAGGAGCTCTGCTCGCGGGCCGTTCGGGCAGTCGTCGAGGCCGGCTACGAGAACCTCGGCACCCTGGAATTCCTCATCGACGCCAAGGGCGACGCCTACTTCATCGAGATCAACTGCCGAATCCAGGTCGAGCACCCGATCACGGAGATGTGCACCGGCATCGACATGGTCGCGATGCAGATCAAGATCGCGGCCGGCGAGCCGCTCGGCATGACCCAGGCGGACGTCGTCTCCACCGGCCACGCCATCGAGTTTCGTATCCTGGCCGAGGATCCGAGCCACGACTTCCGGCCCCAGTCCGGCCAGGTGCTCGGCTACCTCGCCCCGGGCGGGCCGGGCGTCCGCATGGACACGCACATCTACCCCGGCTACGAAGTGCCGTCTTACTACGACTCGCTCCTGGGCAAGCTCTCCGTCTGGGCGCCCGACCGGGCCGGGGCGATAGCTCGCGGTGACGCCGCGCTGCGCGAGCTGCTNNCGCGTCGGCAGCGACCCGTTCGTAGCCGCCGGCAACCGCTGAACGCCAGCCCGAGGAGCCGCCCGTGTCCGAAGTCGCCGCGCCGAACGCGCCCATCCTGACCACTCGCCAGATCGAGCAGCTGATCCCGCATCGCTGGCCGTTCCTGCTCGTCGACCGGATCGTCGAGTACGACGCGGAGGCCAAACGGATCGTCGGCCTCAAGTCCGTGACCGCGACGGAGTGGTTCTTCCAGGGCCACTTCCAGGGCCAGCCGATCATGCCCGGCGTCCTCCAGGTCGAGGCCCTGGCCCAGACGATGGGCATCTTCGTGGCCCAGCAGCCCGGCTTCGGCGATCGGCTCGGGCTCTTCGCCGCCATCGACGAGTGCCGCTTCAAGCACATCGTCACGCCGGGCGATCAGCTCCGCTTGGAAGTAACGATGGAGCGGCTCGGCAGCAAGTTCGGCCGTGGCAAGGGCATCGCCACGGTCAACGGCGATGTCGCATGCGAGGCTCTCTTGAGCTTCATCATCGCCCCAGAGAGCGCGCTACGCTGATGGTCCGAATCGCCGCGCTGTCCGACGTTCACGGCAATCTGCCCGCCCTCCAGGAGGTCCGCAAAGCCGTCGATGCGGCTCGCCCGGACTACGTGGCGATCTGCGGCGACCTGGCTTTCAACGGCCCGGACCCCGCCGGGACTGTGGATCTGGTCCGCGAGCTCGAGCGGGCCGGCGCCTTCGTCATCTGCGGCAACACGGATCCGGCCGTGACCGACGGCGACTACACCGCCGCGTTCCCCTGGTTCACGGAGGGCGCGCCCGACTCTTACCGGGTCGCGGCGGAGTGGGCGCGCGAGCAGCTCGGCGACGAACGGGTGGACTACCTGCGCCACCTGCCCTGGGAGCGCCGGCTGCGGATCGACGACACCCTCGTCCTGTTCTGTCACGCGTCTCCGGGATCGCTGACGGATGGGCTGCAGGCCGACCTCGATCCGGTCGTCACGATCGACCGCGTCGGCAGGACCGACGCCTCCGTCATCGTCTGCGGCCACACCCACGTGCCCGAGGTCCGCGAGATCGGCTGGCGAACCCTCGTCAACGCCGGCAGCGCCGGCTACGTCCTCGACGGCGACCCGACGGCCAGCTGGGCGCTCGTCGAGATCGACGAAGGTCAAGTCAAGGCCGAGATCCAGCGCACCGGCTACGACGTCATGGCGGTGGCGAACGCGGTCTCGGCGCGCGGCCTTCCGGGCGACGTTTACAGGGCCGCCACCATTCGCACGGGGAAGCCTGTCCGATGAGCTCCTACTCTCCGCCCCGCGTTGTCGTGACGGGCATGGGTGCCGTCACTGCCCTCGGTCTCGACGTCGCCACCACCTGGGACGGGCTGGTCGCGGGCCGCTCGGGCGTGGCCACGATCACGCAGTTCGATCCATCGCGCCTGACCACCCGCATCGCCGCCGAGGTCAAGGGCTTCGATCCCTCCGCCGTCCTCGACCGCAAGGAGCAGCGGCGCAACGACCGCTACGTCCAATTCGCCCTGGTAGCCACACGCCAGGCGATGGACCAGGCCGGTCTCCCGGCGCGTCTGGAAGGCCAGCTGGCGGAGCGGACCGGGGTCGTCATCGGGACCGGCATCGGCGGCATCCAGACCCTCGCCGACCAGGTGCTGCTGATGGGCGAGCGCGGGCCCGGCCGCATGTCGCCGTTCCTGATCCCGATGGCGATCGGCAATCTCGCGGCCGGAGTGACGGCCATCACCTTCGGCCCGAAGGGCCCGAACTTCGGCGTCGTCTCGGCCTGCGCCACCGGCGGCCACTCCATCGGCGAGGCCTGGGAGATCATCAGGCGCGGCGACGCCGACGTGATGCTGGCCGGCGGCGCGGAAGCGACGATGCACGAGTCGCTCGTTGGCGGCTTTGCGGCAATGCGGGCGCTCTCCACGCGCAACGACGAGCCCGAGCGGGCATCGCGGCCCTTCGACCGGCATCGCGACGGATTCGTCATAGGCGAAGGCTGCGGCGTCGTCGTACTGGAGTCCCTCGACCACGCCCGCGCGCGTGGCGTCGAGCCGCTCGCCGAAATCGTGGGTTACGGCGCCACTGCGGACGCCTCTCACATCACCCTCCCGGCCCCCGGCGGAGCGGGCGCAGTCAGGGCCATCCGCCGCGCGCTGGAGAAGGCTCACCTGAGCGTGGACGACGTGGCGATGGTCAACGCCCACGCCACCTCCACTCCGGAGGGCGACCCGCGCGAGCTCGAAGCGATGCGGACCCTCTTCGGCGACCGGGCTGGTCAGGTGAGCATCACCGCCAACAAGAGCATGATCGGGCACACCCTCGGTGCCGCCGGCGCGATCGAGGCGATCGCCACAGTCATGAGCGTCCGCACCGGCATCGTGCCGCCGACGATCAACCTGGAGGAGCCCGACGAAGCGGCCGCGGGGCTCGACCTGACCCCGGGCAAGGCGCGCCGGCGCGAGATCGAGGTCGCGGTTTCCAATTCCTTCGGCTTCGGCGGACAGAACAGCGCCATCGTGATCCGGCGCTGGAACGAGTAGAGGGCGCGACGATGGCTGAACAAGGCAAGAAACCGGGAACGCCTGCCGAGCCCGCGCCGGCGACGCGTGCCGCGCCCGAGGAGCCGGCAGCCGAGGCTCCCTCGCTGTCGGCCGAGGCCGCCTCGTTGCTGGGCCTGATCGACAAGCTCAGCTCGTTGCTGGAGAAGAGCGATCTGGTCGAACTCGAGGTGCAGGCCGGCGAATCGGCCATCGTCCTGCGAAAGCCCGCCGCACTCCTGCCGGCGGTCGTTGCCCCGGTGGCCGCCACTGCCGGCGGATCCTCCGATCCCGGCGCAGCCGCGCCGGCGGAGCCGGCCGTCCCGGTCTCCGCGGCCAGAGCCGTTCGCGCGCCCCTGACGGGCATCTTCTACGCTGCCTCGTCGCCGAGCGCCCCGCCGTACGTCACGGTGGGCCAGCAGGTGGCCGTCGGCCAGATCATCGGCCTGATCGAGGCCATGAAGCTGTTCAACGAGATCAAGTCCGACGCCTCCGGCAGGGTCGTGCGCGTCGTGGCCGAGACCGGGAAGCTGGTGAAGGCGAAGCAGCCACTGATCGAGGTTGAACCGTAATGGTCGGGTCCGTGCACGGGACTCACGTCACCGGGTGGGGAGCCTACGCGCCGAGCCTCGTTCTGACCAACGCCGACATGGAGAAGATGGTCGAGACCGCGGACGAGTGGATCGTCAGCCGCACCGGGATCCGCGAGCGCCGCATCGCCGGACCGGGCGAGACCACCGCCAGCATGGCGGCCGTGGCCGGACTGCGAGCCATCGCCGTGGCCGGGCTCCAGCCGGACGACATCGACCTGATCCTGGTCGGGACGCTCACAGCGGACTATCCGATGCCGTCCGCCGCGGCCCTCGTGAAGGACGCGATCGGCAACACGCGCGCCGCGGCGATGGACCTGGCCGCGGCCTGCTCCGGCTTCGTCTACGGCTACGCCACCGCCCACGCCTACATCGCCGGCGGCATGGCCAGGCACGTCCTGGTGATCGGCGCGGAGACGCTCAGCCGGTACACCGACTGGACCGACCGGGGGACGTGCATCCTCTTCGGCGACGCAGCCGGCGCAGCCGTGCTATCGGCCTCGGACGAACCGGGCGGAACGCTGGGCATCGAGATGACGACCGAACCGGCGGGCGCCTACTTCATCTGGCTGCCGGCCGGCGGCGCCGCCCGACCGGCGACCAGCGCAACCCTGGGAGCTCGCGAGCACTACATGAAGATGAAGGGCAGCGAGACCTTCAAGATGGCCGTCCGAACTCTCGGATCGACCTCGTTGCGGGCGATCGAAAAGGCCGGGCTTGGCCTGGCCGACGTGGATCTCGTCATCCCGCATCAGGCCAACATCCGGAT
>PMXQ01000113.1 GCA_003171065.1 Chloroflexota bacterium
AAGAAGATCTGGCTGCGAGCCATGAGGGGCGTGTCGCGCCAGCCCGGGAATGCCCGCCGGGCGGCGGTGACGGCCGCGTCGACCTCGGCCGCTCCCCCGCGCGGAACCCTGGCGATCACGGCACCGGTCGAAGGATCGTGGACGGGCCCTGTGTGCTCGGGAAGCACTTCGACCGGGCGGCCGTCAATCCAATGGCTCAGGATCGGGAGAGGCCGGTAGGAGGCCTCCGCCGGGCCGGGGAGTCGGGGAGTCGGGGAGGTCATCATTCTCTCCTTGGATTGAGTCGGTGCCTTCAGGTGCCTTCCAGCGACCGCTTCGCACAGCTGGCCGACACTGCGGCCGACGATCGCGAAGCCCTTTTGCAACTCGTCTCAGTGCTCACCAGCGGGTCGATTTGCGTGGATCTTGTGTCATCGACGGCGCCCGGTGCTAACGGTCCGCGGATTGTGTTTGGCGAATTCCGCCGTCGACCCTAAGTGAGCTCTGGGTACGGTTCGACCCGCCAGAGCCGAGGGTTCCATGAGGAATGTGACTTTCGGCCCTTCTAAGAACGTTACCGGTACCGTTATCACTTCCCAATCGAGAGAGGATCGACCGACAAGAGCGAGAGGTTCAGGTCCACCACCTCCTCAGCCGCGAACGGCAACGGGGCATCGGACCTAAGAACGCTCCAGGCCAAATCTGCGCGTGCAAGGCGCGTGGTGATGAGCGCCTAGTCCGCGCTCTAGTGCGAAGACGGGCCGGTGACATGAAGGAAGCTGTCGTATTGAAGGCGGTTCGGCGGTCGGAAGCCAAGGTCTTTCCGCTTCCCGGACGCGACTGTTTCCTGTATATCGGGCCCGAGAACAGCCCGGCGCGGCACCTCACGGTGAGCGTGTCCGTGTTCCCGCCCGGCTCGAAGCCGGCCGGGCACGTGCACGAGCATGAGGAAGAGATCATGTACGTGATCTCCGGCCGCGGACGCCTAGTGACGCCCGAGGCCTCCGCGGACCTGGAGCCCGGCGTTGCCGTCTGGATTCCGATCGGCACCCACCACGCCACCGAGTCGGACGGCCCCGAGCCGCTTGAGATGGTCTGCGTGTTCTCGCCCCCGATCGTGCCCGGCGGTTACGAGCGCGGCCGAGGCGGGCAGGGTGCCTGACATGACAGCGATGGTCGACGCGGCCGAGGTTGCTCGCCTGGAGGAAGTCGCCCGGCGCATCCGAGTCGGCGTCGTCCGCGGAGTCAACCAGGCCAAGGCCGGCCATCTCGGCGGGCCGCTGTCGGCGGCGGATGTCCTGGCGGCTCTCTACTTCCACGTCATGCGGATCCGCCCCGACGAGCCGGACTGGCCCGATCGCGACCGCTTCGTCCTCTCGAAGGGCCACTCTTCGATCGGCCTGTACGCCGCCCTGGCTCTGCGCGGCTACTTCCCCGTCGAAGAGCTCCTGACCTTCGACTCGCTCGGGTCGAGGCTGCAGGGCCACCCCGACATGACCCGTCTGCCGGGCCTCGACATGTCCACGGGATCGCTCGGAATGGGAATCTCGGCGGCCCTCGGAATCGCCCTCGGATGCCGCCTCGCTGGTCGCGACGCACGGGCGTTCGTCATGCTCGGCGACGGCGAGTGCCAGGAGGGAGAGGTCTGGGAGGCCGCGTTCCTCGCGCCCCGCTACGGCCTCGACAATCTCATCGTCATCGTGGACCACAACAAGCTGCAGCAGTACGGCTGGCCGGGCGAAGGACCCGACGACCGCCTGCCGCCCGCCTGGCCCGGCGAACTGGTAGCGAAGTGGTCGGCGTTCGGCTGGCGCGTCCTCGAGGTCGACGGCCACGACATGGCGGCCGTGGTCCGAGTGCTGGAGCAGGCGGCGGCCGGCGATGGCCGGCCAGTCGCGATCATCGCCAACACGATCAAGGGCCGGGGTGTCTCCTTCATGGAAGGCCGCTACTACTGGCACACCCGGACGCTAACCGCCGAGGAGTTCGCCACGGCGATGGCTGAGCTCGGCGAGCCCGTCACCAACCCGGCGGGAGGCGCGGCGTGACCCTCCTGATGGGCCGCGCGATGCGCGATGTCTTCGGCCAGACGGTCACCGAGCTGGCCGGCCTCGATCCGCGGATCGTCATGCTCGACGCCGACACCGCGAGCTCAACCAAGGCGGACATCTTTGCGAAGGCCTATCCGGACCGCTTCCTCGAGATGGGTCTCGCCGAGCAGAACATGCTCGGCGTGGCAGCCGGGCTGGCCACGACGGGGTTCGTGCCGTTCGTCAGCACGTTCGTCGCCTTCGCCGTGGTCCGCCCGCTGGACCAGATCCGCGTCCTCATCGCCCAGACCGGCTTGAACGTCAAGATCTGCGGCGGCTACGCCGGCCTCTTCACCGGGGCCGCCGGCAAAACCCATCTCATCGTAGACGACCTTTCGATCATGCGGGCAATGCCCGGCATGGTGACCGTCGCGCCAGGTGACGACGTCGAGGCCGAGCAGGTTCTGCGATGGGCAGCCAGCTACAAAGGCCCGGTTTACGTCCGGCTCGTCCGCGACGCGACCCAGCGCCTGTTCGACGAGACATACGCATTCGCTCCCGGTCGGGCGGTTGTCGTCCGCGACGGCGGCGACGTCACTCTCGTCAGCACCGGAACCCAGACCCCGCGCGTCGTCGATGCCGCAGACCTCCTGGCGGCGCGGGGCATTGACGCCCACGTCCTGCACGTCCCGACACTCAAGCCGCTCGACGTGCCAGCAATCGTGGCGGCGGCGGATCGCACCCGGATGGTCGTTACCGTCGAGGAAGGAACGGTGATCGGCGGCCTCGGCGGCGCGGTCAGCGAAACCCTCTCGGAGCACCGCCCGACCCTGGTCAAGCGGATCGGGCTCCAGGATGTGTACGGGGAGTCGGCGTCCAACAGCGAGTTGCTCGAGCTGTACGGCCTGTCGGCGGCCAGAGTCGCCGACCAGGTCCAGGCCCTCCTCGAGGCACGGACCATCGCGGGCCACGCGGCGCATGCGATTCCGCTGCCGTGACTCGGAGAGGTCGGTTGGAGAAGGAAACAGATTGGCCTGCTCAAGGGAGCCCTCGCCGAGCAAGCGTGACGCGACGGCGACGTTCATTCGATCCACCAGCCGCGTCGATCTCGGCTTTCCCAGAAGGAGGTTGAAGGAGGTTGACCAAGGGATGCCCAAACGTGTTTCGCTTCTCATCGCATCAGAGCTTCTCATCGCATCAGATAGAGGTTGACATGAACCGAATCAACATGCGCCCACGGCCTAGGGCGCTCGCTGTGATCGGGATCGGGTTGCTGATCAGCGCCCTGGTAGGGTGCAGTTCATCGGCGACCCCCAGCCCCGCCCCAGTGACCCCCTCTCCAGTGACCTCCGCCCCAGTGACCCCTGCCCCAGTGACCCCCGCTCCCGCGACTATGGCCGCCACGGCCACGGCCGCCGGTTCCATGGCCGCCTTGCCCACGACGTCCGTGGCAGGCACCGTCGCGTTCATGGTGCCAGACAGCACCGACTCGCACTGGCTGAGCCAGGACGCGGTCTCCTTCCAGACTTGGATGAAACAGCTGGCCCCGAACGTCAAGGTCCTCGTACTCAACGCCACAGGGGACCCTACGAATCAGCTCAACCAGGCACAGGCCGCGCTGACCCAGGGAGCCACGGTTCTCGCGGTGGCGGCGGTGGACGGGGCGCAGGCGGGCAAGATCGCGCTGGCTGCCCAAGCGGCCAACGCCCACGTCATCGCCTATACTCGTGACATCACGGGCGGTCCGGTCACGTACATGGTCGGCGCCGATCCCCATGCGATCGGCATTTCGCTGGCCAATTACATGGTCTCCAACACCAAGGCCGGCGACACGATTGCCATCATCGCCGGCGACCCAGCCGACTCCTTTGCGATCGCCGAACACTCCGGATACATGAGCGTGCTCCAGCCGCTGTTCGACTCCAAGGCTCGCTTGATGGTCGGGAACGTCTGGACTCCTGGCTGGGATACAACAAAGGCCCACGCGGAAATGGACGCGATCCTCACGTCGTCCCACAACAACGTGCAGGGAGTTCTGACCTCTAACGACTCCACAGCCCAGGGCGCTATCGGCGCGCTGCAGACTGTCGGGCTCGCCGGAAAGGTCCCGGTAACGGGGGTCGACGCCAGTCTCATTAGCGATCAACTGATCCTCAAGGGATTGCAGAGCATGAGCTCGTGGCGGTCCTTTGACACTCAGGCCGAGTACACAGCTGAGCTGACCGTCTATCTGTTGACGAGTCAGACACCGCCGACGGCCCTGTTCAACGGAGCCCCCTACAACGACGGTACGGCTGACGTCCCGACGATGGCAGTGCCGTCGATCTCAATCACCGTAGCCAATATGCAGCAGCTGATTGACAACGGGACTTACGCCAAAGCAGACCTGTGCCAGGGCATTCCCGCCGGGACGGGGCCATGCTAAATGGAGCCGCAGGCCGCCGCTTTCTCAAGCGGCGGCCTGCCTCTCCCCCGCCCAGCGATCCGCCGAGCGGGGGAGAGGCGCTGCGAGTAGTGGATGTCACCAAGTGGTACGGCAGCGTGCAGGCGCTGGACCGGGTGAGCATGTCGGTCGACGCCGGGGAGGTGGTTGCTCTCGTCGGGGACAATGGCGCGGGCAAGAGTACCCTCGTGGACGTCATTGCAGGCGTGCTCGCACCGGACGAGGGCGAGTTCTACGTTCGCGGAGAACGCGTCGCTATCCGCTCCACGGACGACGCGACGCTATTCGGAATCCGCACCGTCCACCAGGAACACACCCTTGCCGACAACCTGGACGTCGTGGAGAACCTCTTCCTGGCGCGGGAGCTTTACCTCGGGGTCGGACCGCTGCGCCGCTTGCACTTCGCCTCCATGCAGCAGCGGACCTGGGCAGCGCTGTCGGAGCTTGGCATTAGCACCATCTCGGACATCAGAGCTCCGGTGGAAAAGATGTCGGGCGGCCAGCGGCAGACCGTTACCGTTGCTCGCGCCACGCTGCAGAACTACCCGATCGTCGTGCTGGACGAGCCGACCGCGGGCCTGGGTGTCGCCGAGGTTCAGCGGGTCTTGCAGCTAGTCCTGCGGCTGAGGGCGCAGGGGACTGCGATCGTGATTGTTTCCCAGAACATCGAGGAGATCTTCGAGGTCGCCGACCGGATCGTGGTGCTGCATCTCGGTAGGGTCGGCGCAGTATTTCGCCGGGCCGATACCACCCCCGAGGCGGTCGTTGGCGCGGTCATGGGGATCGCATGATGGTGAGTGAATCCGGAGACCTGCGGGCTGGCCGCTCCGAGCCAGGGCGCCAGGCGGTCCCTATCGCGGCGGAGCGGCGGTCTGCCATGCCGCGCGGCGGCGAGGCCGTGGCTCGCAGCGAGGCGCTGCGAGTGGACGGTGTGTCCAAGTCGTTCGGCCTGGTGCAGGCGCTCTACCGCGTCAGCTTGTCAGTAGACCAGGGTGAGGTGGTCGCGCTCGTCGGAGACAATGGGGCGGGCAAGAGCACGCTGATCAAGGTCATCTCCGGGGTTATCGCCCCGGACGAAGGCCAGCTCTATGTCAACGGAGAACACGTCGTCGTCCGCTCCCCGAACGACGCAGCCGAGTGCGGCATCCGTACCATCCACCAAGATCTGGCCCTCGCCGACAACCTGGACGTGGTCGAGAACCTCTTTCTGGGACGGGAGCTGTTCCGCGGGGTTGGGCCGCTGCGGCGCTTGGACTTCGCCGCCATGAGGCAGCGCACGNNTGCCCCATCCTGCTGTTTGATGAACCCACTGCCTCCCTGGGGCTTAAAGAAGCGCGCCACGTCATCGAGTTGGTGCATCAGCTGCGGGCACAGGGGACCGCAATCCTGATCATCACCCACAACATGCGCCAGGTCTTCGAGGTCGCGGACCGGATCGTGGTGCTGCACCTCGGCAAGGTCGCTGCGGTGCTCCGCCCCTCAAGCACCACCCCCGAGGTAGTCGTCAAGGCGATCATGGGGAAGGCGCCATGAACCTGGGGAAGAACAGGATGAACGTCCGGAGCAAACCCTGAAAGCCCGCAACCTGGCAATCGGAGCGAAACCATGAGCGAACCAGTTCCCCCCGCAGCGCACCGGTTGGATGAGATTCCACCGCGCGACCATGCTCGCCCAACTGACCGACTGGTGGCCTTTGCTGCACGATGGCTGTCCGCAGCCTTGTCGCAAGGTACCGCCATGCCCGCGATCGCCAGCCTGGTGATCATCGCCGT
>PMXQ01000001.1 GCA_003171065.1 Chloroflexota bacterium
TCCGGACCAGGCAAGCATTAGGATCCACTCCGCGAACGCCTCGACAACTGGCGCGTTGCCCATCGAGGCAGCCAGGTGCGCGTCGGTTGCGCTCCGAAGCTGTGCCGTCTGCGAGAGGAGAACGATCGCGCTCAGGAAGAGCCGGTATGCCCACAGCCCCTCCCTGGACCGCACCTGCATGGCGGCTATCTGGCGGCTCCCTGGTGGGTTGTTCCTGCTGACAGGAAACCTGGCCACGCGAAGCAAAGCTGGCAGGCTATGGCCGTTGACCGGCACGAAGGACGCGATGAGCCAGACGAGGAACAATCCCCCACCCAAACCGATGATGATGGGGGCGACCAGGGGCGCGTACATCTACATCGACCTCGCTAGCACAACCATGCCCATTCTCCTTCTGATGCGCGACTCGATGACGACGCCGCCGGCCGATCACGTGGCCGAATCTTGGTGCTACCGCTCCATCCGAGCGAGCGCCTTCTTCACCTCGGCTCTCACCCAAGCCTTCGGATGGTTCTGGAGCGCAGCGACGGCTTCGCGAGCCCTCTGATCCTTGAGCTTCCCGAGCGCGATCACGGCATGACCTGCGACGTCTTCGTCAACTAATAGCTCGATGAGGACATCCATCACAGACGCGGCGTTCTTCTTCATCTTGCCGAGGGCCACGACGACCATCTGCCGAGCACGCCCATACCAGTTGTTGGCGTCCTGCCGGCGCAGGTAGAAGCCGTCGGTGGTGGCGGTGCCCGAGGCGATCTGGTCCACCCGGACCTGCCTGGACCTATGGGATCGTCTTGAGCAGGTTCCGATCGTCATCCGACAACTCGGCGCCCCAAAGGACAGCCTCGGTTGGGCACAGAAGCCTGAAGCCCGCCGCGATGTTCGCTCCGAGGGCCTCCAAGCCTCCATTCTTAGGAGGCCACGTATCATCGGACTGGGAATTCAACCAGGCCGTCGCCGAAGCTTTGACTGCATCGATAAACGCCGCGGTGTCCGGCCGCCGATACCGGTCGAGTTCCGACGCCAGAATTCGAAACTGCCGCTGCTGTTCCGGATTACGTTGGTCGGAGCCCAGGTCGACGAGCTGACCAAACGCACGGTACAGATGCCATCGAAAGGTTGCCTCCTCGGGCGAAGACGGGGCTGCCGGAACCTGATCGCCGTACATCTGCGTCTGCAGTTCGCGAGCTCGGATTGCCCTCACCCCCCGACCAACAATCCAGTAGCCGCCCCTGAGCCGATCCGCAAGATCGGCGAGCAGCAGGTCGACAAGATCGGAGGTCTCGGGCGTCGTGATCTCTGGCAACCGACGCTGTAGGCGCTTCATCACCTCGACGGTCGCGTGCGAAGTCGGTGTCTCGTCTTTGGCGGCCAGCTCGGCGATCCGATTGCGGACAGCGAGCAGTTCCCACTTGGGTTCCAGCCCGGCGATTCGGATGATTGCCTTGCGCGGTATCAGGGCCAGAGCCGCGAGTGCCAGGAACCCTGGGATCGTTACCGAGGATCCCGCGGTCATAAGTAGGACTGCGAAGATCGCGTATCCCAGGCCCAGACGCGCTCCGTCCAACCAGACGGCCCGGCCACGAGCGTGGGCCGAGGCGAACTCGGCCCAATCGCTCAACCACTGCCCTACCAGAAGCAGGGGCAGCACCATCAGCTGGATCCAGATCAACGGCGACATCTGACAACAAGGAGACTACGGCGGTTGACTAGCATTGGGGCACCAATGCCGGAGGCGGTGACGGGGAAGGTCGGGGCGTAGGACCTGGCGAAGAGGAAGGTCCCGGCGAAGTACTCGACGCAGACTCGATGCTAGACCGAGCATTAGCCTGGTTGCGCCCAGCAAGAGCAGACCAAAGGCGAGGGCCTCCAGGTAAGCGGAAGCGAACCCATCCATCTTCGGTTTGCCTCAGCTAATTCCTGGCACCTGGCGTGGAGCGTCGAATGGCAAGTACGAGTGAGGCCACTATGACCCCCTCGATCGCGAACCACAGCACATCTACAAGCACCGTGCCAATTGGGTAGGGATGTTCGACAACGACCCAGACGGGAGGGAAGTTCATGAGCGCGAGCCATAGCCCGCTGACGGCCATGCCGTTGAGGCCTGACTTCTCAGAGTGCGCGCCGAGCTTGGGTGCCAGCCAGCGATACCAAGCCGGTTGTTCGGCCTTACGCGTTAGCTTCCCGGTGAACGAGACTAGGTAAATCCAGCCGGCTACGCAGGCGGGCAACGCGACCGCGAACACATAGAGCGCGATCTGTGGGGTTGTCTTATCCATGGCCTCCACCTACTGACCAGAGCACAACGTGTTGCCAGCGGCCGTTGTGACTGCGGCATAGCCAAGGCCCTTGAAAAGGCCACCCCAACCATTCCCGACGAGCGCCGCAGCCCCGTAAAGGCCGGCCACACCCTGGCAACCAGCGTGGTTCCAGTCCACGGGTCCGCCCGGATTCTGGAACTCCTGGCTGGCAATATCCGAACCAGCCCCGAGAAGAAAGCCCACCCCAAGCGCGGTACCCGACGTAGCCACCGCGCCGGGTATCTCGGGAGCGACGAAAGGAAACACCGTGGTTGCAGCTGCGGTCACGAGCGCATCTTGCCATCTCCAACCGTCGGTGACGCTCAGGTCACCATGAACGATCATGTTGTTGCCCGTGTTTCCAGCCGTGTACGCAAGCACACCGACCAGCGGAAGACACAGCTCCGGCCCTCCAAGGATGGCTGCCACACACAACGCAGCAGATCCGATGACCACAATCGCTCCCCCATACGGACTGACCGCGTCTCCCACTGTGTTGACGATGCCGCCGCCAGTATCGGCCCAGGTGCGACCGGGATGGGTGATTGTATTCCCGAGTCCTCCCCCCAGATCGGTGACTTTCTGGGTGACTCCCCCTATCGCCTGGCT
>PMXQ01000033.1 GCA_003171065.1 Chloroflexota bacterium
GATCAAGTTCTACCTCGACACGGGTGACCAGAAAGGCGCAGGCGACCTCACCAGCGGCGGTACCTTCTCCGGCACCGATGCCTACGGCCACGGCGCAGTATCAGGCACCTTCACCTGCAGCTGAGGAACCCTCGCGGGCAAGATCCTGCCCGCCTTCAGCCCTCGGTGCGAATCGGGCAGGGGCCTCATCGAGATCGAAGCTCTCGACTCGCTCGCGCTTCTCCCGTGTCTCCAGACTCCGCAGCAGATCCTTGATCTCGTCTTCCCCGAAGCCAGACAGCGATACGTCGACCTCGGGGCTGGCCTGCAGATCGGCCAGGAGGCGGGCTAGGAGCTGCTCGTCGAAGGTGCCGCCGATCCGGTTCAGGGCAAGGTTCAACAGGTGTGCTTGCTCAATAGATAGATCGAGGTAGGTGACCGGGACTGTCGCCAGGCCGAGCCGTCGAGCTGCCAGGAGGCGCCTTCCTCGTCGGTGCGCCGGCTCGGTGCTGCCGCGTCCCTGGCGCTCGGTCGTGGCGGTCCTTATCGTTGTTAAGGACTTATCGCTGTAAAGGATGAACTTAACGATGGTAAGCTGTCAAGCATGCAAACCGCACTGAACCGAACTCCCCGCCTGGATCGCGACCAGGTGGCCGAGACGGCCCTGCGCCTGCTTGATGAGGCGGGCCTCGATGGGCTGACCCTTCGAGCCCTGGCGGCAGAGCTGGGCGTCCAGGCGCCAGCCCTCTACTGGCACTTCGCGAATAAACAGGACCTGCTCGACCACATGGCTCATGCCCTGACGCGGCCGTGGCTGATGGCCGTCCCCGACACGGGCGGACGGCGCTGGGACGACTGGCTTACCGACGTGGCCCGCAGCTATAGAACGCTGCTGCTCTCCCGCCGCGACGGGGCCCGGCTTGTCGCCGGCGCCCGACCGCTCCCTGAAAGCCTCCCACTGCTCGACGGCTGCATCGCCGCCTTCGAAGAGACGACAGGCTGTGGCCCGGGCCAGGCGCTGCAATGCCTCACCACGATCACGACGTTCGTTCGTGGATTCGTCCTCGACGAGGAGGCCGAGTTGCTTCGTTCACACGCCGAGCCAGTGGCTCACCCCCACACCGGGGCCGCGCAGATCCCGAAGCACGCCTCGCAGCCGGTGCCGCATCTCGATGCCGCGATCGAGGACATCGAATCACCCAATGGCGAGGGCACCTTCGAGTACGGGCTGGGCCTGATCATCGATGGCATTCGCATCGCACTGGGTTGTCGCTGATCACGACGCTCGGACGCGGCGACGAACCCTCTCGCCTCCGGCGGGCATTGCCAAGGTAGGGAGGTTTGCGGTCGAGTTAGCGTGAGGCCCCGGACCGGGCCCTTCGCGTTGCCGCGTCGCACGTGCCGTGCGAGGAACTAAGCCCGTGAACGATCCTTCTGAGCCTCGGTCGTCGCCGAGATTGCTACCAACAAGCTCAGGTAGACCAACCGCGAGGACAATGCCTCGCGGCGCTCAGTAGTGGAGGGACTGCGCCGGGCAGAGACGGCCCAGTCTGTTGTTGTTCTCACGCGCCCGGCACCCTCCGGGCGCGCCACCTTGCGTCCTTCCGCTCGACCACCAGATCGTTCTTTCGACTGATGTAAACGAGCCCGAGGGGTGGCTATGATGCCCTCGGACGCTCCAATTCGTGGAGCTGGAGGGCGGAATGCGGCAACATAGACCGAGCGCAAGATGGGAGAAGGGCCGTCCATCGGCCGCGTCCCGCTGGGCAGAGCGCCAAGTCGGGACGGGCCAGATTCTGGAGCTGCCGGACCAGGGCAACCTGCCGCGTCGGGATAGGCTCCAGCTACTGGAGGGCGAGTGGTGGGTGCAGAGCCGGCCGCCTGCTGCCCAGATCGTGGACGACCGGCTGGACGGCCGCCGCGTCTACCCGGAGCCGCCACGTCGTGTTCGGGCTGCGCACCGCCTCCGTCGCTTGCTGGATCGAGTCTCTCCCCCGATCTGGTTCTTCGTTCTTCTCGCCTGTGCCCAGGCGAGCACCGCGCTCGTGGACGCCCGGTTGTCCGGCGATTGGTCCGCATCGTCGGTCGCGGACCTGGCTCTCCGACTGGGATATACCAGCGCCGT
Source organism: Chloroflexota bacterium (assembly GCA_003171065.1). Classification (GTDB taxonomy): domain Bacteria; phylum Chloroflexota; class Limnocylindria; order Limnocylindrales; family CSP1-4; genus Fen-1039. The sequence goes on from PMXQ01000033.1 coordinate 2,105, forward strand.
CACGCTCCTTCCGGCGGGAGTCCTGATCTGGCGTTCGGATGCCTGGCGCTCGGTCCGGCTCGTGCTCGTGGGTGCGATCGCGTGGACGACTCTGCCGGCGATGGCCGGCCTGGGTTGGTGGATCGTGCGGCGTTCTCCAGGCCTGATGGACCACTTCGGATACGCCTGGGCGGTCGTCGTGGCCGTCGTCGCCGTAGTCGCGTACGTCGGTCCAGCCATCGTTGCCTTCGGCCTGGAGCGCGCACGCAGAAGAAGGACGACCTGGCTGGTGTACATGGCGCGACGGGCCGCGGCCGTGACGGCCGTGGTAACGCTCTACAACGCCTTTCTATGGCTGCCACTTGCTGGCGACATGTCAATCCAGCCATCGGGCGGCGGCCTCGACCCGATTCATCTGGCCGGATCGGTCAGCGGAGCGGCCCTGCCGCTCGAGCTGCTGTGCCTTTTGATCCTGGCCTGCTCATGCCTGTCGGCCGTTCTGGTAGAGGAGGCACAAGGTCGACTCTGGCAGTGCGCCGCGGCAGGGGCCACCCTGCTGGCCGGCGCCAGCCTCTACGAGCTTGTGGCCGGCGACCTGCTGGGGAGCGTGGCGACGAGCAGCCTGGCGGGCGGAGGCTGGGATGCCGCGGCGGCGGCGGCGGCGCTGGCCGGCAGCGTTCTGATGTTGCTGGCCTTCGCCTCGCCGGTCTGGTCGGCTGCCAGGGATGCCGAGGGGCCCGGGCGCGCAGCCCCAGACGGGATCTGGTACTGGGGCGCTGAGGCAGAGGCGAATGGCAGCGAGCCGATCCCGATGAGCACCATCGTGGCCGTCGCGGCCGGCACCGACCACGCCCTTGCCCTGGACGCGGAGGGTCACGTGGGCGCCTGGGGAGACGATTCCGTGGGTCAGACGGACGTTCCCGACGGGCTGTCTGGCGTGATCTCTATAGCGGCCGGGGACGGCTTCAGCCTGGCCCTGCGCTCCGACGGGACAGTTGCGGCCTGGGGCGCGAACAAACTTGGCCAGACCAGCGTTCCGGACGACCTTACGGGAGTGACCGCCATCGCGGCCGGCAGAGGATTCGCCCTCGCTCTCAGGGCCGACGGAACGGTTGTTGGCTGGGGCGACGGGAGCTCTGGGGCGACCCCCGTGCCGTCCGGGCTTGCTGGGGTGACCGCCATTTCAGCCGGCGAGTACCACGCTCTGGCGTTGCGCCGGGACGGGTCGATCGTGGCATGGGGCGACAACAGCTACGGCCAGTCGGACGTCCCGCCCATATTCGGGTGCGTGACGTCCATTTCGGCGGGGGGTGGTTTCAGTCTTGCCCTGCTCACCGACGGAACAGTTGTGGCCTGGGGCGACCAAAGCTACGGCCAGCTCGACGTTCCGGCGGGGCTGGAAAACGTGATCGCAATCTCGGCCGGAGCCTGCCACGCACTGGCCCTGCGGGCCGACGGGGATGTGATCGGCTGGGGCGGTGGAGGCCAGAAGCTGGGCGAGGCGACCCATCCGTGGCGTCTGGTCGACTTCAAGGCGGTCGCCGCCGGCGACGGGTTCAGCCTGGCGATCCGAGCGGCGTAGCGGGCGCCCGCGATACCGCCCGTCGGCGGAGCCGATCGAGCACGGCGTTCATGCGCACGCCGACGGAGCCGCGCCGCTGAACTCCTCGGCCTCTGATCGACTAGAAGTCGGCGCTGCCAGGCGTGCGCGGGAACGGGATGACATCTCTGATGTTTGCCATCGCCGTGGCGTAGGCCACCGACCGATCAAACCCCAGCCCGAACCCAGCGTGCGGCACGGTGCCGTACCGGCGCAGATCGCGATACCACCAGTACGCTGCGGGATCGAGCCCCGTCTCGCGAATTCGGGCATCGAGCNNCCGACGATCTCGCCGATGCCGGGAGCGAGCACGTCCATCGCCGCCACGGTGCGTTCGTCGTCATTCAGGCGCATGTAGAACGCCTTGATCTGCTTTGGGTAGTTGACGACCACCACCGGCCGCTTCGCGTACTCCTCGCAGAGGTATCGCTCGTGCTCAGCCTGAAGGGCGACGCCCCACTCCACGGGGAACTCGAACGCACGGCCGGATCGCTTTAGGACCTCGATGGCCTCCGTGTACTCCATTCGCGCGAAGCTCGACGTGACGAAGTCCTCGAGCCGGCGGACCGCCTCCTTGTCGACCCGCTCGGCGAAGAACGCCATGTCGTCGGCGCGCTCGTCCAGGACCGCTTGGAAGCTGTACCGGAGCAGCTCCTCGGCCAGATCGGCGTCGGCAGCTATGTCGGCGAAGGCAATCTCGGGCTCGACCATCCAGAACTCGGAGAGATGCCGGCTCGTGTTCGAGTTCTCCGCCCGGAAGGTGGGCCCGAAGGTGTAGACCCGTGACAGCGCCAGGCAGTAGGTCTCAACGTTGAGCTGGCCGGAGACCGTGAGGTAGGCCGGCTTGCCGAAGAAGTCCTGGGCGAAGTCGATCGCGCCTTCGGGCGTGCGTGGCAGGTTGGCCAGGTCGAGCGTGGATACGCGGAACAGCTCGCCGGCACCCTCGGCGTCGCTGGCGGTCAGGATCGGCGTGTGAACCCAGAAGAAGCCGTGCTCATCGAAGTAGCGATGCATGGCCATGGCGAGGCAGTGGCGGACCCTGGCGACCGCGCCGAAGGTGTTCGTTCGCGCCCGCAGGTGGGCGACCTCACGGAGGTATTCAAACGTGTGCCGCTTCTGCGAGATGGGGTAGCTCTCCGGATCGTCCACCCACCCGACCACGGCGACCGAGTCGGCCAGGAGCTCGACGGCCTGCCCTTCGCCCTGCGAGGCAGCGACCGTGCCGCTCACCGTGACGGCGCAGCCGACGGTCAGATGCAGGATCTCAGCGTGGTAGTTGCCAAGCGTTGCCGGGGCCACGACCTGGAGGGCGTCGAAGCAGGACCCGTCGTGAACATGCAGAAACGAGAGGCCGGCCTTCGAATCGCGACGTGTCCGGATCCAGCCCTGGACCGTCACGCGCGCGCCGACCGCCGTCCGGCCGGCGAGGATATCGACGACTCGTTCTGCCTGCGGCATGAGGTTCTCCTTCCGGCTTCGAGGAGGACGCGGTGTCGGGCGGTGATGGAGGAGGCGAGTGTTCGGCGTGACCTGTTCAGGTAACCATAGCGAGCGGGCGTGCGGCGGCTCCCAGGCCCCGGGGCCAATGCCCCGACTATAGGGCGTCGCAGGCCCCGTGGCCCGAGAATCGCCCCGCGCCACTCCCGCCCGCGTGACGCAGAAGACGGGCGAACCGTAAGGTCGGCCCGTCTTCCAAACTTGACTACCGTTTGCTGGCCCGGGCGGCAACCGCGCCACGTTGGCGGGCCGGTCCCAGACCTGGTGGCTGACCCCGCGCTGGCGCAGCGCGGTTCCCGCCTACTTCGCCAGGACGAGCACCGCGCTCGTGTCGACCACAAGTTTGGACGGGGAACCGTTCGGCATCGGCGCGGACAGGTCGACGCCGTGGATCGCCTTGACTCGGGCGAGGAACCAGACGGTAAACGCGTCCTTGGCGCTCACCATCTGTCCGAATGACCGCTCTGGATCCTCGGCTTCGATCGTCAAGATCACCACATCGCCCATCGGGGTCGGCTGAAGGAATGTGCGCTCCTCGGCCCCGGCTCGCCTTCGCGATTCGACGAATTCAGCGCGGCGCGCGCCGTTCAGCTCGCCGATGAATTCTCGCCACTCCGCCGTCTTTCCGGGCAGGATCGGGAACACCACTGCGTTCAACGCCACGAGAACCTCCACGGGCACATACATGCCCGGCATCGGGGGGCGGGCTCGCCATTGGCCCTGCGCGACGGTCTAGGCGACCGTATGGGGACGCCGCGCGGGTGGGAGCCTGCGGCTCCCGTGCCTCTCCCCGTTCATCGAAGTGTGGGCGCACCGGCAGCACATTTGATGCGACTCCGGAATCTGTCCCGGCACGCGAACGGCAGCACGGTCGCGGCCATCGGGAATGACCGTCGCCGTTGACCTCCGGGTCAGCCGTCCCTGCCGTTCTCGCGCATCCGACGGTCACCACCGCGCCACTGCGTCGCGACAGGTCAAACCACCCCTCCTTGGCGATGCGGGCGATACCGGATGACCGACGCCGTCTGGAAAACTCTAGTCCGCAGGACCGCATCGCCATCCACCGACGTGGATTCGATAGAGGGGGTCGAGGCTCATCTACAATCTCGTTGCGAGAACAGATGCGGATCTTGTTTCCGTTCGCTGGTAGAAGAAACGCCGTCACAGGACTTGCGCAGACGGGGGTCTCGCTCATAGGTCAGGCGTTCATGAAGACTAGCGAAGGAGGGTGATCGCGGGGGAGCAGCCGGTGGTGCTAACTGATGGGGTCGTGAGGCTGCGAGCCTGGGAGCCGGAGGACGCACCCGCGGTTTGGGCGGCGTGCCAGGACGCACTGATCATTCGCTTCCTGCCGGTTCCGCAGCCATACACAGAGACCGTTGCCAGGAAGTATGTGGCGGCCCGCGCTCTCGACTGGGCCAGTGAGGACGAACGATCCTTCGCCATTACTGACGCTGCCATCGGCGAGGTCCTCGGATCCATTGCCCGACATCGTCGGGCGGAGCACCGGGCGGAGTTCGGCTACTGGCTTGCTCCCAATGCCCGTGGTAGGGGCGTCGCGACGCGCGCACTGCGTCTGTTGGTTGATTGGTCCCTCGAAACGTCCAGCCTGATCCGTCTCGAACTCTATACACACCCCGAAAACGACGCCTCGGGTCGTGTGGCCGAACGTGCTGGCTTCTCGCGCGAAGGCGTGCGCAGGGCCTGGGACCTCGACCGCAACGGGAACCCAGAGGACGACGTTTTCTACGTTCTCGTGCGAGGCGATCCACGCCCTACCATCTGACCCGCACTGAGACAATGCGCCGCCGTGGTGTCGGGGTCAGGCAATAGCGGCCTCGCGCACGGCGGCGATCTGGGCGAGATCCTGCGGCGTCTTGGCGTCACCCTTGCCGGCGAGCTCAGCGCGTCGCGGACAGCCCGAGGCGACGACGCCCGTCCGTGAGTTGATCCTTGCCCGCCAGATGTGAGTGTGGTAGCGATCGCATTGCCACCACGCGTATTGCTCGGAGCCGTAGGAGAAATCCTGCGGCTTCTTCGTGCCGTTCTCGGTCGGATGCCACTGGGCGGCAACCGCCGCAGTGGCGAGGTCACGAGCTCCGATCTCGCCGATCTCGTGTCACGCCCCGTCGAAGCGCTCTCCGAGCATGCGCTCGCCGGCGCCTGCCGGAGGCCGCGGCCATCGGCTACATATGCTCACCTTCAAACTCCTAAGATGGATGCGCTCGTCCGCCATCGGGCAGGAGGCCATCCCGACGAGCAGGAACCGACCGGGCGGTACCGTCCGATCCGGCTCACTGGTGGGGTGTACCAACGTGGATCGGGCGTCGCCATAGTCGGTCGATGCGATCCGTTGCAGATCCGGGCAGGAGCTCGGATCTGGCGGTACCGAGAGGAGCGGGGTTCGGTGAAGTCATTCACGGCAGCTGGGATTCCCTTTCGCGGTACCACTCCCGCTTCGCGCCGGCCGCTGGTCCGGCTCCTGAGCCTCGGCCCGGCGGCGCTCCTGCTCTCTGGCCTCTTGGCGGTCTGGGCCGGGCCGCTGGCCGCGCTTGTGGCGGCGGCAGGCCCGGCGTCGACATCGGGCTCGGCGTCGGGGACGGTCACAGCCTGGGGTCAAGACACCTATGGCCAGACGAACGTCCCAGCCGGCCTCCTGGGCGTCAAGGCCGTTGGTGCCGGGTACAGCTACAGCCTCGCCCTCAAGTCGAACGGCACGGTCGTTGCCTGGGGTGCCACCGGCGAAGGCCAGACGAACGTGCCAGCCGGCCTGACGGGCGTGATCGCGATTGCCGCCGGCGACAATCACAGCCTCGCCCTGAAGTCGAACGGCACGGTCGTCGCGTGGGGCTGGAATTACTACGGCCAGGCCACCGTCCCGCCCGGCCTGACCGGCGTCGTCGCGATCGCCGCCGGGTACTCGCACAGCGTCGCCCTCAAAGCCAACGGAACTGTCGTCGCGTGGGGCGACGACTTCTTTCACCAGACCGAAGTCCCGGCCGGCTTAACGGGCGTCATCGCGATTGCCGCCAGCGACAATCACAGCCTCGCCCTGAAGTCGAACGGCATGGTCGTCGCCTGGGGCAGCGACGGCGAGGGCGAGGGCGATGTCCCGGCGGCTGCGCTATCCGGCGTCACCACGATCGCCGCCGGTGCGTACCACAGCCTGGCCCTCAAGTCGAACGGCAGCGTGATCGCCTGGGGTAGCAGTGCATACGGCCAGACCACGGTTCCCTCGGCCGCTCTTTCGGGCATCGTGGCGCTTTCCGCCGGGGCCTTCGACTCTCTCGCCCTCAAGGCGGACGGAACGGTCGTCGCCTGGGGCGCGGACCTCAGCGGTACGCATGTTACGGTCCCGGCCGGCCTCTCGGGCGTCACCGCGGTCGCCGCCGGAGGAGGCCACAGCCTCGCCCTGGTGTCCTCGGCCGGGCGTGGCCCCGTCGCTGCCTGGGGCTTCGATGGCTACCACCAGGCAGATGGTCCGACAAGCCTGTCGGGCGTCAAGGCGATCGGCGCCGGCGAGTATCACAGCATCGCTCTCAAGACCAATGGCACGGTCGTGGCCTGGGGCTTCGACAACGTCCACGAGACCGACGTCCCGGCGGGCCTGACGGGAGTCGCCGCGATCTCCCCCGGAGGCGACCACAACCTCGTCCTCAAGGCCAACGGCACGGTCGTCGGCTGGGGCTACGATTTCCTCCACCAGACCGACATACCGGCCGGCCTCTCAGGCGTCAGGGCTATCGCTGCCGGGTACGACTTCAGTCTCGCGCTCAAGTCGGACGGCACGGTCGTCGGCTGGGGCGATGACGGCGACGGCCAGACCAACGTCCCGGTCGGCCTGTCGGGTGTCGTCGCGATCTCAGCCGGGTACGACGACAGTCTCGCCCTCAAGTCGAACGGCACGGTCGTCGGCTGGGGCGAGAACTACAACCACACAATGGACGTCCCGGCCGGCCTGTCGGGCGTCAAGGCGATCGCCGCCGGGGAGGAATTCGACCTCGCCCTGAAGTCGGACGGCACTGTCGTCGCCTGGGGCTGGGATACCTACAGCCAGACCGACATTCCGGCAGGCCTTTCGGGCGTCATCGCGATCGCCGCCGGCGGCGACTTCAGCCTCGCCCTGAAGTCGGACGGCACTGTCGTCGCCTGGGGCTACAACAACCACGGCCAGGCCACCGTCCCGGCAGGCCTGTCGGGCGTCACTGCGATCGCTACGGGAGGCGCTCACAGCCTCGCCCTCGTTGCCCCGGCCACGCATCTCTCCGTCTCGGGGATCGGGTCGCCGCGGACCGCGGGGGTGGCGGGCTCGGTGTCCGTCCGCGCCCGGGATGCATCCGGCAATACCGCCATCGGCTATCGCGGCACCGTCCACTTCTCCAGCACCGATCCGGCCGCGGTATTGCCCGCGGACTACACGTTCACCGCCGCCGACAAGGGCGTCCGCTCCTTCAACGTCACCCTCTACTCCGCCGGCACCTGGTCAGTGACGGCCACCGACACGACCGCAGCCTCGATAACGGGCTCGCAGAGCGGCATCGTGGTGATCTTGCCCGCTTCGAGCTATACCGCCATCAGCCCGCGGCGGGTCCTGGACACCCGCCCGACCGGGAGCGGCCACACCAACATCGGTCTGTCGAACCCGTTCGTCGCCGGCACCGTCCGTAAGTTCAGCATCGCCGGAGCAGAGTACGTGGGGGGTGGCAGTGCCCCAGCGGTCCCGGTCAACGCGGTGGCGGTGACCGGCAATCTCACGGTCGTGGGTGAGACCGCGACCGGTGTCATCGATCTGGGTCCGGCCGTCTCCGCCGGCGGTACCAAGTCGAGCCTGAACTTCGTGAAGGGCGACGTCCGTGCCAACAACGTGACCCTCGCCCTGGCGGCCAATGGTTCACTCTCGGCTGTCTATCGCTCCTCCACGTCGGGTGCCACCACCAATCTCATCTTCGATGTGACCGGCTACTTTCTACCCGGCACGTCTGGAGCTACCTACCACACCGTCACACCAGGCCGGGTCCTCGATACCAGACCGACCGGCGGCGGGGTAACCCATATCGGCCCCCTGACAAAGCTGCCCAACCGGACCGTGCGGACGTTCCCCGTGGCCGGTGTGACGCCGCTCGGTGGGTCGAGCGCTCTGGTGCCGCCTAGCGGGGTCGCGGTCACAGGCAACCTGACCGTGACCGGCGCCACAAGCGCTGGCTATGTCTCTTTGGGACCGACCATGGCCGCCTCACCCAGCACCTCGAGCGTCAACGTGGCTGCCGGCTCGACCGTGGCCAACGGGGTCAGCGTGGGTCTCTCTGGCGGCAAGCTATCGGTCGTGTGGTGCGGCACCGCCGGCTCGAGCGCCAATGTCATCTTCGATGTCACCGGCTACTTCACCGCAGGTGCCGGTGGTCTGTCCTTCTATGCCATCGCACCGGTCCGGGTCCTCGATTCCTCGGTGTCCCTGGGCCTGTCGGGCACCTTCGCCAGCCGGACCTCGCGGCTCTTCACCATCGTCGGTACTGGCGGTGTCCCCTCGGGTGCCGCCGGCATCAGCGGCAACCTGACCCTCCTTACCCCTTCGAGCTCCGGCTGGGCTCTGGTATCACCTGAGATCGTGGCTACAGCGACCACCTCTACCCTCAACGCCGCGGCCGGGCACTCCGAGGCCAACGGCTTCGATGTCGCTCTCGGATCTGGCGGTCACGTCGCTCTCGAATGGGCCGGCACTACCGGCTCCACTGCCAACATCGCCCTCGACATCACCGGCTACTGGAAGTAGGGGGAGACGCGGTCCCGATCCAGCCTTGCAGACCGATGGCGGACCTCACGATTCCAAGACGTAGCACGCGTACGTGACTTGACGCCGGAGGTTTGGCGGCGCGAGACGACTCTAATCGGGATGGCCAGCGGCCCGTCCGCGACGCTCGCCGCTCGCGACTCAGGCCCCAGGCGCGAACACCTTCACTGCGTTCGCCAGGCCCTGCTCGTAGGCCGCGATCAGGCGATCCCACCGGGCGTCCATCTCGGCGTCCACCTTCTGTCGGGCGGGGTCCGCGTCGAACCAGGCGACGGTCCGCCGGATCCCCTCCGAGTAGGGCGTCACGGCGCGGAAGTCGGGCACGAAACGCTTGATCTTGGTGGTGTCGAAGACGGCGCTCACCGCCTTGTCGCCAATCAGCGTCCCGGTCATGTCAGGGATGCAGGCCGTGATGAAGTCGGACGCGATGTGAACGATTCGCGCTTCCACACCCGCGGCGGCAGCGGTCTGGCGATAGATCTCGTCCCAGGTCAGGACTTCGTCCGACATGATGTTGAAGGCATGGCCGATCGCCCCGCGTCGACCCAGCAGGCCCACGAAGCCCACTGCGAAGTCGCTGTTGTGGGTCATCGTCCACAGTGACGTGCCGTCGCCGGGCACGATGAGCCGCTTCCCAGCGCGCATCCGCGCGATCGCCGTGAAGGGTTGCTCCCAGCTGTTGACCAGCAGCGGCACCTGCGTGTCGCCGTAGGTGAGCGACGGGCGGACGATCGTGACCGGGAAGCCGTCCTCGCGGTACGCCCGCATAAGGCGCTCCTCGCAGGCGATCTTGTTCTGCGAGTAATCCCAGAACGGATTGGCGAGTGGCGTGTCCTCGCGAATGATCCAATCGCCGAGCGGCTTCTTGTAGGCGCTCGCGGAGCTGATGAAGATGAACTGGTCGGCCCGGTCGCGGAAGAGCCGCAGGTCGCGCTCGACGTCCCCCGCGGTGTACGCGATCCAGTCAACTACGACATCGAACCGGTGGCCGGCCAGCGCTCTCTCGGTCGCCGCCTCGTCATGCAGGTCGGCGACGAGCGTCGTTGCGCCGCGTGCCCGGTCCGGATCGCTGCCGCGATTGAGGAGGAAGAGGTCGAAGCCGCGCTCCACGGCCAAACGCGAGCAGGCGCTGCTGATCAGGCCGGTGCCACCGACGAACAAGACCTTCATGCCCGGTCTCCCATGCGAGTGGATCCAGCGTAGTTCAGCCCGACGGTTCCTTGTCTGCCGTACGTCCGGGATCGTCCCCCGCGGACCGGCGTCTGGGCTACCCGGTCTTTCGGCGGCGGGGGCCCGGCGTCGGGTTCGGGATCGTGGCCGGCGTGGCTGGCGCCAGCGCGGCCGCGGTCGGTGCCGGCGGGCCGGGCGTCGGGGTCGGCTTTGGAGTCTTCGCGCGCCCGATCTGCAGGAGTCCGTCGACCTTGCCGTAGTGAGAAACCCAGGTGTCGTGATGGATCACCTTGCCGGTCGAGTCGGTCACGGTGCGGGTCCTTGACGTAGAGAAACCGGCCGTCGGGTACTCCGCGCGGTTCTCCTGGCCCGGCTTCAGCGTGGTCACGTACTCCGTGCGATCGACAGCCCGCACGACGTTCGCCTTGTACGCGGCGCTGAAGGTGACCTTCCGGTCGAGTGGCAGACTCCACAGCTGGAACGTGATCGTGCTCTTGGACCCGTATGTCGTGTAGCCTCGAATCACGATCGGGTTGGGCGTGTCGTTGGTCCACTTGAGATCCCACGTCTGGCCGCCGCTGGAATACACGGTGGCGTCGAGTCCGATCGGATAGCGGTCGATGTAGTAGAAGTGCGGATGCCTCTCGTTGATCTCGAGCCCGGCCCGCGCCG
>PMXQ01000124.1 GCA_003171065.1 Chloroflexota bacterium
GCGTTGGTTCTGAAGACTGCCGGTAGCCAGTGGGTTCGGGCGACCGACAAGACGACCGCCTCGATAACCGGGTCCCAGACGGTGACAGTCACCAGCTGACCTAGACACACTGGGGCGGATGGCCTCGCGGCCGGCATTCGGATTCGCCATAGGCCCGGGCCAAGAACGATCGAGGCCGGCGCGGTAGGACCGAGACGAGCGCGGCGCCGGGCACTACGCACTCAAGCCATGGTGTTGTGGTGCGGGTGGCACGGACTGGCGCACGCAGAGTGGCAGAGGGGCCCCCACGTATCAGTCGGGCCAGACTCGGGGTGAACCCTCGGGCCAGCTGAAGGGGTTCAGACCCGAGGATAACTGACGAGAGGGTGGTCTTCCCCTCCATTTCCACTGCACGAACCACGATCAGGCGAGAGCGCTTGGGGTGACCCTAGCCACGGCCGGCATCAGGACATTCCGGGAGGAAACTCGTTCCTGAGGCCAATTCTCGATGAGGCGGTTGCCGTGATGGTGGCAGAACGCACCACCTGTGGTGCAGAACGGATTTAGTACTTGGCTGGCGGCAGTACTATTGACGAGTGATGCATCCAACGTAGTCGTTGATGCCACCCTCACACTTGGGGTAGGAATCGATATGCAGACGCTACAGAGACGCAACAGTCAGGCCGGTCAGGGTCTCGCCGAGTACGCCCTCATCCTCGCCCTCATCGCAATCTTGGCGATCACCGCGTTGCTCTTCCTGGGTGGCCAGATCAACACTGTTTTGAGCAACATCGGCAATTCGCTCTAGCGAATCAACCCGAACAGAAGGTTCGAGGCGGCCCCGAACAGTCCGATCCCTGCCACGAGCGCCGCGGACGGAACGGTGTAGGCCGGGAAGCGCTTCACCACTCGCACCAGAACCAGCAACATCATGGCGATCGCGGCCGCCTTCAGAGCCGCCGGCCCCAACGGACCCACAGACAGGTACAGCGTCCGCGCCAACGGGTTGCTCTCGGCACCGATACCCACGCGGGCAACAGCGGGGACGAATGTCGCAAGGTCCAGGAGCTGGGCGACGGCCGCCGCGGCGAACACCGTGGCGTACCTGTTCGGCATGGGACGAAGCACCTGTCGCTCCTTGGTTGGGCATGAATCCCCTCACCGAAAGCATCGGTGAGGGGCAACCGCATTTCTATAGGACTCAGGCACCCTCAAGCCGGCCCGATCGTCCGGTGCAGTACGCGAGGCGGAAACAGGGTCTGTTGTCGTCGGGGGATCCAGCGGCTACGGTCGGACCGACGCCGCGGCCCGGAGTCTCGGGCGTCACCGCGATCTCCGCGGGCATGTTCCACAGCCTCGCTCTCACGTCGGGCGGCGCAGTCGTCGCCTGGGGTGACGGACCCAATCTGCACTCCGTGCTACGACCTATGCCGCGCTACGATACGGACGCACATCGCTCCCGAGGAGCCAGCACCGTGCCCCGTCATACGAGCGAAAGAGGTCACCGCGCGGAGCCTGGGCTGCTCATCCTGACGAGCCTGGCGGAAGGGCCCAAACACGGCTACGCCATCATCGAAGACGTCGCTGGGTTCGCCGGAGTACGTCTGGGGCGGGGAACGCTGTACGGCGCACTCGCGCGCCTAGAGGCCCACGGTCTCATCGAGTCACTGCCCGGCGAGGATCGTCGTCGCCCGTACCGCCTGACCGGCCTAGGGCGCGAGGTGCTGGCAGAACAGCTCGCCTCGATCCAGCGGCTTGCCGAGGCGGGGCTGCGGCGCCTGGATACCGTCTGATTGCGGTCATGCGTCCGGGACGACTGATCCGCTAGATCCATCGCCCAGGCGTCGCCGCTACGGGGATGGGTTCGGCGCACTCCTCAGACGATGACACCACCGAGGAGATCAACGCCGTCCTTGAGGCCGACCAGAACTAGGCCGCTGGTGGCACGCGCCGTGGTCGCGAGCCAAGAGACTCCGCGGCCGTCGGCGAGGAGGGTGGCGGTGTGGTAGGCGCGGGCGTACGTCATCGATCCGGCGGGGCTGAACCCGGCAGGCCCATGAGCGAGCGTCGGTGTGGGCGTGGCGGGTTGCCCGCTGGCGTTCGATGCCGCGCTCGGCGATTGGGAGCCCCCGCCGCAACCGGCCAGCAATGCCACGATGGCGATGCTCGCCAGAACGTGACTACCCGCACCGCGTCCGGTCATCTCTGTTCCTCCCCGGGATGCTTCGACACGGGCTGGTTTCGTCAGTAGCTCGGCGTGGTCCCAGCGGCCATGTTGGCCAGGTGTCCAAGCCTCCCGCGTTTGGCGCACATTCTCGCACCCTTGCAACGCTCCCGAAGACGAGGCCGGACTGGCGAAGACCTTCCTGTCATCGGGCGACCTTGAGACCCTGAAAGCCAACCTAGGGAAGCCATTCCCACCCCGATCGGCGACGGCTTCCGTGGGCTTGGGTTGAGAACTCTAATGGGACCATCTTGACGTTGGTGTGCCGCGCTCGTCGCGGGCCCGGCGTCGGCTCAGTTCTCGCGGCCACGTCGGGCCTTGATCAGTCGCCGGAAGATCCCGGACGGTAGGGCGATACCGTAGGCATCCATCCAACCGAGGGGCGCTAGGTCCCACTAACGCTCCATGGTGTCGCGGCGGCCCCTCCTATGAGGAGTTCGCGCGGAACATCGGGAAACGCGTAGGGCCCCGTCGTTACCCGGCCAGCATTGTCATGAGCGCCGACGGACTGACCGAAGGGGCGATCTCCAGACGGGGAACGTCGAAGCGACCGACGTTCGTTTCACCGATGGCCTTCCACTCGGTCACGGCGATCTCCATGCCCGGACATGCTGCGACCACGGCCATAGAGGCGGCGTCGACGCCGCCCTGGTCATTGGTTCGGTACGGGGCACCAGTTTCTTCCTGGGGTCCAACGCCTCCCTGGCAATGGGGTCAAACCAGGGGGGCACCTTCTCAGGATCGAGCCTCTCCGGAGGCAGCTCGATTTCGGGCACCTTCGGCTGCCACTAGCCGCTTCATCGGTCGATCGCGTATGGCGTCCTACCAGGAGCGAGGATCGTCGGCCGCACCCTCGGACCGGCCGTGAGCGGAGGCCTGAGCCATGCGGCTCTTCCAGTAGCCTCTGTCGGCACCAAAGGCTATAGCCACGTCCGAATGCTAGGCCTACAGTTACCGGCAAGACGGGCGCATGTCCCGTTGGCTGCCAAATCGAGGAGGACGGATATGCGCAGATTCGCTCTGGTTTCACTCTTGGCCGTGATGGCCTTAGCGGGCTGCGGCGGCTCAGGGGCGACCCAGGCGGCCGGGGGTGGAGGAGCCACGCCGGCCGCGTCCGGCCAGAAGCAGGCCGCCACGCCGGGCGCGTCCGTCCAGAAGCCAACCGTCACTCCAACCCAAGCCCAGGCATCGGGCGGTGGTTCTTTCACTGTGACCATGGGCGGATCCACCTACACGGTCACGGGTGGCGACTGCGCCCCGGGCATCAGCGGCGATTACTTCGTGGCGGAGGCCGGTG
>PMXQ01000072.1 GCA_003171065.1 Chloroflexota bacterium
ACCCCCGACCATCTGATCCGAAGCTAGAAGGTTCTGGGCCGATTCTGAGCACGAATCAGGCCCTCAACGGGGCGAAATGTAGCAATCTATGTAGCAATCTCGGCGACGGCGAGACGCCACATACTGGTAGATGCCAATCCGCCGGAGTCCACGGACGCCGATGACGGGCACCGCCCTCGATGAGAACACCCGGACGCGTCGCCGTCATACAGCCCACCGCGCAGCCCTAATCCATCCTCAGGTTCACGGAGGGTTGGTGGTCCTGCAATGCGGTCCAGCTCAGGTTGGACATGGTCTCGATGGTAAAGGAGCCGAATACTGGAGTCGCGGTAGCCGGCAGCCTCTCTCGTCATCGCCAGCATCAGCACCCTGGTCTCCGCGAGGCGCCCCATGCGCAAGTCGAAGAGCCGAGCCTCGACATTGGCGGACTCGGCACGCTTTTCCGCAGACCGCGACCGACGTTCGTCGACTCCTGCCGTCACTAGTCGTACGTTCGGCGTTACGACCAAGCATTCCAGAGGTCTAACGTCGCCCTATCACTAACCCAAGAGATCAAGGTCTAGTAGTCGCCCGCCTGCACGTCGCGAGCGCCACCGATGGAGCCACTCGCTCCTGCGTTCCCCGGATTGCCCGGGTTTCCAGGGTTCCCAGGATTTCCAGGGTTCCCCGGATTACCCCGATTCGGATGGCTTATGAAGTGGACAAGGCGATCCCCGACGACCGTTCCGAGGTACCTGCCTTGAAGCGTGATCACGTCTTCATCGCCGAAGGCAAACCAGCCGATGCAACGGGAGCCGCTCGCGGCATATACATACTGGCCCATGGCGAAAGCGACCCAACTACCCCTCGTATCAAATAGGTAATGGACCATCGATTTCACGACCTCCACCGTTGCTGGCGCTCGATAATCGTCCAGCGTCCACGTGGCGATGCCCAACTATTCGTGGACGTTGGTCTGCTGTTCCGCCAACTCGACAATTCGCGCGGCTGACAAACCCATCCAGTCGGTGATCGCGTTACTCAGCTTCTTTTGCAGGTCGAGGACCTCCGTCGTGTGCAGGCGGAGCCGGGCCTTCCGATACTGACCGGGGCCATCCAATTCGATCACGAAGCACTCTTCCACGAGATCAGGGGTCACGCCCACTTTGATGTACTCGAAATCCGGCGCGTCTGTTCGGACCACTTGCGTGCCCCTATCCTCGACAGTGGCAAGAGTGCTCGGTCCACGGAGGCCGGCGCACGGCGTTCACGTTTTTCGCGACTCGCTCTTCCCACTCCTCTTCTCCAGGTCTAGCTCGCCTTTCCTCAATCACGGTTCGTCGTGACGGCGAAGAATTCGATCGATGACGTAACGTCGTTCGTGCTCTTGGGGAACTTCCTCGAGGAGTTGATGGGCGATGCCATCCAGTACGTGCCGCCGGTCGGCAGGTATTCGCTCCGCGCGAGTCCGGCGCGCTCGTTCTTCCATCGTCAGTCCGGTCGCAGCGAAAGCTCGCGCTCGCTTGGGAACTGGCGAGGCGGTCATCTGTCCCGAACGGGATAGCCAACCGAGACGTTCCGCTCTTCGCACGAGAGGCTCGGTTCCTGGCGCAGACCACTCCTCGGCGGCCTTCTCGAACGGCCGCCTACGATCTGAGGGCGCGTCGCGATCCATCAATGGAGCGAGCTTGGCGGAGTCGGCGTTCCAGGCGAGGACGCGCGCGACATCGTCTCGTTGGAGTTGGCACGAAATGAGGAAGTAGTCGTACTCGGCGTCGAGCCATCGCTGATGGCCAATCGCCGTGGAGTATTCGCGCCACGCCCCAGACTCCGCCATCTCAATGATGGAATGAGTCAGCTCGGCGACCCGCTGGAGGTTCTGCACCTTGCCGGTGAATGCGATGACCTCTCGGCCATTCGCATCGACGAGATCGTCTGTCACTTCACACGCCCCTTGGCGGTTTCATGTCTTTCTGCGCACACAGCGTCCGAATCATGCGTTGCTCGTAGTCCAAGGCACGCTCCAGCTTCGGAAGGTCCGCCTGGCCCCGACCACCTTTGCGGATGCCCGCAGCGGTGTTGGCGTCTGCAGCGAAGACACCTACCGGGCTCGAGCCGTTGTAGACCCACCAGCCCTCCAGGCGTTTCATGGCCGCCTGTAGGAGTTTTGCTCGGTCCTCGATCGAGGAGAACGCGACCGGCTCCGTCGTCGGCGGCGGCGTAGGGGGTTTCGGGGTTGATCCGTTGACGCCTGCTATGAAAGCGTCCAGCGCCGCCGCGTCGCTCGGCAACCCATCGAACGGGCGGTTATCGAGGATGTCGCCGATCGTCCGCTTCGCGGCGACAAGGAACCTCGCCGCATAGACCTCCGGCACCTGGATGCCAGCCAACTGCTTCTCCATCTGCGCGACGACCGCGCCGTCGAGGTCGTATCGCGTCCCGTCCAGGTGCGGGACCGTCACGTTGGCGTCTCCCGGCGTGACGCCTTCAACGGTGTACCTTGGCAGCAACGTCTGTTGGACTTCCGGACGTTCCGGCGTGTCGGTCGGCTGCTCGGCATCGCGTTGGAAGACCTCGCTAACGAACGGCGCGAGGTACGAAGCGATCTTGTCAACGACTATGCCTACGTCGGGGACGACAATGGCCGCCGGCAGAATGCGGTGAGCCGCGCGTTCGTTGGATGTGACGCGCATCGCACGTGCGACGACCTGCCGCACATACAGCGTCGTCAACTTGTTGCTGGCATAACCGACGACGACTATCTCCGGACAGTCGTACCCTTCGCCAGCCATATCGACGGTGCAAAGGACGCCCGACCGAGGTGCCTTCTTGAACCGCTCAAGTACGGCGACCGCATCGTTGTCATCGGACACGGCAACCTCGGCGAGCGGCTGCAACCCTCGCGCCTGCATCTGGCGGTTCACCTCAACAGCGAACTGACGCGCGTCCTCCTGTCGCGCCGCCACTATGAGCGCCTTCGCATGCAACCCGTTGAGCGAGCGAGACGCGACTTCGAGGCGGTGCAGCACGCTCTCAACGAAGGCCCGGCGCCAGTCGGCCGACGTGGACAACGCGCCGATAGCCACCTTGGTCGCGGGTTCGTCAAGGTCGGCTAGGTTTGAGTCAACGGTCTGGAGCTTCGTGAGGTCCGAGATCTTCACCCGCGCATCAAGGCGGAATAGATCGAGAGCTCGAAGTTCGCCCGCGAGGATCAACCGCTCGGCGGGCACCTCGTAATCGACCATCGACTCCAACGTGCCCTCGGCGAGGGTGCGGTATCGAACGGTCGATATGCGTTCTGTGGGCTTGGAGCGCCAGAGCGTCCCCGACATGTTGAGGACGCCCGCTACGTGGAGCTGCTTGTCTACGGTGCCCGCGAAATCGGCCACGCTGCGAGCCCACGCCGACTGCGACGTTCCATCGGTGGGCTCGCCGACGTGATGCACCTCGTCGAGAACGAGGAGCGTTCTCGCGTCAAGTCCCGCGGCTATCCGCCGCTGGAGGTCCACATTCTCTTGCGTGAGGAGTGCTGCGTACGTCATCACGGTACCGTGCTGACCGCGGCGCTCCATAGGCGCGTCGGGTTTGAGCTGGATGTGCCTCGACGCGGCGAGGGCGTGCGCCCACTGACCGACGAGTGTGCGTCGTGGCGTCAGCACGACCATCCGATCCACGAAGTCCGCGTCGCGCAGGGCCTCGAACACGAGCCCGGCGAAGACGGTCTTGCCCGCGCCTGGGGCGGCGGAGACCGTGGCGGCGCCGTCGGCTCTGATGCGCGCGACTACCGGATCGAGCGCCTCAAGTTGCCACTCCCGTGGCGGGATGCGCGGGTCGGCGACGTCAGTGGAACCTTGCTCGTAGTTACAGCGGGTGCACCACGCTTCGAGGTTCTCGTCAATCTCCGGGCCGCCGTGCGCATGGGAACGTAAGTGGGCGACGTGGAAGGTCTCCAGCGTGATCGCGCGACCACAGCCGTGCTGGCAAAGTCCGCCGGAGCGCTCAAAGATCGAAGCGCGGCGCACAGCTGAAATGCGAACTCGCGGCGTCCCTTGCTCCATCAGCGGTCTACCCCCTATACCGAACGCACACTGCATTTAATGATAGCGAGCCGCGACGCCCCGGACAGGGTTGCTCGGTCGTCGCCGAGATCGGGCGTCCCGGCGCGGAGCGGCCCCGACGCCAGCGCCAGGACTGGCGGCAGGCCGCGGGATCGTCGGCGCTGAGCGGAGCGGGGCCTGGGCGACACGGTAGCGATCGGCGCTCGTCTGGCGCTTATCTGGGCGCCTTCCCGGCCTCTTCTGGGTACCGCTCGCGAAACCGATTGGCGATCGCCCACACACGTAATAGATGCTCGCCGCCGGTCGGCGCGTTCTGGCACGAGCCTACTGGATACGCCGCTTGAAGTACTTCCCAACCTTCGGCACCCAACCTGGCGTAGGTCTTGCCGCGGTCGCCTGGGCTCGACTTCTTCCGGCCATCGCCAATGGCGACGGCCTGCTCACCTTGCATTCCGTAGAAAACAAGCTCCGGCGAATCCCCCCAGTAGACGGCGCAGTGTTCCCATCGGTCCGAAGTCATCAACTCGCCTCCTCACTCGAAACATATAGCCGGATGCTGGGACTGGCTCGAATGATAAGTGAGCCGTCTTCGTAGCCAAACCGACCCGACGAACTTGAACCCAGTGCTGCTACCCGATCACCGCGCGGTCCATCCCAGCCGCGACCTCCGCCGAGCGTCCGGCGACAAGATGGCCATAGGTGTTGCTCGTCTGGACGATCGATGAGTGCCCCAGGTATCTCTTCACGTCCTCAAGGGTGAGCCCTTGCGCGAGCAGGAGGCTGGCGGCAGTGTGCCGGAGGTCGTGGACCCGGATATGCGGCAACTCGTTCCTGCGCAGGAACTCCCCGAACTGCCGGTTGGCATTCCGCGGGCCGATCGGCGTTCCGCGCGGCGTCGTGAATACCAGGTTCATCACGTTGGCCGGGACCTCGGCCGAGCGCGCCTGATGCTGCCGAAGTGCCTCAAGCACAAACCCCGGGGCGGCGAGAGTCCGTCGCGAGGCGGCCGTCTTCGTCTCGACGAGCGCAAGACGTGGATCGCACCGCACAGCTTCAGCGGCTGAGGTCGTAGCGAGCCTCGAACGGATATCTTCCCGTCCTCGAGGTCAATATCGGCCCATCGCAAGCCCAGCGCCTCACCGAGACGGAGGCCGGTGCCGAGGAGGCGACACATTCAGCCTGCAGGCGGATCCTCGGTCCAGCCCAGCGTCGGTCCAGATTACCCGGCGCTGTCGATCTCCTCGATGACGATTTGCGCGAGATCCACCGCAACGCGTCGCCCGTCGATCGGCTGACTTGAAGTGGGGCCTGTTGGAGCTTAAGGTGAGCAAATGGCAAAGCTGTTGAGGGAGTGACGTTGAAGACGGCAGCAAGCAACCGGCCCTGGCGTCCAGAGCGAAGAGTAGTCACCGCGAGAAGGCTCTCGACCTTAGGAGCAGCGGTGCTGCTACTGGAAGTAGGCTGTTCCGGCGGGACTCCGTCTTCTGCTCCTACTGGTCCGACTCCATCCGCATTGACTTCCATGACTGCGTCGCTAAACGCAACTCCCACTCCGGTGATAGATGCCACGCCAGCGCGGTCGGCCGAAGCGACATCGACAGAGCCGACGCAGTCGGAGACTCCTGATGTGAGCGCCAGTCCAGTCACGCACGAACAGCTGATGACAGCCCTCACCAAGTTCGTCGAGGGGCGAGACCAAGACGGTCACGCGTTCGCGTTCCCCAAGGGCAGATTCTCAGAGTACCTGAACAGCCCGGTATCTCTGCCAGAGAACATCATCAACACAGAGAACACCAAGATCGACCTTACGGCGCCAGCCGTATCTGCTAACTGTCAGGGAGTACTCCTCGGAGAAGAAGAGGTACTCAATTCTAAGACCAACACCAAGTCGCTGGTGGCCTATGTTGGCTTTGAAAGCATGTCGGCTGACCCTCGGACCAAGAACTTCTATGTTCCGGTCAACCTGGGCCGAGTCGGCATTGACAGCGACGAACTCGATCTCACTAGCGGGGTCATTTGGAATTCACCCGTGCGCCAGAGCAAGATGCTTCCTGTCATACAGATGGAGCAGGAACTGCATCAACTGAATGGGCAGAACATTCTTACTGGGTTCGCCATCTACAATGGGGACGGGCTGGATCTACTTCGGCAGCCTTCCGATTATCGAAGCGGGACCGAGTATCTGGCCCAAATAGACATTAGCAAAGCCCTGGTTGTCTGGATGGAGAAGACTGTCGACGCCCCATACCAGACATTGCCGATGGACCCGCTCATAAGGAGCGTTGTCAACCACCCCGTCGCTGATCTGGTGAACCTCATCCCTTCAACCGGCAACATATCCCCGTATCCATACAAACTCAGCTAAGCGATAGCGTCCGCACATCGCCAGCCAGCGCCCACCCGTCAGGCTGGCGCTCCGTCACAAGGACGGCGCGTACCCCAGACGGGCCGTTCAAGGACGGGTTGAGCCTAATTCTCTACAGACGTCAGGGTAGGCAAGCCAGAGCCCGCTGCGCTGGTCCCCGAGCCAGGACACGCCCTGGGCCTGCAGGTCCCATAGGTGGCTCTGCGGGCTAGTCCGTCAGACAGCTAGCCGATCACCGCGCGGTCCATCCCGGCTGCCACTTCGGCCGAGCGTCCGGCGACAAGATGGCCATAGGTGTTGCTCGTCTGGACGATCGATGAGTGGCCGAGATAGCGCTTGACGTCCTCCAGGGTGAGCCCTTGCGCGAGCAGAAGGCTGGCGGCAGTGTGCCGGAGGTCGTGAACACGGATATGCGGCAACTCGTTCCTGCGGAGGAACTCCCCGAACTGCCGGTTGGCATTCCGCGGATCGATCGGTGTCCCGCGCGGCGTCGTGAAAACCAGGTTCATCACGTTGGCCGGGATCTCAGCCGAGCGCGCCTGATGCTGCCGAAGTGCCTCGAGTACAAACGCTGGGGCGGCGAGGGTCCGTCGCGAGGCGGCCGTCTTCGTCTCGACGAGCGCGAGACGTGGATCAGAGCCGCGCAGCTTCAGCGGCTGAGGTCGTAGGGCGCCTCGAACGGAGATCCTCCCCTCCTCCAGGTCAACATCAGCCCATCGCAGACCGAGCGCCTCACCGAGTCGGAGGCCTGTCCCCAGGAGGACGGTCCAAAGTGCGCCACGTGGATCTTCCCGGGCGGCCGCGACGAGTTGGCGGGCTTGAAGGGGCGAGAGTGGCTGGATCTCGACCTGCTCTCGGCGCGGCAGGTCGACGTACGTGGCCACGTTTCGGCCGAGCAATCGGTCGGCCACGGCCTGGCGAAGTGCCATCCGCAGGATGACAAGGGCGTACCCCGCCGATCTGGGCGACAAGCCTTCATCGAGCAACCGCCGAACGAGGTTGCGCACGTCGTTCGGCGTCAGCTTCGCAAGCGCGATCCGATGAAGCGGAGCGAGGTGAAGGTTGACCTGGGCCTCGTAGCTGATCCACGTGGCCGGCCGCACATTCGGCGGCCGCTTCGACTCCAGCCAGGCGGTGAGGTGCTCCCCTACCGTGAGGCGGAGATCAGGAGCGGGCTCGCCATAGTGGAGAGCAGCGCGAAGCGCCTCACGCTTCGCGAGTACTTCGTTTCTCGTCGCGCCGTAGAGCGTCCGCCTCTTCCCCTCGTCGAGGACGACCGCGACCCACTTCCCGTCGCTTTCCCGCTGGTAGACGCTGCCTTCGCCGTAGCTGGCCCTCCGGCTTCTGGCCATTTTGTTGAACCTCCAACAGTCTTGGATCGGAAGCTTCGAGAGCCCAGGATTGCAGGGCTTCGAGGGAGTACCGGACACTGCGCCCGAGGCGGACGACTGGGATCCGCCCGCGGACCGTTAGTTCGCGGAGTTGACGAAGGCTGATCGCGAGCCGTCGCGCGGCTTCGTCGGGCCGAATGAGGATGGGGCTGCTCGGGCCCGCATCGCGGTCAGTCATCGGCGCGTGGATGGTCGGATCTTACAGCTCTTACAAGATCCGTAAGTTCTGTGCGATCGTGATCGCGCCTGCCGAGATAGGCGCGGAACATCGGCAGGGCGAAGTCGTAACGCGCCCGGCCGGTGCGATAGAGGAGGCCGCGCTCGACGAGGCGGCGGACCAGAGTGTCCAGGCTTGCCTGGTCGGGCAACGCGCGGCGAAGGTCCGCCACATCGACTGCAGTTCGCTTCCGCGCCATCGCGGCGAGGACGGCCTGCTCCGCCGGTGACGCCACCTCGAACCGGTCCTCGAAGAACGCCAGGTCTAGTTCATGGAGGAGCGAAGGTTCGAGGGACTGATAGACGTCGGAGGTCACCTCATCGGCCGGCGCAGCACGCCACAGATAGGCGCCGAAATACTGCAGGAAGTACGGATAGCCTCCGGTCGCCTCGACAATCTCACCGACGACCGCCGTCGCGAATCGACGCGAGGTGCGGGCGAGTGGGATCGTGAGTGCGTCCCACGCGTCGCCGCGCTCGAGGTTTGCGAGCACGACGTGGCGGAACATACGCTCGGCGTACGTTCGAGCGCGCTTCAGGTTGAGGCTCAGGGTCGGGAGGCCGGTCAGTACGACACGGACATTCGGCTCACCCGAGCGCTGGACGACACCGAGAGCAGCGAGCAGCGAGGAGAGCGGGTAGCGCTCACGTGAGCGGTCGTCGGCGAGGAGATGCGCCTCGTCGTACAGAAGAAGCGCACCGGGCCTATCGGCGGCAGAGAGAGCATCGGAGAGACGGACGAGGGCATCGCGCATCCGATCCGCGGGCGAGCGAGGCGTGATGGGCCCCGACTGGATCGAAACGCCGGCGACCGAAATCTTGGTCGGCCGGAGCAGACGGACGCCGTGCGCGACGGATTGTTCAAGCGCGGCCGCGAGGCCGCAGCGTCGAAGCAATGCGTCGGCGTCTTCCTCGATAGCCTCAGCCAACCGGGCGTCGTCGCGGTGTCTCTCGCCGAGCTCACGCTCAAGGGTGAGCCAGCCTGCAGCCTCTGCATGCCCGGCCGCGGTCGCGACAAGGACGGTTTTGCCCGTCCCCCGAAGGCCGGTGACGGTCCAGTTNNCGCGTCGAACTCGGCGAGCGGCTTCTCCCGTCCCGCGAGATACGCGGGCAGGACGCCATTGCCAGGCCGGAATGGGTTCGCCGATTGTTCGTTCACCACCAAGCGACTCCTGAATTGAGATCGGCCGGGCAAGTGGCCCGGCCGATCGTTGTGCACCACTGACAACCCGCTCCCGTCAGGCGGCGTCCACTCCGAGTCGGAACCAGCGACGCGGGCGAGCCGCGTTCTGGACGACGTCGAGGTAGACCTCGCTATACGGGGCGCTGCCTGTTTCGCAGACTGCCCAGAGGCAGTTGAGCATCGCCGAAGCGACCATAAGGTTCGTGACGAGCAGTTGGGG
>PMXQ01000034.1 GCA_003171065.1 Chloroflexota bacterium
CGGCAGGCCCTTCTCGGCGAAACGGCGCTGCCAGTACGGCTCCCGGGCGATGAAGACCGGGATGCAGTTGACGACGCCGACGCCGGCGGCGAGCGCCTGCTCTACGTACCACTTGGTCGCTTCCTCGGAGCCGACCGGCAGGTAGTTGATCATGACGTCGACTTTGCGTTCCTTGAGGATCCCAACCACGTCGGCCGTGGGTCCGGGCGCCTTCTCGATGATCTGGGAGAGGTACTTGCCCAGACCGTCGTGGGTCATGCCGCGGTCGACCTTGACGCCGAGGTGCGGAACCTTCTGGAAGACGAAGGTGTTGTTCGGCTTCGTGTAGATCGCTTCCGACAGGTCCTTGCCGACCTTGTTCTTGTCGATGTCGAAGGCGGCAACGAACTCGATGTCGCGGACGTGGTAGCCGCCCAGGTTGACGTGCATGAGACCCGGGACGAAGTCGGTCTCGCTCGCGTTCTCGTAGTAGTAGCGGCCCTGGATCAGGCTGCTCGCGCAGTTGCCGACGCCGACGATGGCGACGCGGATCTTCTTGCTCTTCTCGGGATTGTGGGCCGGCGCCGGAGCCACGCTTGCGTGGCTCGCGTTCGCGGCGTCGCTGGTGATCTTGTCGCTCACGGTTCTCCTGCTCCTCTGTGCGAAGCTGCGTACGGTCGCGCCAGGTGCGCTGGACAGCGGCGATGCGTCTCAAAACAACGGGCCTTTATATAAAGGCTCGTTGATGCTAGGACGCCGGCCTCCGCCTGTCAAGGCAGGTTGCCAGGTCCGCGGCCGCCGCGTACCGAGCGCGGGGTCGCAGACGCGGACGTTGCGCCGCCGCCGCGGAAGGGGCGACGCCGCGGAAGCGACGGCCCATCAAGGAAGCTCGGGGCGCCCGGTCGCGGCGGGCGGATCGGTTCGGCCGGAGCCCCAGACCTCCGGGCCGCAGATGAACGGTCTGGCGACGTGCCGCGGCAGGCCAGCGGGGTTCGACCGCCAGGCGGCGACGACGGCGTCGAGCCACGCCGTCAGCTCCCCGAAGTCGTGCCACGGGGTGAACGGCCAACCCTGCGAGCGACACAGCCGGACCAGGCGGCCCTTGGCGAAGACGACATCGGCGTAGGCGGCCGCGTATCGATCGGTGTCGCCGTCGCCGATGAAGACCACGCTCCGGCTGGCGGCCTGGTGGGCCAGCACGCGCCCGCGCTTGCACGTTCCGCACACCAGGCAGTCGGGGTGGCCGTAGGGGAAAGCCATCGTCGCGCGCGTGCCGTCGAAGCCGGTCTCGTTGCTGATGATCGGGACCGGCGGAACGCCGAGCCGCCGCAGGGCCGGCTCGATGTAGAAGCCGAGGCCGTCGCTCACGACCTCGACCGGGATCTGAAGCTCCAACGCCCGGCTCACGAAGGGCCCGAAAGTCGGATCCAGGGGCTGAGCCTGGGCCAGCGCCAGCAGCGGCGCGGGGTCGCCGGGCAGCGACTCGACCTGGCTGATGAAGAGAGAGCGCGACCCGACTTCGCCGCTCGAGTACGCCGCGTTGTCCTGCGCCAACCGCTCGCCGAGGAACTCGTACAGGATCGCGTCGGCAACGTCCGTCGTGGCGATCGTGCCGTCGTAGTCGACCAGGATGGCGAGCGGTGGTTGCCCCGCGTGCAGCGGCGGGACTGCGGCCGGCCCGGCGACGAGAGCCGGCGCGGTGCCCATGCCGCCGTGCGCCGGTTTGAGCTCCCGGGGTGGCATCGCCGCTTCCTACCCCACCGCGCTGGCGAGGTGGCGAGAGCGGGCGACCAGGATGCCGAACACGATCACCAGGCCGCCCAGCACCTGACCAAGCACGATCGCCTCGCCCAGGAAGAACGCCGCCATGACCACTGCGAAGGCCGGGACGAGGAACTGGAAGAGCATCACCCGCGTCGGCCCGAGGACCTTGATGGCGGCGAAGACGACGACGTTCGCCGCCGCCGCCGGCAGCAGGGCGCAGTACGCGAGCAGGCCCAGAGTGCCGAGCCCGACGTGCGCCGGAACGAGCTGCGGAAGCTCGATCAGGGCCAGTGGCAGCATGCCCAGACAGCCGAAGCCGATCGCCCACGTCGCCGTCCGCAGCGGGGAGTGGCGCCGCAGCACCGGAGCGCCGAAGGCAACGTAGCAGGCCCACAGGACGGTCGCCGCCAGAGTCATCAGGTCCCCCGCGGAGGCTCCCGTGAGCCCGAAGCCGTGGGTCGCCGCGACGATGCCCACCGCCCCGCAGAAGGAGATGCCGGCGCCGATCGCCTTCGCCGGGGAGAGAGTGTCGGACCCGATGGCGGCGGCGATCAGCATCGTCGAGACCGGTGTCGCCGCCGTCAGCAGGGCCGAGTTGGCGGCGGTTGTCTGGCCCAGCGCCGAAGCCCACAGATCCTGGTACAGGCCGAACCCGGCCAGGCCGAGGAGGGCGATCGGGATCACGTCGCGGCGGGGAAGCGAGACGCTGCCCTCACGCCACCGCAGGAGTGCCAGCAGCACCAGGAAGGCCGCCGCGAAACGGACGAAGGCGAACACGATGGGCGGGACGTCGGCGATAGCGGCCTTGACCGCGACCACGTTTGCGGCCCAGGTCAACATGACCAGCAGCGTCGCCACCTCGGCGCCGAAGCGGACCCTCGCGCTGGGCACGGCACCGCCCGCTCTGCCGGCCGTTTGAGCCCCGGGTGCGTCAGTTGCCGTCGTGGGATCTCCAGGGCGAATCATCGGGTCTGGTGCCGAGGCGAGCCGAGTGACCGCGCTCGAGGGGTGGAAACGCAATCGCCCGGACCTTCGGCCCGGGCGATCATCGCGGATCGTAGGTGACCGATGTCAGACGTTCTCCTGGTCCAGCTCGAGCGACTCCTCGTCGCCCTCTTCGGTGAGCTTGAGCCAGACGAACAGGCCTGCCAGGACGATGAGCGGGATGACCACGAGCGCGGCGAGCGTGACCAGCACGAGCACCATCAGAATCTTCAGGATCTTCATGGGCTTACCTCACATAGCCGCTTCGTATCGACCGCTCTGCTTGCTCAAGCCCCGGGTTGAGGCTTGGCGACTCTCTCACCTCTGAACTCCGGAGCCGCGGCGATCAGAGACTCGACCTCTTCGCGTGTGAACTCCGCGATCACGTGCCGGCTACCGGTCTGCGTCCACATCAGCAGTCGAAGCACGAATGCGCCGTCCTGCTCGAAGAAGAAGACGTCGCGCGGCTTCTGCTCGTCGACATATCGCCCGACAACGCGGAACGCCTGCTCATAGTAGCCCGCTTGCCCCCAGGTGACCGCGCGCTGCTGGTTGTCGCGCCTGGCGTGGCCCTCTTCCATGAATCGAGCGATGTCGTCGTCCAGGAACGTGAAGGTCTCCTTGGCCTGCTGGCCCAGGTGCTCGGACCACACGCCGGCGGTGGTCGTCTCCACCACCATCCCCTGGACCACGAAACCATCGGGCGCCTCCACGAGGAGGACCTCTTTCATCCCTCGCTGATCGAGGAAGGCGCCGATCGAGCGCAGCACTTCCTCGTAGTTCTGGCGAGGACTGCCATCGTAGATTCGCATGTGCTTCCTCGCGCTTACGGGACCGTGTGACGAGACCGCCTGTAACCTGCAACGGCCGACAACGCCCGACTTCCCCGTCGCGGCAGGGCCGGCAGCCCGAGTGTACCAGCCTCTTCGGCAGGAGCAACAAGGTTCGGCTCGAAGTCGACCTCCCCTGCCCTGCCCCGCGGACTTACGGATCTGGCCGTCGCCGCCCCTGCGGACGGCGTCGCCGACGCCCCGGCCGGTGGCACGAGCCGGCTCGCATTGCGGTGGCGGTCGACTCACCCTCCGGTGGCCGGCGATCCTCGCGCGTAGTTCCTGGGCCTCGGGTCGGTAGAATGGCACCGTCAATGGGCCCGTATCGGGCGATCCGCGGCGGATCGACCGGTCGCGCCCGCCTCGAGGCACCCGGTCCGGATTCGCTGCCGGCGTCGCTCCGTGTGTCGGGATCGATGGCGGACGAGCGCACTCCGGCCCTGGCGAGCCGCCTCTCGCGGCGCGCGGCAGCGAGCCGGCCCGGGTCGGCATGTACAAGAGATCGGGAGCGGAGTTCTAATGACCGAAACGGCCGGTGCGCTGGACCAGCTTGCAATCGACACCATCCGGACGCTTTCCATCGACGCCGTCCAGAAGGCCAATTCGGGCCATCCGGGCGCGCCGATGGGGATGGCGCCGATGGCCTACACGCTGTGGACGCGATTCCTGCGCCACGCCCCGAGCGAGCCGACCTGGCCGAACCGCGACCGCTTCCTGCTCTCGGCCGGCCACGCCAGCATGCTGCTGTACTCGCTGCTGTATCTGACCGGCTACGGTCTCACGCTCGAGGATCTCGAATCATTCCGCCAGTGGGGCTCGAAAACGCCCGGCCACCCCGAGCATGGGCACACCAGGGGCGTCGAGGCCACGACCGGACCGCTCGGCCAGGGCTTCGCCAACGGCGTCGGCATGGCCATTGCCCAGCGCCGTCTCGCGACCGAGTTCAACCGGCCCGGCCACAGCCTGATCGACCACTACGTGTATGCCATCTGCTCCGACGGCGACCTCCAGGAGGGAATCTCCGCCGAGGCGGCCTCTCTGGCGGGCCATCTGAAGCTGGGCAGGCTCGTGTACCTGTACGACGACAACCACATCCAGCTCGACGGGCCCACGGCCCTCGCCTTCTCCGACCGGACGCTCGAGCGCTTCGACTCGTACGGCTGGCACACGGCCAGGGTCGAGGATGGCAACGACGTAGCCGCGATCGAGGCCGCGATCGAGGCGGCGCGGGGCGACGAGCGGCCCAGCCTGATCGCGGTACGGACGCACATCGGCTACGGCGCGCCGACCAAGCACGACTCCCAGAAGGCCCACGGCTCGCCCCTTGGCGAGGAGGAAGTCCGCGGCGCGAAGCAGTTCTACGGCTGGGACCCGGACAAGCATTTCTTCGTTCCCGCGGAGGCGCTCGCGCTCTACCGCGAGGCTGTGCCCGCGGGCCAGAAACTGGTCGCCGAGTGGGACGAGGCGCTGGCGCGCTATGCGCGCGACTACCCGGCCGAGGCGGCCGAGCTGCGGCGGCGCCTGGCCTGCAAGCTCCCCGACGGCTGGGACAGGAGCCTCAAGAGCTACGCCGTCGGCGATGGCCTGGCCACGCGCAAGGCCAGCCAGGAGGCGATCAACGCCCTGGCCAAACCGCTGCCGGAGCTCTTCGGCGGCGCGGCCGACCTCTCCGAGTCGAACTTGACCGACGTCGAAGGGGCCGGCATCTTCGAGGCCGACCAGCCGGGGGGACGCAACATCAGGTTCGGCGTCCGCGAGCACGCCATGGGCGGCATCGTCAACGGCATCGCCCTGTACGGCGCCTTCTTCCCGTACGCGGCCACCTTCCTCACCTTCAGCGACTACATGCGCGGCTCGGTTCGCCTGGCCGCCCTTCAGAAGCTGCGCCTGGTCTACGTCTGGACTCACGACTCCATAGGCGTGGGCGAAGATGGACCCACGCACCAGCCGATCGAGCACGTGGCCGCCCTGCGCGCCATCCCCAACCTGACCGTCATGCGCCCCGGCGACGGCAACGAGACGGCCGCGGCCTGGGCCTGTGCCATCGACGCCTGCGAGGGCCCGACCGCGCTGGTGCTGACCCGCCAGAAGCTGCCGATCCTCGCCGGCACGTCCGAGAAGGCGCGCGACGGAGTGGCGAAGGGTGGCTACGTCCTGCGCGACGCCTCCGGTGACGCCGCCGCGCCTGACCTCATCCTGGTCGGCACCGGCTCGGAGCTGCAGCTGGCCATGGCCGCGGCCGAGGCACTGGAGAAGGAAGGCATTCGGAGCCGCGTCGTGAGCCTCCCGAGCTGGGAGCGTTTCGAGGCGCAGGACGCGGCGTATCGAGAGGCCGTCCTGCCGCGCGCCAGCCGCAAGCGTGTCACGATCGAGGCAGAGAGCCCATTCGGGTGGGAACGCTACGCGGGCGACGAAGGCGTGATCGTGGGCATCGACCGCTTCGGCGCCTCAGCACCGGCGGAGGAGATCTTCGAGGCATTCGGCATCACCGCGGATCGAGTCATCGAACTCGGGCGAAAGGTCGTCCGCGAAGGGCTGCACGGTCGCGTCGTCGCGACCGATGCCGGCTCGGGCACGCACTGAAGAGGAGACCGATGCGCATCGCACTCGCAGCCGACCATGCCGGGGCCGAGCTCAAGAGCGAGCTCCTGACCCGGCTGGCGCCGCTTGGCCACACTCTCATCGATCTGGGCGGCGACGGCAGCAACCCCGATGACGACTATCCGGACTACAGCCGCGCCCTCGCCCAGGCGATCCTGGGCGGCAAGGCCGATCGTGGCATCCTGGTCTGCGGCAGCGGGGTCGGAGCCTCGATCGCCGCGTCCAAGATGCCCGGCATCCGGGCCGGGCTCTGCCACGACTACTACTCGGCCGGCCAGGGCGTCGAGCACGACGACATGAACGTGCTTGCGCTCGGGGCCCGGGTCATCGGCGTGGAGACGGCCGTTTCGTGCGCCACTGCCTTCCTGGCGGCCACGTTCAGCGGCGCGCCGCGCCACGTGCGCCGGGTCGGCAAGATCCGAGCCATCGAGCAGGAGGCCGCGCGCCT
>PMXQ01000134.1 GCA_003171065.1 Chloroflexota bacterium
CTTGGGCAGCTTGCCAACCGGGATCAACGCCGCCTGCGCGGCCCCGTTCCGGTTGTCCAGGCTGACGATCATCCAGCCGAGCGATGGGGTCGTCGCCTGGAGGGCAGGGCTGACGCTGAGCGGCAGCTTGGCTGACTTGCCCGACGCGAGCGAGACGAACTGGCCGTTCGAGACGCTCGGGGTGAACGCGTTGAACTTCGCGCTGCCGGGCACCGCGTCGATCGTGCCGTAGATCAGGTCGAAGCCCGTGATCGAGTAGCTGAAGCCCGGCGCAGCGGACGTGATGCCCATGTCGCTCGCCAGGGCAGGCAACTCGATGACCGAGCCGTTCATCGGCGCATCCGCGTACCAGGCGTCGATGAAGTGGCCGGCGGCATCGAAGGTGAACGAATCGAGGACGCCGTCGAAGGAGCCGGTGAAGACCGCGCCGTCATCGAGCGCGACGACCAGGTAGTCCGGAACGCCGTCGCCGTTGGTGTCGATGCCGATGTCGAACTCGGCGCCGGAAGCGTTGGACCACTGGTGCCAGCCGTTGATCGCGAAGACCAGGCAGCGGTCCGTGTCGGGGATGCTCGGATCGCAGAACGACCCGAGTTGTGACTGGACGCCCACGGCCCGAACGCTGGCGATGCCGGGGGTGTGGTCCTTGTCAAAGAGACCCCACGCGTACACGTCCGCGGTCCCGGAATGGATGCCATAGTTGCCCAGGTTGACGCTCGTGCTGGCCACGCCGGCATTCAGCTTGTAGGGCCCGGGCTGCCCGACGACGACATTCGAGACGCCGCGCGGCACCACCAGGAACGGCACGTGCAGCTGGTACACGCCCGCCCGAGCGGTGGTTGGAGTCGCGGTTACGACACCCTCGATCGTCAGGACGGCACCGAGGCCCATGCCCGCGAAGGTGTCGGCCGCGGGCAACGCGGCGACCGCCGAGGCGGAGAGGGTCAGCCTGGTGGCGACGTCCCGCGACTGGTGCGCGGGCACTGTGATCTTCGACGGCGAGACCGAGACGTGAGCCCCGGCCGGGCTGCCGATGAAGGCTGCGGACAGTTTGTACGTGATCGAGCTGGAGCTCTTGTTCTCGATCGTGAACGACCGGGTCGCCGAGTACGGGCCGCCCAGCGCGACGTTGTCGAACGAGAGCGTGTCGAGCTTGTCACGGGTCAGGGCGATGGCGGCGGTCGTCGTGGCGAGCTGCGCCTGCACGACCCCGGAGCCGGCCCCAACCGGGTCGTAGCCGAGGATCTTGGCCGACGAGTCGTCGGCGGTGCTCATGATCGCGGCCTTGACTTCGTTCACCGACCAGTCGGGATGAGCGGCGATGACGAGGGCGGCGACGCCGGCGACGTGCGGCGTGGCCATCGACGTACCCGAGTCGACGAGAACGTCGTTGCCGGTGCCCATGCCTGCGGCAACGATGCTCACGCCCGGAGCGGTCACTTCAGGCTTGAGGGCACTGTCGCCGAAACGCGGGCCCCAGGACGAGAAGCTGGCCAGGTCCTTGTACGTGGGATTGGCCAGCATCCCGGCCGATGAGATGGTGACGGTGTCTCCGTTGGCCGCCAGGAGAGCGGCGCCGTCGGCAGCCTCGACCCCGATGAACGGGATCGTCACTCCCGGGATCGGGCCTTCGAAGGGAGGCAGACCGGCGCTGGTATTGACCATGATGACCGCCGCGGCGCCGTACTTCTGGCCGAGCTGGGCGCGGAGAACGCGCGCGCAGACGCCGCGCTCGGTAACGACGATCTTCCCCGCAACGCCTCCGTTGGCCGTGTAGTCGGAGTCGTCGCAGCCCAGGGAGATGGCGCCGGGGGCGCCGAGGACGTCCAGCGTGCCCGTCACCGGGAGCGGCCCGTCGTTGGCGTCGAGCGCGGCGATGCCGCCGACGGAGATCGTGGCGCCGGTGATCGTGGCGCCGGGGAAGGTGGCGTTGGAATCAACGGCGGCGACCGAGATCGCGCGGCTGCTCGAGGCGGGCGTGCTCGTCATGTAGGCGCTGGTGCCTTCGTTGCCGGAAGCGGCGACGACCACGACGCCCGCGCGAGAGGCGTTGTCGGCGGCGACGGCATCCGGCGTGTCGGAGGTTCCGAAGTCGGAGCCGAGCGACATGCTGATCACGTCCGCGCCGTCCTTGACGGCCTGGTTGATGGCCTCGGTCACGACATCGGACGAGCCTTCGCAGCCGAAGACGCGATAGATGTAGAGCTGAGCCTGCGGTGCGACTCCGGGGCCGATCCGGAAGTCGGTTGATCCGTAGATCGATGAGTTGTACGGCCCGGTGTAGGTGGTGCCATCGGAGAGGACGCCCATCCCGGCAGCGGTGCTGGCGGTGTGAGTGCCATGGCTATTGCAGTCGAGTGGGTTGCCGTCCGGATGCGGGATGGTGTCCGCGGGAATGGCGGACGAGGCATCGTAGTCATCGCCGACGAAGTCGTAGCCCACCGGAATCTTGGCGCTCGGGAAGGCCACCGTCGTGCCGTCGGCATCGGTGGCCGGCAGCGTGGTGTCGTGGGCCAGGCCGTACGTGTAGTCGGCCGGGTTGCCCGAGCCGCCGAAGTCGGCGTGGTAGTAGTCGATGCCAGTGTCGATGACGGCGATCTTGACGCCCGCACCGGTGTAGCCGGTCGAAGTCCAGGCCTGGGGCGCGCCTACGTACGGCACGCTCTCGGTGAGCGCCGGCTTGTAGATCGGGATCAGGTGGATGCCGGTCACGCCCGACATCGACGCGAGCGCCGTCAGATCGGCGGCCTTCACGTGGACGTGGATGCCGTCGTACGCATCCTGCATCTGGCTGATGACGACGCCGCCAGACTTGCGGACGGCATCGACGACCGGCTTCTGCTTGGCCTGGATCTGCGTCCGCCAGGTGTTGCGCTGGGAAGCCGTCACGGTCGTGCCATTGTCTTTGGCATCACCAACCTGGCTGGCGACGGGCTGATCGGCCAGCTCGACCATGACGTCCATGACGCGGCTGGGGTCGATGAGTGCCGGCAGCAGCTGGGGATCGATCTTGCTCACGTCGAGCCGCTGGAACCGGGCGGTTTGCGAACCCCCGGCAACCGCTGCGGTTGGGGCTAGCGCCCCAATTAGGAGGGCTGCGATGGCCAGGGCGGTGAATGCGCGGCGTCTCATCCGACTCCTCCCGTCGAGTTCCTTCGTGAGGGGGTCGCGCCATCTCGGCGACCGTCCCCCACGCCTGACGTCCTACCGAGCGGGCAGGAACCTGCCCGCCTCGACACAAGAAAGCGACCCTACATCGCGGGCAGCGTCAGGTCAACGAGGAAGTCGCCGGAGCCCCGACTTCTGCCACTACGCGCTGCCGCCGCGGCGTGCCCACACTTCGCGCCCGCCTCGTTGACGCTCCACGCACGCGCTCCTATACTCATTTCCGACGGAATAGGTCGGAATTAGCCGGTGTGTCCCCCGCCGGCCTGGCCGAGCGTCGAGCAGGAGCATCAAGCTGGCCACGAGGACGTATCACAGCACCGGGGCCGTCTCCTTCTCCACGAAGGGCGAGTACGGCGTGCGCCTCATGGCCCAGCTCGCCCACCGATACGGCCTCGGGCCCGCCAGCCTGACGGACATCGCCGAACAGGAGGACCTGCCGCGGGCCTACCTCGAGCAACTCGTCATCAGCCTTCGCGACGCCGACCTGGTGCATAGCA
The DNA here is from genome assembly GCA_003171065.1 of Chloroflexota bacterium. Classification (GTDB taxonomy): domain Bacteria; phylum Chloroflexota; class Limnocylindria; order Limnocylindrales; family CSP1-4; genus Fen-1039. Next base: position 3,666 of record PMXQ01000134.1, read on the forward strand.
CCCGCGGCGCCCACGGCGGCTATGAGCTCACGCGCCCGCCCGACCAGATTCACATGGCCGAAGTCCTGCGCGCTCTCGAGGGCCCGATCGCGCCCATGATCTGCGCCACGGACGACCCCACGCACAACACTTGCGCACGAACCGGTTACTGCACCGTCAACTTCATGTGGGTCCGGGTTCGGGACGCCATCTCCGGCGCCCTGGAGTCGATGACCCTGGCAGATCTGGTACCCCCGTCGGCGCGTCTGGCGGCAGTCGGCCTGCCGGCGCCACATCCGACCCAAGGAGCACACCAGTCAACGTGAGCGACCAAGACCTCATCATCCACGACCTGCATGTCGCCCCTGTCGCAAACCCGGACCACGAGATCCTCAAAGGGATCGAGCTGACCGTCGGCAACGGCGAGGTCCACGCCATCATGGGTCCCAACGGCTCGGGCAAGACCACGCTCGCCTACGCGCTGATGGGCCACCCCGCCTACATCGTCAGGTCGGGCGAGGTGCTCTGGAAGGGCCACGATCTCCTCAAGCTCTCCGCCGACAAGCGCGCCCGGCTCGGTATGTTCCTCGCCTTCCAGTACCCCATGGCGATCCCCGGCCTGTCGGTGGCGAGCTTCCTGCGGTCGGCCATAAACGCCCGGCGCGCCGGCCTCAACCCGGACCCGAACGTCGACCCCACCGACGCCTACAGGGGCGGGATCCCGATGGGCGAATTCCGCAAGCTCGTCCGAGAGAAGATGGCGCTGCTCAAGATGGACGAGTCGATCGCGGCGCGCTACGTGAACGAGGGCTTCTCGGGCGGCGAGAAGAAGCGCCTGGAGATGCTCCAGATGGCGGTCCTGGAGCCCGAGATGGCGATCCTCGACGAGACGGATTCGGGCCTCGACATCGACGCCCTGCGCATCGTGGCCGAGGGCGTGAACGCCATGTTGAACCCGAACATGGGCGTGCTGGTGATCACCCACTACCAGCGCCTGCTCAACTACATCACTCCGGACACCGTCCACGTTCTGGCGGCCGGCCGAATCATCACCAGCGGCGGCAAGGACCTGGCCCTGCGCCTGGAGGAGGAGGGCTATGCGCCGATCCTCGCCGAGGCCGGTCTGGAAGGTGAGATCGGCGACGAGGCACCCGAGGCGGCCGTGCCGGCGATGGAGGCCGCCCACTAGGGCGGGCCGATCGAATGGCCGAACTCGCGACAACGGGGTCCAGCAGCCAGGCTGCCCCCGCCCGTCTCGATCCCTACCGTCTCCGCGCCGACTTCCCGATCCTGGCGACGGCCAATCGCTTCGGTAAGCCGCTCGTCTACCTCGACTCCGCCGCCACGAGCCTCAAACCGCTCGCCGTCATCGAGGCCGTGGACGGCTACAACCGCGAGTACAGCTCGAACATCCACCGCGGCATCTACGAGATGGCGGAGCGCGCGACCGGCGCCTACGAGGAGACGCGCGTCAAGATCGCTCGCCTGATCAACGCCCCGGATCCGCAGGCGATCGTCTTCGTCCGGAACGCCACGGAGGCCATCAATCTCGTGGCGTATTCATGGGGTCGCCGCAACATCGGCCGGGGCGACACGATCGTCCTGACCGAGATGGAGCATCACGCCAATCTCGTGCCGTGGCAGCTCGTGGTCCAGGAGATGGACGGCGACCTGGAGTTCGTGCCCATCACGGACGACGGCATCCTGCGCCTCGAGGTGTACGAGGTCCTGCTGCACCTGAGGCCCAAGCTCGTCGCCTTCACTCACGTCTCGAACATGCTGGGAACGGTCAATCCCGTCCGCGAGATGACCGAGATGGCCCACGCGGCCGGCGCGCTGGTCCTGATCGACGGGGCGCAGGCGGTCCCGCACATGCCGGTCGACGTCCAGGAGATCGGCGCCGACTTCTATGTCTTCAGCGGCCACAAGATGCTCGGCCCAACCGGCTCTGGGGCGCTGTGGGCCCGCCGCGAGCTGCTCGATGCGATGCCGCCGTTCATGGCCGGCGGGGACATGATCCGCGAGGTTCATCTGCGCCGCTCCGAATGGAACGAGGTCCCGTACAAGTTCGAGGCGGGGACGCCGGACATCGCCGCGCAGATCGGGATGGGCGCGGCCGCGGACTACCTGATGGGCCTGGGCCTCGAGGCGGTTCAAGTCCACGAGCAGGAGCTGGCTCGCTACGCCCTGGACGTGCTGCCGCGCGAGGTCCCCGGCATCGAGCTGTACGGCCCGGCCGCGGAGCTCCGAGGCGGAGTCGTGTCGTTCAACCTGCCGGGCATCCACCCTCACGACGTGGCCCAGATACTCGACCGCTCCGGGATCTGCATCCGCGCCGGCCACCACTGCACGATGCCGCTCCACGAGCGGTTCGATCTGGCAGCCACGGCCCGGGCGAGCTTCAACGTCTACACCGTTCCGGAGGAGATCGACGCGCTGGCAGTCGGCCTGCGCGAGGTCGTCCGCATCTTCGACCGCTAGGCGTATCCTCGACTCCGATGGACGACCTGTACCGCGACTACATTCTCGAACACTACCGGCACCCCCACAACTTTGGCGTCCTCGAGGCCCCCACGGCCAGCTACGAGGGCTCGAACCCGCTCTGCGGCGACCGCATCACGATGATGCTCGGCATCTCGGACGGGATCGTGCGCGAGGTGGCCTTCACCGGCCGGGGCTGCGCCATCAGCCAGGCCAGCGCCTCGCTGCTGACCGACGAGATCAAGGGCAAGACCGTCGAGGAGGTCGAAGCCATGACGCCCGACGACCTGCTCGACCTGATCGGGATCGAGATCAGNNTGCGCCCTGCTCTCGCTCGACACGGTGGCGCACGCTCTGGCGGACGAGGCGGGGGAGAAGGCGGAGGCCGGCGGCTCGGCTTCGGCTAAGTCCCAGGCTTCGAGCCCGAGCCAGGGCTAGCTCGGGATCCACCGGACAGACGCCGCGGACTGGTGGTCCGGGCGCACCCCTCGCGCGCCGAGGGGGTATCTTTGGTCGACTGCATGCCGGAGGAGCCCGGAGAGCGGTCTCCCCTCGATGCTCATTCGGTCGGGCTATGCACGTCGGGACCATCGTTGCGGGGCGGGCGGCGGCCATCGGCGGTACTTTTCTGGTAGGAACATCTCAGGGGAGCGATCCGTGCGGGCTGGCGTCGACGCGAACACCCCTGGCGCGTGCCTCTCCGGCCGGCCGCGATGAGCCGATGAGCCGATGAGCTACTACATCAAACCTGCCGCGACGCGCGCGGCCCGGATGTGGCGCGAGATCGCCGACCGGGTCTTCGTCCGTCGCTACTCCGACTACAACGTCACGATCGGGCTGGTCGTCGGCGATCGCGACTCGCTGGTGATCGACACGCGGGGCTCGGAGCGCCAGGGTCGCGAGCTGATGGACGAGATCCGCTGGGTGACCTCCACGCGAATGCGGGTCGTGAACACCCATCACCACTACGACCACGCCTTCGGCAACTACGCCTTCGTCCCGTGCGAGATATGGGGCCATGAGCGGTGCGCCACTCGGTTGCGAGAGGACAGTCGAACCGCGCAGTTCGCGCTGGCAGCCGCAATGCCCGAAGTCGCGCCAGAGTACGTGGAAACGCGTATCACGCCGCCCGACAAGACGTTCCGCGAGAGCGTCGAGTTGGAGCTCGGCGGTCGACCCGTGACTCTCGCCCATTTCGGCCGCGGGCATACCGACAACGACGTGGTCGTGGTCGTGCCGGACGTGCACGTGGTCTTCGCGGGCGATCTGATCGAGCAAGGCGGCCCGCCCGCGTTCGAAGACTCCTACCCGCTGGACTGGCCCGGGACCGTCGGCCGGATGCTCGAGGTGGCGCACGGGCCGGTCGTGCCCGGCCACGGGGAAGTGGTGGGGCGATCCTTCGTCGAGGGGCAGCTGGCCGACCTCTCGGCCCTGGCCCAGCTGGCTCGCCGGGTCCGCTTCGACGGCGGCTCGGTCACGGATGCGCTGCCTCTGTCGCCGTTCCCGTCACTCGCCGCACGACAGGCGCTCGTGCGAGCCTTCGCCCAGCTCGCCGGCGACCTTTAGGCAGCTTCCGGCGACCGATCGGCAGCTCCGGCGACCGATCGACGGCCCTCGGCGACCGATCGGCAGCTCCGGCGACCGATCGACAGCCCTCGGCGACCCGTCGGCGCCCCCGGCAGCCCTATTCCGAAGGCCGGCCAGCCTCGACCAGCCGGGCAGCGGCACGCGCGACGACCAGATCCTCGCGCGCTTCGATCCTCAAGATGGCAGGTGAGCTGCCCGGCGAGCTGATGACGGCGTCCGAAGGTGCCGAAACATCCGCGATCGGCGCGATGCCGATGGAGGCCAGCCGGGCGACGATGCGGGCGCGTATCCCCGCGGCGTTCTCGCCGATCCCGCCCGTGAAAACGATCGCGTCCAGCGCCGGCAGGGAGGTCGCCGCCGCCGCGATGCATTCGGCCGCGCGGCGCGCGAAGATCCGGAGAGCGAGGGTTGCGGGGCCGTCGCCGTCGGCCTCCAGGCGCAGCAGCTCGCGCACGTCGGACGTTCGACCCGAGACGCCGACCAGCCCGGATTGGTGTTCGAGCTGCTCGTCCAGTTCGTCCTGCGTGAGCCAGCCGTTGCGGAGCAGGTAGAAGAGGATCCCTGGGTCGATCGAACCGCTGCGAGTGCCCATCATCAGCCCCTCCAGCGGCGTGAGGCCCATGGAGGTGGCCACCGAACGGCCGCCATCGGTCGCCGTGACGGAGCAGCCGCTCCCCAGGTGAGCCACCACGAGGCGGAGATCGGCGGCGGGGCGGGCGAGCAGTTGTGCCGCCCGCTCGGTGGACCACTCGACCGACATGCCGTGGAAGCCGTAGCGTCGAACGCCCCACTCCCGATACCAGCGCTCCGGGACGGGGTAGCGGTAGGCGTCCTCCGGCAGCGTCGCGTGGAAAGCGGTATCGAAGACCGCGACGTGGGGGAGTTGCGGGATCGCGGCCAGACCGGCCTTCATCGTGGCCACAGCGATGCTGTTGTGGAGCGGGGCCAGGCTGCGCAGCGCGTCCACTTCCTGGATCACTTCCGGCGTCACGAGCACGGGCTCCCGGAAACGCTCGCCGCCGTGAACGACGCGGTAGCCGACCGCGCCCAGCGAGGCGGCCGGGACACCCTCTGCTTCACAGCGGCGGAGCAGGCCTCGGATGTCGTCGGCCGGGTCGCCCTCGGCCGTGGCGTCCACGCCCCAGTCCACATCCACCCTGGCCAGCGGCGCGAGCGAGGCCGGGGCGGGGGCGATGCCTGTGGGGGCGAGCGCCGCGAATGCGACCGCCGGCGCCGCGAATGCGGCCGCGGGCGCCGCCGAGTCCGCCCCCGCAGTTCCGGGGCGCGCCGCGGTCTCCGCCGGAATGGTCGAAGATTCGACGACACTCGACTTGAGCGAGCTTGACCCCGGGTTCAGGACGAGAACGCGCATCACCTCGTAGGCTACCCGTTCGGCGGTCGCGCCGGGCGCGAGAGGTGCCGCGCCGGGCGCGAGAGGTGCCGCCGTTCAGCGCCCGTTTCTGCAAGATTCCCACCTGACGAACGCTATTCAGGACCTTGCCGCGCGCTCTCCCCCGGCGTCGGACTTCGGGCCGCTTCGACGGCCGCGGACCCACGATCTGAGCTCCCGCTACCCTTCCCACGGCCGGTCACGAGGGGTCTGGCAGGGCCAGCGGCGCGCCGAACCCGACCGTGGCCCGCCGGTTCTCGCATAACGCCCTTGGCCTGAGAAATCTGCAGAAACGTGAGGCCTCGGAGCGGGCCGGCGGGCCGTTCCAGCCACCGCCTGACCTCGACGGTGCGCTTCGGGAGCGCCGCATCGAAAGTCAACCGATGGCGGTCGACACGCTGGCGCTCCACTCGCAGGTCCGCCAGCACCATCACGACGCCAACTGCGTCGGCCCGCCAGCCCCTCTCCGCCGGCACCAGCCGCGGCACAACCCTAAGCTTGACGTCCAGGGCATGCAGAGTTTCCTGCACGTTGCGCAGGTCGCTTTTGGTTTCGACGATCAGCAGCGCGCGGGCCTCGGGGTGCCACGCGAGGACGTCCACCGATCCTCGGTCGCCGTAATCATTGAACGAGTACTCGACTACCGTTTCCCAGCCGAGCTGAGCGAGCCGCTCCAGAACTGCTTCGACCAGGGCGGCGTGCCGCCAATCGATCTGGCGGTCGGTCGACGCGCCTCGCAGCGACCTCGGCGCGAACGGCAGCTGGATCCCGACGGCGTCGGCCACAGCACGAACCGACCCGACCGTGAGTCCCGAAAGCAGACCGTTCTCGACGCGCGATACGCTGCTCCTGCTCAGGCCGGCCCTGGCGGCCAGGTCCGCCTGTCGCAGCCCGACGTGGCGCCGCTCGGATCGCACCCATCGGCCTACCTGGAGATCGTCCACGTGCGCAGCATCTCGCCGGCCGATCACCTGCGGCTTGTCCGGCGCTTACTCGAGACTGCGCGCCGGGGCCTCCAGCGTGGCGAGGAAGTCCGCGATCGTGGGCGTGGAGCCCAGGCCCAGACGCGCGCCGAGGCGTGCCGCGACCGGGGCCACCAGCCCGGTGGACGCGAGCAGGGCCTCACAGCCCGGAGCGAAGACCTCCGCGGGCGAGGCATCCGCCACGATCGCCCCGTCGCGCATCACCACGACGCGCTCGAAATGACCGGCCGCGAACTCCATGTCGTGGGTGATCGCGATCACGGTCCGCCCCGCCTGCCTGTACGCGTCGACGATGCTGCCGACGCGCGCCACGCCCGGGCCGTCCTGGCCGGTCGTCGGCTCATCGAGCACGAGTACGGCCGGCTCCATCGCCAGAACGCTGGCGATGGCCACCAGCTTGCGCACCGACAGCCCGAGGTCGTACGGGTTGACGGCTCGAACGGACGTGAGACCGGCCAGTTCGAGCGCCCGATCGACCAGCTTGTGGGCCAGCCGGCTTTCGAGCCCGAGGTTGTGGGGTCCAAAGGCGACCTCTCGCTCGACGGATCGATTGAACAGCTGGTCGTCCGGGTTCTGGAAGACGAACCCGACCGTTCGAGCCAGCGTGCCGACGGCGACCGATCGGATGTCGGAGCCTTCGATCTCGACGCCGCCCGAATCCGGTCGAAGCAGGCCGTTGAGATGCTTGACGAGCGTCGTCTTGCCCGAGCCATTCTGGCCGACGATGGCGACCGCCTCGCCGGGCTGGACGACCAGATCGATGCCATGGAGGACCTCCGGCCCGCCCGGGTAGCGGTGGGCCAGACTGCGCGCCGCGATCGCCGGCGTCATTTCGCCACGCAGCGGCGACCAGTCCAGTGCGGGAGCCGAGCCCGGAGGAGGCGGCGCGGCCGGCCGGGGCTTCGGCAGCCTGCCCAGCGCGGCAGCCACCGCCTCCTCGTCGAAAGCCCGATCCGGTGGCAGGCCGGCCAGCTCCGCCAGGGCGACGAGGGCCGGCGGCTCCAGGCCGAGCAGCCTCTGCACGGCCGACCCGAGGGCAACGCCCGGCCGGTCCAGGACGACGACCCGCCCGGACTCGAGCACGAGGCAACGATCGGCCGCGGCCAGGACACCGGAGTCGTGCTCGGCGCAGAGGATCGCCCGCCCCTCGCCGGCGAGCTGGCGCAGCAGCGCCGTCACTCCGCGGCTGCCGGCCGGGTCGAGCTGGGCCACGGGTTCGTCGAGGATCAGCACGGACGTGCCCATGACCAGGATGCTGGCGATGGCCACTCGTTGCTGTTCCCCGCCAGAGAGGGCAAAAGGATCTCGATCCGCGAGATGCCCGATGGCCAGCCGGTCCAGCACCTCGTCGATCCGCCCGTCCATCTCGGAGCGCGGCACGCCCAGGTTCTCCAGGCCGAAGGCCAGCTCTTCGCGCACGCTCGGCTTCGAGGCCGAGAGCTGGTTGGCCGGAGTGGAGAAGACGATCCCGACCCGACCCGCCAGATCCGAGCCGTCGGAGCGCAGCGCGTCCACGCCGCCTATCTGGACCGTGCCGCCAACCCGGGCCCGCACCACGCGAGGCACGAAACCTGCGGCCGTCAGAGCCAGGGTCGACTTGCCCGCCCCCGTCCGACCGGTGACGCCGACGAGCTCGCCCGCCTCGACGCTCAGCGACAGCTCCAGCGCCGCGTCGCTCCGCCCCGGGTAACGGACCGAGACTCCGTCGAGGGCCACGCGCGCCTGGGCTACGCGCGTCGTGGCCTCGCTCATGCGAGTGGTCACGCTCATCCGAGTGGCCGTGCGATCGCCACCGCCACGACGCCCACCGCCGCCGCCACGATCAGCCAGCGCAGCACGCGATCAACCGCCGGATCGGGCACGACGCGGTAGGCCGTCCGGTCGGGCCGCGCCCCGAACGCCCGGGCTTCCAGGGCGAAGGTCCTCTCGCGGACGTCGATCAACGATCCCAGCAGGAGCGGCCCCGCGAGCGGCACCAGCGCCCTCGCTCGACGCGGCAGTGACCCGCCGATCTCCAGGCCGCGGGCCTGCTGCGCTTCGAGGATCGCCCCGGCGCGATCCTGCAGACGCGGGACCATCTGGACCGAAGAGAGGATCACGAACGCGATCCGATGGCTCGCCCCCCGCTCGACGAGCGCCTCGAGCAGGTCGTCGGCGAGGGTTGTGAACAGGAACAGGATGGAGGCTGAGAAGGCGACCAGCAGCCGACCGGCCGACACGGCGCCGAAGGTCAGACCCTCGCGGGTGATCGCCAGCGGACCCAGTCCTGCCATGACGTCCTTCGCTCCCGGGTAGAAGAACGCGTTGACCACGAGAATCGAGCCGAAGAGCAGGGCAGGGATCCGCAGGCTTCTGACCACCGCCCCCAGCAGCCCTACGGAAGCGGCGAGGCCCGCCACAAGGGCGACGAGCGCAAAGATCGCCGGCGACGGCAGCAAGAACGCGGCCAGGATGACCCACAACAGGGCCAGCAGCTTGGTGACCGGATTGCGGCGGTGGAGCCATGAGGCGCCCGGTCGGAAGTAGCCGGTCGCCCGAGCGCTCATATCGGGGCGGCCTTCGCCCGGTGAGCCTCGGCCGGTTCGGACCCGGCTCGGCCGCTCACTCGGCGACCGTTTCCTCGCCGTGGCTGAACATCGTCCGGACCGAGACGGGCAGCGCCGCCAGGATCAGGAAGACGACCGTGTAGCTGATCGTCTTGTCCAGCGGATCACTCGTCAGCCCCTGCGCAAACGCCGACTGGAAGACGTTCAGACCGAGGGTGCGGAAGAGAGCGACGAGGGCATCGGTACCGCCGCCGGTGACGCCGCCGAACACACCCGCGGCAATCGGGGCGGACATGCTCGCCGCGACCAGACCCGTCGTCAGCCCGCCGATCCAGACGGGGAACAGGCGCCCGTTCTCGCCGCGCGAGGCCCAGTAACCGGCGCCCAGGGCGGCCAGGGCTGCCACCGCCAGGGCGCCGACCATGGCGGCAGGATCCGGCAAGACGAACCCGGTCAGGTTCAGGCCGTTCAGGAAGGTCGGATCGCCGTTGACCGTGGAGAAGTAGCCGGCGGGGGCGAAGAGCAGGCGCAGGACGGCCAGCACCAGAACCCCGGCAGCGAGTCCGGTCGCGACGGCGAGCGACGGCAGGATGCGTCTGTCGTCGGGCTTGAAGGCGAAGATGGTTCGCCGCGAGGCCAGCGCCACGATGACGGCGAAGACCACGATGGCGACGGACATCAGCACGAAATGGTTCTGGTCGTCCGTCGTGCCGCCGACGTTGGGGATGCCTGTCGTTTGCTGAACGGCCAGCAGCGCGACCGCGGCCGCGGCGACTCCCGTGGCCAGGGCCAGGAACGAACCGACTCGCTCGTCGCCCGAACGCAGCCGGAAGACTCCGCGGCTGGCCCAGAACCCGGCCATCAGGCCGATGACACCCCCGACCGGTGCGAAGAAGGCAATCGTCGGGCCGCCGCCACCCGGCAGCGGCAGAATCGACCAGATGAGGTCGGACAGGAGTCCGGTGAGTGCGCCCGCAAGCGGCCCGCACAGCACGCCGACGAGAACGGTGCCGATCGAGTCGAGATAGATGGGCAGCTTGAGGTAGGCGACGATGGAGCCCATGGCGATGTTGATGGCGATCGCGACCGGAATGAGGGCCAGGGTCGCGGTCCGGAGGTGTCGGCTCCGAGCCAGGGCGACGGCGAAGATCACCACGCCGATCAGCAGGGCCGCCAGGTACGCAACCTGGACGGGTTGCACGCACGCCGTCTGATCGTTCGCCCGGCAGACGTGCAGCCAGTCGATGCCCGGCAGACTAAAGGGCGACCGCCAATCGAAGCTCATCGAAGACCTCCGGCGCTCGGCGCGGCCAGGTCAGGATGTTCGGGTGCCGCGCCACGAAAGCTTGCCAGGTCTGACGTTCGGCCGCCAGGCCGAACGCTCCACAACGCTGTCGATGTCCGCGTGGCGGGTCAGGCGAGATCCCGCGGCGGGGCGCGCGGATCGCGCGGCGGGGCGCGCGGATCGCGCGGCGGGGCGCCCGGATCGCGCCCGGCGGCGAGGGCCCCGACTCGCTCGATGAAGCGCTCGAAGAAACGGTCGACCTCCGCCTCCACGGCCACGTCCACGTTCGGGGGCCTGCCCCACACGCGGCGCCAGTCCGTCACGGTTTCGCCCGTGGTGAGGCGCCCGCCGAGCTCAACCTCCACGGACACGGCCTCGGTGCGCACCAGCGTCGGATCCAGAGCCGCGGCCAGCGCCAGCGGGTCGTGGATGAATGCGCCGTAGAAATGGTCGTAGCGACTGTGGAACTCCATGTAGAACCGCAGCGCGTCGGCAAGGTAGCGGACGATCGGGTTGACGGTTGGCACGCCCGAACTGCCGCTCGCGCCCGGGCCGCCCCGCAGCGACCCGTCGGGCTCGCAACCGGCCAGGGCGGCCAGCCGGGCCATGTGCTCGGGCAGAAGCTTGGCTCTTTCGGTCACATCCAACCCCAGCGCGGTCGGTCGAGCCGGGCGACCGTTCGGCCCCAGATCCGCACCTTCGCCCGCGAATGCCTCGAAGACGATTTCGGCCGCCTCGGGGTCGACTGTGACGTTCCATTCGGTCGTGGGCGCGGTGTTGCCGGCAGACCGGTACGAACCGCCCATGATCACCACGCGGCGAAGCAGCCGCGGCAGCTCGGGCTCGCGCAGGACGGCCAAAGCCACGTTGGTGAGCGGGGCCAGCGTCACGAGGGTCAGCTCCCCGGGGTGGCGGCGAGCTTCCTCGACGATCAGGTCGGGTCCGAAGCGCGGGGAGAGCGGCATCCGGGCCAGGGGCAGCTCCGCGTAGCCGATGCCGCGCGGCCCATGAGTTTCGGGCGTCGTGACGAGCTTGCGGGCGAGGGGCGTCTCGCGGCCGATCGCCACCTCCACGTCCGGACGTCCGGCCAGCTCCAGCACGGCGCGGGTGTTCTCGGCGACCTGGCGAGCGTCAACATTGCCGGCGGTGCAGGTCACCGCCACGAGGTCGCAATCGGGGGAGGCGATGGCGTACAGCAGCGCCAGGCTGTCGTCGATGCCGGTGTCGCAGTCGACGATCATCGGGGTCCGCTGGGTGCCGCGGCCGGCGGCAGACTCGCTCACGACCGGATCGTATGCCATGTCGGGGCGGCAGGCAGGGGCGGCCCGCATGACCCGAGCCGTGGCAGAAACTCCTCTCCGCGCGGACTGGGTAGACTGGAGCCGTTGCGCCGGATCGTCCTGCGCCGGGGCTCGTGGAATCGAAAAGGGAGGAAGCGCCGTGCGCTTGTTGTCGCGCGTTGCGAGCGGTGCGCTCGTACTGTTGGTCATGGCCGGGTGCGGAACCCAAGCAGCGACGCCCAATCTCCTCGTTCCGACCCCCTCGATGACCTCGGGCGCCTCGATGACCTCGGGCGCCTCGTCGGCAACGTCCGCCGCGCCCGGCACTGGCGCCACTCCTTCGGCGATCCCAGTGGGCAAGTTCACGCGAACCGGATCGATGACAACCCCGCGCAGGTCCCAAACGGACGGCCTGCTGCCCGACGGCCGGGTCCTGCTCGTCGGGGGCCAGGACGACAATGGCACCACCCTTGCTTCCGCCGAGATCTTCGACCCCAAGACCGGGAGGTTCACCGCGACGGGATCGATGAAGGATCCGCGCTGGGGCCAGACGGAGACGGTGCTCCAGGACGGCCGAGTGCTGGTCACCGGGGGAGAGAACGATGGTGTCGTGCCGCTCGACTCCGCCGAAATCTTCGACTCCTCCAAGACCACGTTCGCCAGCGTCGGCAAGATGTCGGTCGGGCGCGTGAACCAGACGGCCACGCTCCTCCAGAGCGGCAAGGTCCTCATCGCCGGAGGCGCAGACGTCAACAACTACGGCATCGACTCGGCCGAGATCTTCGACCCCAGCACCAACACCTTCACTCCCACCGGCAAGATGACATCCGGTCGGTGGGGTCAGACAGCCACGCTGCTGAAGGACGGTACAGTCCTCCTCACCGGCGGCCAGGATGAGAACGGTGACACGCTGGCCACCGCCGAGATCTACAAACCGGACTCCGGCACCTTCAGCGCCACCGGCTCGATGACGACCGAGCGATTCGGCCAGACCGCCACGCTGCTGGCCAACGGCCAGGTCCTTGTCGCGGGCGGCGTGGACGCCAACCAAACGCTCCTCCAGAGCGCGGAACTATTCGACCCTGCGGCGGGGACGTTCACAGCTACGGACGCGATGACGACCACGCGGGTCGCCCATACGGCCAACCTGCTGCCGAACGGCCTTGTCCTGCTGACCGGCGGCGTGGACGCCGACGGGAATGGCCTGGCCTCGGCCGAGCTATTCGATCCGTCCGATGGGTCGTTCACGGCGACGGGCTCGCTTAACGACGCCCGCGGCAATCACACGGCGACCACGCTCGCCAACGGCCAGGTCCTGGTCGCGGGCGGGGCGGACGCCGACATGGTCTACGACTCGGCAGAGCTGTATCAGCCGTAGACGAGCGTCGCCCCGGTGGAATGTCGCCGGCAACGGGCGCGAGCCGCCGCGGTGGGGTACCAACCTGGCCAGATCTTCGACCCGGCCGACGCGGCCGTCCGACCGCGGGCGCAGCGCAGGGTTACGGCTGGGGCCGCGGGTCGGCCGGCCGCGGGCTGGCGGGCGGCGGGTCGGCCGGCCGCGGCGCAGCGCAGGGTTACGGTTGGGGCCGCGGGGGCGCCATAATCGGGTCCATCAGCGCGATGGAGAGGACGAGCATGGCCGAACACGAGACGGCAGCGCGGGTCGGGATCGTCTGCGGCAGCCGTTCGGACTTCCCTGTGATGGAGAAGGCGGTCGAGCTGCTCGCCGGGCTCGAGGTCCCGTGCGAGCTGCACGCCATCTCGGCCCACCGGGCACCGGACCTCCTCTTCCGTTTCGTCGGCGCCGCCGAGGCGCGCGGCATTCGGGTGTTCATCGCCGGGGCAGGCGGGGCGGCGCACCTGCCGGGCGTCGTGGCGGCGAAGACGATTCTCCCGGTCATCGGCGTGCCCATTCCCACGCAGGTGGGGGGCGGTTTGGACTCCCTTCTGTCGATCGTCCAAATGCCCAAGGGGATCCCCGTTGCCACGGTCGCGGTCGGTGGCGCGGAGAACGCGGCCCTGCTCGCGGCCGAGATCCTCGCTCTCTCCGACCCGGCGCTGCGCGGGCGACTGCAGGCCTATCGGGACGCCCAGACGCGCTCGATCGAAGATGACGAATCGAACGCCGACCTCCGCGGCGAGCGCTAGATTCCTGCCCCGAGGGCTCGGCGATCGGTGGCGCACGATCGAGCCCGACCGGTGAGCGAGGTCCGATTCGGCCCCGGCGGTGTGCCCGACTGGCTGGAGCCCATGGTCCGGTTCTGCTCGCGCTGCGGCGGCCAGCTCGCGTTCGGCCCGATCGCGGGCGAGGAGCGCGACCGGCTGGCCTGCCCAAGCTGTGGCTTCGTGTTCTACGTCAACCCGCGCCTGGTCGTGACCACGCTGCCCATCACGGATCAGGGCCAGGTGATGCTGATCCGAAGGGGGATCGACCCGGGGCGCGGGCTGTGGGCACAGCCAGGGGGCTTCCTCGAGATCGACGAGACGGTCCGAGACGCGGCGATCCGCGAAACGCAGGAGGAGACCGGCCTGCGGGTCGAACCCGGTGCCATCGTCGGCCTCTATTCGCGGGTTCAGGCAGCAGTTGTCATCGTCGCCTTCGAGGCTCGCATAGTCGGCGGGACGCCCGAGGTCACCCGTGAGTCGCTCGAGACGCGGCCCTTCGCCCCGGATGCAATCCCGTGGCCCGAGATCGCGTTCGAGACCAGCGTCCGCGCCCTGCGCGACTGGGTGGCCCGCGTCCGACCGGACGTGCCTCTGCCGGACCCTTCGACGATCCGCAGACCCTCCGGCGCCTGAGCGGCGGCCGTCGGCCGCGAGAGGGACGCGGCCGCGGCGACGGCATGCGAAACTGGCGCCATGGATGCCACGACGATCGCCCTGGTGGTGGCCCCGCTCCTGATCATCCAGGTCGGGCTGATGCTCTACGCCCTGTACGACCTCTTCCAGGAGGATCGACGGGTTCGGGGCGACAAGATCATCTGGGCGCTCGTCATCGCCTTCGTCAACATCATCGGGCCGCTGATCTACTTCTTCGTCGGCCGTGACGAATCGCGCGGCGCCGAGACCGGCGGGACCGGCGGGGTCAGCGCAGCTCCGGCGGAATCGATCGCCCGCATCCTCGCCACGTGGCCCCGGCTCACTGCGAGTTCCGATGCGGCCATCTCCACGACCGGCCTCGGCAAGCGATACTCCCAGGGCGTAGTCGCCCTCGAGAACCTGAACCTGACCGTCCCGAGCGGCAGCGTCTTCGGCTTCCTCGGGCCCAACGGCGCGGGCAAGACAACGACCCTTCGCCTCCTGGCCGGGCTCGCGACCGCGACCGCGGGCACGGGCACGGTGGCCGGCGTGCGGATCGGCGGGACGGGCGGCGAGCTGGCGCGCAACATCGGGTACCTGGACCAGGACCCGCGCTTCTACGGCTGGATGCGGGGCCGCGAGCTGCTGAACATGGTCGGCCAGCTGCACGGTCTCCACGGGGCGGCGCTGCGGCAGCGGGTCGGCGAAGTGCTCGAGATCGTGGGTTTGACCGATGCCGCCTACCGGCGCATCGGCGGCTACTCCGGCGGCATGCGCCAGCGCCTCGGCATCGGTCAGGCTCTCATCAACCAGCCCCGCGTCCTCTTCCTGGACGAGCCGGTCAGCTCGCTCGATCCGGAAGGCCGCCGCGACATCCTGGAGATCATCTCCCGACTCCGCGGCACCGCCACGGTCTTCATGAGCACGCACATCCTCAACGACGTCGAGCGGGTCTGCGATCGGGTCGCGATCCTCAACGTCGGCCACCTGGTGGTCGAGGGCCCGATCGATGAGCTGCTCGACCGCTACGCCCAGCCGATCTACGAGCTCGAGCCCGAGCCGCAGCAGGACGGCGCGATCGAACGCCTGGCCGCCGCCATGCGCGGGCAGGCTTGGGCACAAGAGGTTCGAACCACGCCGGATACCGTCCGAGTCTTCGTCAACGACCCGAAGGTCGCCGGGCCGGCGATCCTGCCGCTGGTGATCTCGAGCGGGGTCAGCCTGATCCGGTACGAGCGGGCGCGACCGAGCCTGGAGGACGTCTTCCTGCGCCTGGTCGCCGAGAGCGGGCTGCAGACCGCGCCACCCGTCGCCGTTCCCGCGTGGGGTCTCGACGGGAGGGGCCGGCGATGATGGGTTTCCGGGTGCTGCTGATCAAGGAGCTGCGCGAGCAGGTGCGGACCGGCCGCCTGATCGCGGTCGCGGCGGTCTTCGTCCTGTTCGGGATCCTCGGTCCGCTCACCGATCGCTACATGAAGGAGCTGATCGACGCCATCGGCAGCCAGAGCGGCGGCTTCACCATCGCGGTGCCCCCGCCCTCGCTGAACGGCGACCTCGGCCAGATCATCAAGAACCTCTCCGAGTTCGGCGTGATCTGCGCGCTGCTGCTCGGCATGGGCTCGGTGGCCTGGGAGAAGGAACGCGGCACGGCCGGGATGATCATGACCAAACCGGCGTCGCGGGCCGCCTTCCTGGCCGCCAAGCTCACGGCGATCTCGCTCAACCTGGGCCTGGCCGTGATCCTGGGTTGCGGGCTGGGCTACATCTACACCGTGGTGCTGTACCCGTCCGCCTTCCCGCTCGGCGGCTACGTCGCGATGGCCGCGATCATGTGGTGGACGCTGGTCATCTTCACCGCCATCACGCTGCTGGGCAGCACGATCTCGCGATCGGCGATCGCCGCGGCAGGCCTAGGAATGGTGGCGCTGCTGGTCCTGGGTCTCCTCGCCGCCATCCCCGTCATCGGGCCTTGGTCACCACTTGCGCTCCTCACCCCGGCCTCGGACCTGGCGCTGGGCAACGACGCCGGCAACTTTGCGGGCCCGCTGCTGTTCAACATCGCCCTGGTGCCGGCACTGCTCGGCGCCACGTGGCTGGTCTTCCGGCGGCAGGAGCTTTAGCGGACAGGAGCCGCCGCCGGCCCCCGCGCCGGTTCGCGACTCTAGGACAGACGCTGGCGCCGCCAGCGGCGATCGTGCGGATGTCCGGCTGTACGGGACAGATTTCGCCGATCTGGACGGTTCGCGGCCGACGGCGGCAGCCGAGGGCCGGCTGCGCAGCCGTTCACTCGACCAGTTGAGCGCGAGATGGCCGCTCGTTCGGGTGGCAGCACCCGCCGCGGGCCGGCGCCTACGGCGTCACGACCCAGACGCGCCACTCACCGGTTGCCGCCAGAGGAGCTACCACGAGCGTCTCCGGCGGCGCCGGCGGCGCCGATGCGACCGGCGGCTCCGATGCGACCGATGCCCCCGAAGCGGCCGATGCGGCCGAGAAGGTCAAGACGACCACGTAGGCCCGGCTCATGGCCGCGGACGCGGTCAGGTCCTTCCAAAGCCCGGCGCCGAGATTCGATGCGCTGAGCGCATCTGCGCTCTGCGTCGGCTCGCCGGCCTGGACCGCGTAGACGGCCCGGGTGGCCAGTGCGGCTTCCGCCGCCTGGAACGCCGACGAGCTGCCGAACTCCCGCTGCGAATACGAGGACAGCATCCCCCAGGCCGATTCCGGGCTCTTGAACGCCATCACCGCGAACTCCTCGGCCTTGGCCTCCGCCGTCGCCAGATCCTGCACTGGGTCGACCGGGAGCTTCGTCCGCGCGTCGCCGAAATCGGCCGGGTGCCAGGTTCGGCCGCCGTCGGAAGTCAGCATCAGCCCGGTGGTGCCGGGCGAAAGGAAGGCCGTCGCTATGCCGTGGCTTTCGTCCGCCAGCGCGACCAGGACGAAGGACGTGTTCGGGGGCATCCCGAACCCGGGCACGTCCGTCCAGCTCGCCCCGAAGTCGTTGCTGACAGTCAGGCCGAAGAAGCCAGCCGTTCCGACGACCGCCCACTCCCTGCCCACGAACGCCGCTTCCTCGCTAACCGCGAGCGGAGCTGTGGCCGTCTTCTTGACCGGGGCCCACGTCCGGCCCCCGTCCGATGTCCGGTAGAACCAGACGGCCTGCGGCGAGCTGGACATGACCGGCTGGACTAGGACCGCGAGAGCGCCGTTCGACGCATCCTGAAAGACCGGCCCGGCCGCGACGCCGACGTCCGCGGGTTTCGGGATCGATGCCAGGTCGGGCAGGTCGACCGTGGACCACGTCCGGCCCGCGTCCCGGCTGACAGACAGCGTTACGCCCGTCAGTTCGGACGACTCGTAGTCGGGCGCGGACCAGAGCGTGCTCGCGTCGCTTGCGGTGAACGCCCGGCCGAGCCCGGCGGCCCCGCCGGCGACCGACCAGGTGGCGCCCCCGTCGGCCGTCTCGAGCACCGTACCCGAGCCCCTCTTCGCGTCTGCAATGGGCGCACCGTCGGCCAAAGAGGACGGGGTCGAGCACTCCAGGAAGCCGTGCGCGGCGTCTACGAACGAGAACGTGGCCGTGTCGCAGGGGAAGTCGCCGGCCGCCGGCGCCTGGTTCCAGATCTTGCCGCCGTCCGCCGTCCGGTAGACCACGAGCTGCCCGACAGTCGGAGCCCCGCCCTGGTTGTAGATGCTGACCGCCCAGGCGTGGTCCGGATCCAGGACGAAGACGGATCCCGCGAGGGCGGGCATCGTCCCGGCCTGCCAGGTCTTGCCGTTGTCGGTCGAGGTGAGCAGGTACGGGCCCTCGACGGCCCATATGCCGCCCGACCGGATCAGCCCGGCGTCGTCGACCTCGGCGCTCATTGCACCCTGCACGTCGAATGTGGGGCCGGGCGAGCCTGCGGTCGGCGAGCCCGTGATGCTGGCCTGCGGCCCGCCGCTCGCGGTCGCGGTTGCCGTAGCCGTCGCGCGGGTCGCAGCGGGACCGGCGGGGGCCGTTTGGCCGAACCACAAGGGCGAAGCGACGATCGCTGCGAGGGCCAGGGCAGCCAGGCCGAGCGCTCCAACAGCTGCCATGCGGGCGCTCAGTCGAACGACTGGCCAGCGCCGGCGCGGCGCGCGATCCATGGCCTCGGTCACCCGGGACAGGAGCTCGCGCGAGGAGCCGATCGGCATCGTCTCGTAGTGGTTGCGCAGCCGGTCTTCCAGATCCGGCCGGTTCAGGTCGTTCATCGCATCGACTCCTCGAGACGGCGCTCGACCCGTCGTTCGGCTTCGAGCGCAGCGCGCAGGTGCTCCAGCGCAGAGTGGAGCCGGGACTTGACGGTTCCTTCGGGCATGCGGGTCGCGGCTGCAACCGCGGGGACGGTCATGTCGCGCCCGTATCTGAGGGCCAGCAACAGTTGTTCGTCGGGGGCCAGGCGGCGGATCGCCCGCATCAGCTCGTCACGCTCGGCCAGCGCGGCATGAGTTCCGTCGGCCGTCAGCTCGACCTCCGTGACGGCCGGCCTGCGGGACCGACGGCGAAGCTCGGCGCGGCAGACGTTGACCAGGATGCGGCTGAACCAGGCGTCGGCGGACGCCGGGTCGCGCAGGCTGCGGCGGCGATCCCACGCCAGGAGGGCAGCCTCCTGGACAGCGTCCTCGGCGGCGACCGGATCGTGCAGGATCCAGTTGGCCAGCTTTTGGGCGTCGGGCAGGCGGGCAAGCAGCAACGACCGGATCGCGTCGTCCGATTGGGCGCCCGCCTCTATTGCCATGTCCAGCATTGTCGCCTCATTCTCCGGCGGCGGATGGCTCCCTGGCCCGGTCGCCGTTACGTGGGCTCTGACGGACAGATGCGGGAGCGTCTCGGATCGTTCGGAAATCGGTTCGAGTCGCGCGGGCTACGGGCGCTGCCGGCGCCCGCGCGGCGCGCCGCCCCCCGCGGCGACCGCCCCGCTTCCGACGCCATTGGTCCGACCCCACTCGGTTCTTGCCGATTTCACATCAGATCGACATTCGGCAACGGGCGTCGGACGCGAGAGCCTCCCGGGCCCTCGCAGAGCGACTTATTGCCCGAGGCGAGCGCCTGGCCGACCCGGAATCGACCCCGTCGGGCGCGTCAGGGCACGTCTCGGGAGCCAGGTGCCTGTGCCGGCGCCCATGGACCATCGGAGCAGTTGCCGGATGTCGGCGTGGTGTGAATCAGGAAAGAACGGCGGCCCCGCCCGGCCCCGGAGAGACGGCGACCCGGGCGGCAGGGTGGAACGGGCTGAGAAGTCACCGGGCCGAGAAGTCGGCTGGCTGCCAGGTGATGCCGCCGTCCCAGCTGATGGACAGGGCGAAGTAGCTGTGATTGATGTCCGAATCCGGGTTGACCTGGTCCCTTGTCGCCCAGTCCTGCCCGTCGACAGTCCACGCCCCGTAGACAGCTTCGGCGGTTGCCTCTCCAGGCGAAGTCCATGTCTGACCGGCGTCGCTTGTGGCCATGAGGTTCAGGCTGCTGATTGGTTTGTTGTCCTGAAGCCAGTGCGTTGCGTCGAGGATGATCGGGCCCATGAAGGGGCACAGACGGAGCGGGAGCACAGCTACCTGCGACCAGGTCAGGCCGCCGTCCAGCGTCCGGTAGTAGAGCACTTCGCATTCGGGGGGGTCGGGGTTGGTTGCCTCACTGACCGCAAGGAAGCCGTCTGTGGGGCTTACGAATTGGACCGAACCCGGCCACGCGTCCAGCACCTGGAGATCCTGCGTGACCTTTGCCCCGACGCCGGGCAGCGGGACATTGGACCAGGTCGCTCCGGCGTCACGGCTCACTCGGAGCAGCGGCGGGCCGATCATGCCGTCCAGGGCCGCAACAACGCTCCCGACGTGACTCCATAGCGTATTCGCGTCCGTTGCCTGTATGTCACCCGAGGCCGTCGAACTCGTGACGGCCCATGTTGCGCCGCCATCCAGCGTGCGCATGATGGTGCTCGGGCCCGATGCCGACGGTTCGACGATGGCGAAGCCGACATTGGCGTCGACGAACTGCAGTCCAACGAAGAAGTCTCCCTTGAACGACCGAGCCTCGGATGCCTGCCACGTCGCTCCGCCGTCGACGGTCCGATAGATCGTGATCGTCGTGACGGCCGTCGACGGGTGCGCGCGAGCAGTGGCAGGGGTCTGGCCTACGGCAACCCATGCATGGTCGGCGTCGGCGACAGTGACGTCCTCGATCGAGTCGTCCGAGCCATTCGTGTGCGGCGGCAGAGCGCTTTCGCGCCACGTCCGGCCATTGTCCGTGGAGATATCGAGCGCGGTGTCCCGGAGCGCCCAGATCACGCCTGTCTTGGTCATCCCGGCGTCGTCGACCTTCGCCCGGGCCGCGTCGACGGTGGGCCCAGGAGTCGCCTGCGTCGGCTGCCCGAAGGGCGTGGCAGTCGGGGTGGTGACCGGAGTGCTGCTCGCTTCGGGGCTCGCGATCGAGCTCGTGCCCGGTGCGGCGGACGGCTCGTGCCTGGGCAGCAACAGCGCGGCGGCGACCAGGGCCACCACCACGAAGACCGAACACGCCGCCACGAACGCCCGCGATGACACCGGCGGGCCAATGCGCCAGCGGCTACGGATCGGCGCCCGGTCGAGAGCCGCGGCCACTCGCGAGGCCGCGCCGGGAGAGCCGCCATCGAACGAGAGGTAGTGATCGCGGAGTTCGAGCTCCAGGTCCGGGCGGGTCATCGGAGCATCTCCTCAACGCGCCGGTCGGCCTCGAGCGCGGCGCGCAAATGTTCGAGGGCGTAGTGGAGCCGGGACTTGACCGTCCCGTCGGCCATGCTGATTTCAGAGGCGATCTGGGCGATGGTGAGATCCCGCCCGAATCTGAATGCGACCACGATCTGCTCGTCGGGCGTGAGCGTGCTGATGGCTCTCGTGAGCTCGTCGCGCACGGGCACGCGACCGTGGCCACCGTCGGCGATCGGCTCTATCTCGGTGACGGCAGGCCTCCGCGCCCGGCGTCTGAGCTCCTGGCGGCAGACGTTGACCAGGATCCGGTTGAACCAGGCGTCGGCGGTCTCGAGATTGCGCAGGCTGCGGCGCCGGTCCCATGCCAGCAACGCCGCCTCCTGGACCGCGTCCTCGGCCGCGGCAGGATCCTGGAGGATCCAGCTCGCCAGGCGCTGGGCCTCCTGCGCGCGCGCAACCAGCAGCGACCGGATGGCGTCGTCGGCCTGGTCGCGAGCGTCAGCTGCCACATCGAGCATTGTCGCCTCCGGCGGAGCGGCTCCGTGCCGCGTCTGGCCGATTGATGCTCGGTCGCGGCGGAACGTTCAATCTCGGCACGCCGCCGTGCTGTAGCTGCGCCGGTCCGCGCGCCCCGCCCCGCTATTTCCTCGGGCCCCGGACCAACCTCGCCGGCTCGAGGGCGGTGCGGCGGCCGCGGTTCGCCAGCGCCTTGGCCAGGGCGACCTGATGGGCGTGGCACTCGATCTCGTCGTCGAGCGGGGCCAGCGTGAAGGGCGCGCCCTCCGCCCGAGAGACCGCGATCTCGATCAGCCGGTCCGTCAGCCACGGATTCTTCGGCAGCACAGGGCCGTGCAGATACGTGGCGAACACGTTCCCGGCCCGCGCGCCCTCCAAGCCATCCCTGCCGTTGTTCCCGGCCCCGGCGACCACGTGGCCAAACGCCTCGCAGCCCGGCCCGAGCTCCGTGAGGCCGGAGTGGTTCTCGAAACCTACGACCGTCTCCGTGGCGCCATCGATCGTCACTTTGCAGGCCGCGTGCTGCATGAAGCGCTGCGGCCCGCCGCGCGTCTCCAGATCCAGGATCCCGGCCCCGAGCATCTCCTCGCCCGCGTTCGATATGTAACGGTGGCCCAGCAGCTGCAGCCCCGCGCACACGGCAAAGACCAGGACCCCCTCGCCCACGGCCTCGCGCAGCGACGGGGCCTTCCTCGCGAAGTCGTCGGCCGCGACCGCCATCTCGACGTCCTGGCCGCCGTGGAACAGGACCACGTCGAACTTGCGGAAGTCCGGCGTCTCGCCCTTCTCCACGGCCGTGACCTCGACGGGGATGCCCCGCCACTCGGCGCGTCGCACGATGGCGATGAGATTGCCGCCGTCGCCGGCCACGTTCAGGAGAGACGGGTACAGGTGGGCGATCCGCAGCGGGCGGTGATCGTGCTCTTCGGGTCGCCGGCGCGATCTGGCCGGCGGGCGGCTCGGCTCGCTCATACTTCCCAGTATCTCCCGGTCCAGCCCCGCCGCCGCATCTCGTTGCGAAGCTCGATCAGCGGCGTGTAGCCCGACAGGACGACCAGCCGCCGCTCGGCCGGCAGCCCGTGGAGCGCCGCCTCCAGGGCGTCGGCTCGATCCTCGACGACGATCATCTTGCGCGGCGAAAGGCCGGCGTACTTGAGCCGGTTCGCCAGCTCGTCCGCCCGAAGGCCGGAGACGACCGCCCGTTCGACCTTGGGCGCCATCGATTCGAAGTCGACGTCCCAAAGCCAGCCGAAGTCCTCGCCATCGACCAGGGTGTTCGAGGCGGCTATCAGCAGCTGGCGCGGCTCGCCCTCGGCCGCCAGGGCGCGCAAAGTCGTGTTGTAGGAGGTCGGGTTCTTGGCGAAGGCGAGGATGATCGAACGACCGTCGGCATCGATCTTCTCCAGGCGGCCGAAGGCCGGACCGACCGAGGCCAGCGATTCGGCGGCATGATCGAGCGGGACGCCGAGCCCGACGAGGATGGCGATCGCGGCGGCGGCGTCGTAGGCGATGTGCACGCCAGGCTGCGGGATCTCGATCGCCAGCCTGCCCGAAGGCGTCCGGATCTCGCAGCGCGTCCGATCGAGGCCGACGACCTCCAGCGCCGTGACGGCGACGTCCAGCGTGGGGCGCGTGAAGTCGCAGGCGGCGCACTTGTAGTCGCCCATGTGCGAGAGGTAGACGTGGCGGTACCTCAGGTCCGCCTGGCACCGGGGGCAGCGGATCGTATCGGCGGCGCGGGTGATCTGGTCAGTCGAGCGGTCGAGCTCGAGCCCGAAGGTGACGCGCGTACCTTCGCGCTCGTACGCCATGGCGGCAACCATCGGGTCGTCGGCGTTGACGACGAGGGCGGCGTCGGGCGGCAGCGCGACCGCGACCGATTCGATCGCGTCCGCCACGGCGTAGATCTCGCCGAAGCGGTCCAGCTGATCGCGGAAGAGGTCCGTCACGAGGAGCGCCCGCGGCGCCAGCTCCGGCGCGACTTTGGGCAGCGCGCCCTCGTCGATCTCGACGACGAGAACGCCTCCCGGGAGCCGGCCGCGGATGCTGGCGTAGCTGACAGCGAGGCTCGTGACGCCCTGCACGAGGTTCGCGCCGGCCGAGTTGTGGCTGACCGTCACGCCCTCGCCGCGGAGCAGCGCGGCCGTGAACCGGGCGGTGGTCGTCTTGCCATTGCTGCCTGTGATCGCCACCACGGGCTCGCCGCGGTCCAGGACGATCTTCCGCAGGATGTGCGGATCCAGCCGGCGGGCCACCATGCCCGTGATCGACGTGCCGCCCCCGCGCCCCGCCAGCTGAGTGGCGCGGGCAGCGGCCTTCCCCGCCGAGAGGGCGAGGAATGTGCGAAAAGTGAGTGACGTGTCGGCGCCCGTGGGACGCCGTTTGGTCTGGCTGCTCATCGCCGC
>PMXQ01000048.1:0-194 GCA_003171065.1 Chloroflexota bacterium
GCCAGCCTGGTGATCATCGCCGTTTTCTTCCAGTCGCAGTCGCAGTACTTCCTCTCCCCGGGCAACCTGAGCAATCTCGCGGTGCAGGCCACATTGGTCGCCATCATTGCGCTCGGCGAGATCTTCGTGCTTCTCCTCGGCGACATCGACCTGTCCCTCGGCTCGATGGCGGGAGCGAGCGCGGCGCTGCTCGG
>PMXQ01000048.1:299-4149 GCA_003171065.1 Chloroflexota bacterium
TCTTCGACCCGAACATCGCGGCGTTGAGCGGTACGGAGCTCCCCGTCTCACTCGGATGGATCCTGGCTGCGATCGTCGCTGTCGCCGTCGTGGCAACCACCCTGGTGCGCTACGCGCACGGCGGGGTGGCGGTGAGGTCGCTCAGCCGTCCGGTCGTGGTCGGCGTGCTGATCGTCGCTGCGGTGGCGGTCTTCAACGCGTCCCGGGGCGTCCCCACGCCATTCCTCATCCTGATCGCGCTACTGGTCGTCGCCTGGTGGGTTACCATGAACACGAGCCCGGGTCGGCACCTCTTCGCGGTCGGCGGCAACGCCGAGGCGGCCCGCCGAGCCGGTGTCCAGGTGAAGCGGATCAGGATGGCCGCGTTCGCCGTCTCGGGGACCCTCGGGGCGACCGGCGGCCTGATCGCCGCCTCTTACAATGGATCGGCGGGCACGCTCACCGGCGGTGGGACCCTGCTGCTCGAAGCGATAGGCGCCGCCGTCATCGGCGGTACGAGCCTCTTCGGCGGCCGGGGGAGCGTGTGGGCCGCCCTGGTCGGCGCGCTCATCATGTCCGGCGTGGAAAACGGCCTCGACCTGATGAACAGCGATCAACCGGTCAAGTACATGGTGCAGGGGATCATCGTCCTGCTCGCCGTCTCCCTCGACACCATCCTGCGGCGGCGCCAGAGCCGCGGGCGGCAACTGGGAGTAGCCCATGCGTGAGGGCGATGAGCACGCCGGCGGGCCGACGCGTTGTCATCGAAAGCGGCCGCTGGATGGGGTTGGTCGATCGCCGTGGCGGTGTCCGTCATCGCCCTCGCTACGGGAGCAGGAGGTGTAGCTCAAAGGGATATCCTAGACCGAGGAGTTGCGTGGCGACCGTTTTCAGAGCCTGCTGAAGGGCAGTAGTGCATTGGCCGACCGGGGCTAGTTTGAACCGGCTCCATGCGAGATGGGGTGAGTTGACATGACCCAAGAGGATTCCTGGAGCATTAAGGCACTCGACACAGGAACCTCCATCATCGAGGGATCTATACGGACGTACCTGCGGCATTGCGGCGAGCCGGTCAGCATTCCACGAGTAATGTGGCTGCTGGAAGGCCCCACCACCATCGTCGTCGATACGAGCGTCGACCCGCAGCTGAAGCCATACGAGTTCTTTGGAGAGACCTTCGAGCGAAGCCGGGAACAGATACCGGAGAATGCTCTCAAGGCCGCCGGCGTGACGCCCAAGGACGTTGAGTGGGTCGTCCTGACGCACCTTCACTGGGACCATTGCGGCAACTGCGCTCTCTTCCCCGAAGCTCGTGTCGTCGTGCAGGAGGCCGAGCTACGGTACGCCATCGCTCCCGGCCGGAGTTTCCGGGTAGGCTACCTGAGCCCCGGCAGTGGCTGGCCGCATCTCCCTTCGTATCTGGTCCCTAACCTCACGACTGTGCGCGGTCAACACGAGATCGCCCCCGGCGTCACACTCCTTCCTGTTCCCGGCCACACGCCGGGCTCGCAGGCCGTCCTCGTCCGGACGGGATCTGGCACGTATTGCATTACTGGCGACGCCATGATGACCTACGAGAACATCGAGCTAGATGTACCGCCCGGGTACCACACCGATGTCGATGCAGCGATGGATTCCTTGGATTTGATGAGGGCTCGAACCTCGCTGTTGCTGCCGTCTCATGACCACGGCGTATTCCGGGATCGTCCGGTCACGCTGATAGCATCCCAATGACGGGCGACCGGGCTTCCGCTCGCCCGGAAACCTTGAAGTGGGTCGTCCAAGACGGCCGTCGTTCGGTGCCGTGGAAGCTGGAGGTGCGCGGCTGGTCATTTGGCTGGGACGCGTCATCAGAATGGAGGCAGCTTGGGTAGACGACCGTCCTCGCGAGTAACGATTGTCGATGTCGCCGGGGCGGCAGGGGTTTCCGTCTCGACCGTGTCCCGGGTCATTCGTGAGCACGTGGATGTTCATTCGGCGACCCGGACCAAGGTGCAGGCGGCGATAGAGACCCTGCGGTACAGGCCGTCCCCAATCGCCCGGGCCCTTGTCTCCGGGGAGACACGGTTGCTTGCGCTCCTCGTCAGCGACATCACCAATCCGTTCTACCCCCAGCTGGCGAAGAGCATCGAGCAGGAGGCGGCTAAGGCCGGCTACACGGTCGTTATCTGCAATACGGGAGATCGGATCGCCGAGACGCAGCGGCACCTAACGCGCCTTCTCGGCCAGGGGCTCGATGGCGTGATCCATGCTGCAGTCGGGCGGGACGAAGCCACCGTGCTCTCGATCCTCGGCGACCACCGCCGTGTGATATTCATCAACCGACCGCCCGTGGACGACTCTGTCAGCTGCGTTGTTTCCGACAACTTCGGAGGGGCTGTGGACCTGACCCGTCACTTGCTTTCGAGGGGTCACCGGAGAATCGGGTTCATCGGAGGGCCGTCGTTTGCGCAGAACGCCACGGATAGGCTCCGGGGCTTCAAGCAAGCCATGTCTGAGGTCACAGATGCCGCGCCGTTCATGGTGGAAGCGGAGTTCTCCAAGAAGAGCGGAATACGGGCCTTGAAGAAGTGGCTGGACGACGATTGCGGTCTCACTGCGGTCATCGCGATCAACGACCAGGTTGCCCTTGGTGCAATGGAAGTGCTCATTCGGCGGAACCTCCGCATGCCCGATGACGTAGCCCTCGCTGGGTTCGACGGGACGGCAATTGCGGCCTCGCCGGTAATGGGCCTCACCAGCGTCGACCAACACATCGATGAAATCGGACGCCGGGCGGTCCTACTGCTGCTCAAGCAACTTGGGTCGGAAAGCTTCGTGCCCACCCGGCAGGTCCTGCCGACCAAGCTGCTCCTTCGCCACAGTACCGAGGGGACCGGTCGTCCTCGCACGAGGCCGGCTCAAGTCAAGGCCGCAGGAGCCCGGGCAACGAGGGACGTGGAGTCGTGGGCCCGGGCAGACCGACCGACGGGGAGCGTGCGATCTTGAGCAAAGGCGTGCCGATGGATCGGGCTCGGTTCCGCGGCCGCGGCGTCCAGTTAGCTGGAACGAGCCAGTAGGGAGTTGTCGTGCGATTTGGCTGCTGTGTCCCGGCCGCATCCGCTCCTCTGGCGGCGCAGATGAGTTACGACTATGTCGAGATCCCGGTCGCCGACTTGTACCCGGAGAGCCCTGCCTCGGCGTTCGAGCCGACGGCTCGTGCCATCGAAGCCGCCGGCATCCCGGCGGTGGCCTTCAACTTCCTCGTCCCGCCGACACTTCCAGTCGTAGGCCCGGCAGTCGATCTGGAACGACTGAAGCGCTACGTGACCGTTGCGGCGGAGCGCGCCGCATCTCTCGGCGGCTCCGTCTTCGTTCTTGGCAGCGGGTCCGCACGGCGGATCCCCGAGGGTTTCCCCCGAGATCAAGCGGTTGAGCAGTTCCGATCTTTTGCCCGTCTAGCCGCCGAGGCAGCCGATCATCACGGTGTAACCGTCGCGTTGGAGGCTATCAATCGAACCGAAACCAACTTCCTCCATACGCTCGAGGAGGCCGTTGAGCACGCCCGAGCCATCGGCCTCCCCTCCGTCGGGGTTCTGGCGGACGCCTACCACATGCACATGGAAGCGGAGCCCTTCCGGCACCTGCTTGAAACCGGGGGTCTACTGAGACACGTGCAGGTGTGTGACGAGGGTCGGTCGTACCCAGGGTCGCACGGCCTCGACCTCTGGGGCTTCTTCGTCTATCTCAACCATCTCGGGTACAGCGGAACCGTATCTGTGGAGTGCCGATGGAAGAGTTTCAGCGCCGAGGGTGGTCCCGCGCTTGAGTTCGTTCGCAGCGCCAGTTCCACGAGCGGCGAACTCGCATTTGCGCCGTGAGCTGGAAACGC
>PMXQ01000008.1:0-1035 GCA_003171065.1 Chloroflexota bacterium
GGACGGCAGGCCACGATCAGCGGCTTGGTCGGCGGGCTCTTGCTGATGAGCTCCACGATCTCGGCCCAGCGCTCGAGCAGCAGCTGCAGGGTCGGCCCGGTGCGAGCCCTCGGGACGGGCAAGGTCGACGATTCGCTCGACGCCGACGGGACGACCGGCGAGACTGCCCCGGCGGTCGGAATCGAGGCCGCAGGCGCAGCCGAGCGCCTTACGGTCGGAGCCGAAGGCGAGGCCGATCGTTCGGGCGCAGGTAGGGTCGCAGCCGCAGGTCGTCCGGCGGGCACTACCGCGGGAACCACCACACCTGTGCCGGCTGACGATGCTCCGATCGCCACCGAACCCGTGCCTTCCACGGCGAGGAGCGCCAGCTCGAGCTGCAGGCGCAAACCCCCAGGGCCCGGGTGAGCCGGATCGATCGAGGCCAGGCGTCGGGCAGCCTCGACCAGCGGGCCCGGTCCGACCGACGCCAGGCCGGAGGGTGCCCCGCGGCCCAACGAAGCGAGCAGCGTCAGTCGCAGCCGCTCCATGGCCTGCTCGGTGAACGCGCGCAGATCGCGACCACGTTCTTCCAGCCCGTCGAGGATCTCGATGCCGGCGACGGCCCGGTCGCGATGGACCAGCGCTTCGATGAACGCCTCGACCGTTTCCTCCTCGACCAACCCCAGGACGTCGCGAACGTGGTCTGCGGTCAGGGCGCCCGTGTCGGTGCCGAGCAGCTGGTCGAGCATCGACTCGGCGTCCCGCATCCCACCGGCGGCCAGACGGGCGATCAGGTCAATCGCCTCCGGTTCGGCCGTTCGACCGTCGGCGTCGAGGATCGTCCTCAGCTTGCCGCCGATCTCGCCGACNNTCCGAGGGCGCGGTGTAGATCCGGGGCAGGAGTTCGCGCATGTCGTCGACGCGGTTGTTCGAGGCCGCGTCCATCTCACTGACGTCGAGGGCTCGACCGTCGCGAATGGCGACGCAGGCCGGGCATTCGTCGCACGGCTCGCCGTCGCGTGGATTGGCGCAGTTGAGCGCCTTCGCCAGGATGCG
>PMXQ01000008.1:1064-14697 GCA_003171065.1 Chloroflexota bacterium
TTGCGGAGCGTCTCGACGACCGCCTGCTGGCCCACAATCTGACCGAAAGTCTGGGCGCGCCAGCGACGATAGATGGCCTGGTGGGGCGCGGTCTGGGTCACGACAGTCCTGCCAGCGAGGTTGTGAGTGGGCGGGTGATGTGATGGCGACCGGAGGCGATGGTCCCCGCGGCCGGGGCGAGTCCCAGGCCGCGGGCTCGAGTGCCGTGCACCCTCCGTCGATCGACCGTTCCCGTGCCCACCACTAGAGGCGGCTCAGACCAGGCCATTCCGCGGCACCCGACGATCATCGCTTAGTGCTGCTTCCTTCCGGACCTGACACGCTTCGCGAGCCGCCGCTGCGCGGGACCCGGCCCTCAACGTCACCTGGAGTGGCGGCCTTCGAGGACGGGGACCTCGAGAGGGAATTCAGCCCTGCTGGAGCGGATTGCAGGTACAGGGCACCGCTAGTTCCCCGCCTAGCACGGCCCCGGAATCATAGCAGCCGCGGTGCCGAGGCCGAGCCGCAACGTCGGGCGGCCCGAGGATGCATGCCGCGCGAGGTCGAGGGGAGTGGCGGAGAGGGAGGGATTTGAACCCTCGATGGGTTGCCCCATACCGCATTTCCAGTGCGGCGCCCTAGGCCACTAGGCGACCTCTCCGCGGCGATGGCCCGCGACGACGGGCGAGGTCGCCGACCGGCCCAGCCGGCGACCTGGAACTAAGGGAGTGGCGGAGAGGGTGGGATTCGAACCCACGGTGCTCTCGCACACCGCTTTTCGAGAGCGGCACCTTCAACCACTCGGACACCTCTCCGCGCGAGAGAATACCAGAGCCGGGCGAGCCGTCTGCCGATGGGAGCGGCGGACGTGGCCGATCGCTCCGGCGACCGGGCCGGCCGCCGACCGACTTAGCCGGCCGCCGTCCTGAGGCGCTCGGCAGAGCGCAGGCTTTCGACCGGGCCGGCCTTGACGAAGAGCTCCTCGGCTTCCTCGCAACGGATGCCGCTCACAACCTTCAGCTTGCGCGACAGCCGCGTGTCCTGGGCGAGCTGAAGCACGCCGCCGGCCGCGCCGTCGACCGAGTTGGAGACCGCGAAGACGAGCGCCTCGACGTCGCACGCCAGCAGAGCCCCGACGCACATCGGGCACGGCTCGCGGGTGACGAAGATCGTGGCGTCGGCCAGGCGGACGCGGCCGAGCTTTCGGGCAGCCTCGCGCAGGGCGACGATCACCGCGTGGGCGGTGGGATCGTTGCATTCCTGGACCTTGTCGTGGGCCCGGGCCACCATGGCGTCGCTGACGACCGCCACGGCGCCGATCGGGGCCTTGCCCTGGTCGAGCGCGAGTTGGGCCTCGGCCAGAGCCTCTCCCATGAACAACTCGTAGTTCATGGGCGGATCATACAGGTCCGGCGCTGGCGAAAAAGAGGCCCCGGACGCCCTCAGCCAGCCAGCCGACCGGCCGCGGTAGCTGGTTTCGCGCTCAGTCCCGCCCGGTTTCCGGCGGGGCTACCGGCTCCGACAGCTCTCGAATTGCCCGAGCGAGGACCGACATGTCCTCGTCGCCGTGGCCACCGTCGAGCAGCCGGTCCTCAAGAGCCGCGCCGAGCATCGCGGCCGGAAGCATAACGCCGGTTTCGCCGGCCAACTCGAGCGCGATCCCGACGTCCTTTCGGTGGAGCGCCAGGCGGAAGCCGAGCGGGTACTCGTCGTCGATCATTCGGCCGCTCCGGTTCGCCAGGACCCAGCTCTGGGCGGCTCCTCCCGCCAGGGCCTCCACCAGGCGGCCCGGATCGAGGCCCGCTCGGATGCCGAGGACGATCCCCTCCGCCACGCCCAGATAGGTCCCGCAGATGATCACCTGATTCACGGCCTTGGCGGCCTGGCCGTTGCCGAGCGGCCCCAGGTGAGTGATCGTCCGCCCGATTGCCTCCAGGACGGGCCGAGCCCGCGCGACGTCGGAGTCCGAGCCGCCGACGAAGATGGTCAGGGTGCCCAGCCGGGCGCCCTCCGAGCCGCCCGAGACCGGGGCGTCGACCATGCCCACGCCACGTTCCGCCAGGCGGCGGCCGAACTGGCGGGTCGCGGCGGGAGAGATGGTCGAGCAGTCGATCACGAGGGATCCGGCGGTGGTGCCGGCGGCCACTCCGTCGAGACCAAAGAGGACGGACGCGACGTCGGGGCTGTCCGAGACGCAGACGACGATTACGTCCGAGCCGGCGGCCAGCTCCGCGGGGCTCGCGGCTTCGCGCGCGCCAAGTTCGAGAAGCGCCGCGGCACGCCCCGGTGTTCTGTTCCAGACTGTGAGCGGCGCTCCGGCGCGCGCCAGGTTGGCGGCCATCGAGGCGCCCATGGTGCCGAGCCCAACGAACCCGATCCGTTCCACGCTCGCTCCTTCGCCAGCTTGCATATGCCGACACCATGCTAGCGGCCCGGCCCCTGATCCTGGCCGGGCTGGTGATACGCGGTGATACGATGCCGCCCCGAGGCAGCGGTCCGGGCCCGTTCGGGGTTGCTGATGGCGGTACCGAGTCGGCGAGTCGGCGAGTCGGCGACGGAGGCGGACGCACGGGCCAGTTCGGTGCTCGGTGGCCGCCGGGAGCCGGGCACGTTGCCGGCCGACCTGGCACACATGATGGAGTCGACCACTTGAATCCGGCCATCCGCTCGGGGCTCATCGGGAGAGTGACGGGCGCCTTGCTCGTCTCCACAATCGTGGCTGCCTGCAGCGCCGCAACGCCATCCCCGTCCCCGAGCCGGGCCATGCCAAGCGCGAGTCCGTCCGCAGCGGTCGCTTCCGTCGGACCGACGTTCCCGCCTTCGCCGACACCAACGCCGACGCCCACTCCTTCGCCGACGCCCTCGCCGACCCCATCTCCAGTGCCGACGCCATTCTCGGTCGTCGCCGCCACGAGCTGCGACCCGAGCGTGGTCCCCGGCTCCGAGTACGCGCCGGTAGCGCCGGCGCCGTCGCCGAACGCGAAACCGCTCACGCTGCATGTCCCCATCCTCGAGTACCACCGCATCGTCCCGCCGGCCGAGGCTGGGCGGTCGCTCCCAGGGCTGACGATGACGCCCCAGGTCTTCGACGGTCAGATGGCCGCGCTGGCGAAGGCCGGGTGGCGCACCATCACGCTCAGTGCCCTCGCCGACGACCTCGCGGCCAACGTGAGCCCGCCTTCGCACACCTTCGTGGTCACCATCGACGATGGCTGGTGGGACAGCTATGACTACGCCTTCACCATCCTCGTGAAGTACGGGTACGTGGCCACCTTCTTCGTGATCGCCGACCGGATCGGGCAGCCCCTGTTCCTCACGCCAGATGAGATCAAGATCCTGGCCGCGGCGGGCAACGACATCGGCGATCACACCGTCCATCACGACGCGTTGACGGCGGCACAGCCGAAGGCGCTCACCTACGAGATCGATGCCGGGGCGGCAACCATCGCCGCGATAACCGGCCGCTGGCCCGAAACGCTGGCCTATCCGCTCGGCAAAGCGGACTCGCGGGTGCTCGCCGCCGTGGCCGCCTGCAAGTCGCTGCGACTGGCGGTCGTGGAAGGCAGCGGCGCTCGCGAGACATGGGCCACCCGGTTCCACATCTCGCGCATCCAGGTTGGACCGCAGCGGCTGCCTGCCGATCTGCTCGCCGAAGTGCAGCGTGTCGGCCGCTGATCGACGCCGCCCGGGCGCGAGCCGAGCGCGACTGCTGTGGCTCCTGGTGCTGGCGATGGCCCTGTTCGCCCTCACGCCTCCGGGGAGGCGCGCGGTCCGACGGCTGGCGCTGTTGTTTGATTCGCGCGTTGAGGGCGCCGCGGAGCCGAACGCGCGCGGCTATGCGCGCTTCATCGCGCCGGTGTTTCGCCGGCTGTACGAGCGCGTGACCGCCGACGTGGCAAGTGAGCTGGCGGGCCGTGGCGACAACGTGGGCGGGAGCGCGTCAGGTGACGACCGAGAGGCGGGCGGCGGCCGTGCGCTCGCCATCCTGGACGTGGGCTGCGGACCGGGCGACCTGGCCGCAATGCTGTCCGAACGACTGCCGGAGGCGCGCATCGCCGGCGTCGACCTCTCGCCGAGCATGGTCGAGCTGGCGAAGCGGAAGGCAACGGGCGGCGGGCGGCTCAGCTTCGAAGTCGGAGACGTGGCCAGCCTGCCCTTCGAAACCGGGTCGATCGACCTGGTCGTCTCGACCCTGAGCCTGCACCACTGGCCGGACGCCGGGGCGGGTTTCTCAGAGATCGCGCGGGTGCTTCGACCGGGTGGTATCGCCCTCGTCTACGACCTGCGCCTGGTCACGCTGGAGGCCGACGCGCTGCCCGACGTCGCGCGTCAGGCGGGCCTGCCGACCTCGCGGCTCCGGCACGAACGCCTGCGCGGCGGCCCGCTGGCCAGCCTGTTCGTCCGCTTCCGCCTCGACCGTGCGGCCGATGAGCCGGCTGCCGACGTCTCGCCCGCTGCGCGGGGAGCTGGCCATGCTAGAATCCCGGCCGCTGTGACTCCTGGAGAGGTCGCATAGTCGGTCTAGTGCAGCGGTTTGCTAAACCGCCAGGTGGGGTAACCTGCCTCGAGGGTTCGAATCCCTCCCTCTCCGCCAGTCTTCCGCACGGAGCCACAGCCGCGCGCGCCCGTAGCTCAGTGGATAGAGCGTCAGGTTGCGGACCTGAAGGCCGTGGGTTCGAGTCCCGCCGGGCGCGCCAACATTCCGGCGACCGTTCGATGTGGCCGACCCGCTTCCCTTGCCGCCCGTGGCACACTGTCCGCAAGAGCCGATTCGGCGGGCGCAGACAAGGAGCACGCGGATGAGATTCGTGATCCTTCGCAACGAGGCGGGCAAGTTCTGGTGGAGAGCGGTCGGCAACAACAACGAGATCATGGCTGCCTCCCAGATGATGGAGCGGAAACAGTCGTGCCTCGACTCCATCGCCACGGTGCAGCGCGAGGCCCCGATGGCAGAGATCGTCGACAAGACGGACGAGGTCAGCTAGCGCCGCACCCGCCGCGCTCTCTCATCTCGGTGAGCCAACGAAGCAAGTGGTCCCCGATGGCCCGGGCCCGGGGGCCACTTCTTCAGGGCGAGTCCCGGCGGGCGCGCCCGATTCGATTTGACACTGCGCGCGTGGCCCGCTACTGTCGCGAGCACTGACATGGAACCCATCTTCTACTTTTACCGCAACCCGGCATGACCGTTCCCGGAGCCTAGGCCCGGGATCGCGGGTCGTGCCGGGTGAAGCAGAGGCAGCGCCTCTGCTTTTTTGTTGCCCGACCAGACCCCGCCGGCAGGCCCCCACGAGGAGGACCGCCAGATGATCGTAGTGATGTCCGTAGGCGCAACCGAACAACAAGCGAACGACGTCCGCGACCTCGTCAAGGCCGCCGGACTGACACCGCATGACAACTACGGCACGCAACGAGTTGTGATCGCCGTTCTGGGCGACGTGGGACCTCAGAGGGACCATCTGATGAGCAAGCTGAACCTGATGCCTGGCGTCGAATCGGTAACGCCCATCAGCCGCCCCTACAAGCTGGCTTCTCGGGAATCCCATCCCGAGGACACGATCATCGATGTTCCGGGCGCGAGAATCGGCAACGGCACGCTCACGATCATGGCCGGCCCGTGCTCGGTCGAGAACCGCGACATGATGATCGCGACGGCCAGATCCGTAGCCGCGGCCGGGGCCACGATCCTGCGCGGCGGCGCGTTCAAGCCGCGCACCAGCCCCTACGCCTTCCAGGGCCTGGGAGTCGAGGGCCTGAAGTACCTGGCGGAAGCCGGCAAGGAATCGGGCCTGCCGACGATCACCGAGGTGATGGAGCCGGGCCAGGTCGAGGTCGTGGCCAGGCACGCGGACATCCTCCAGGTGGGCACCCGCAACATGCAGAACTACTCCCTGCTCACGGCCGTGGGCAAGGCCGGCAAACCGGTCATGCTCAAGCGCGGCTACGGGGCCACGATCGAGGAGTGGCTCATGGCCGCGGAGTACATCGTGTCGTCCGGGCAGCCGAACGTGATCCTGTGCGAGCGCGGCATCCGGACCTTCGAGACGTATACGCGCAACACGCTCGACCTGACGGCCGTGCCGCTCCTCCACCACCTGACGCACCTGCCGGTCATCGTCGACCCATCCCACGCCACGGGAAAGCGCTGGTTGGTGCGGCCGATGGCGATGGCGGCGGTGGCCGCCGGCGCAGATGGAATCATGGTCGAGGTTCATCCCAACCCGGATGAGGCCCTGTCCGACGGCGAGCAGTCGCTCACCTTCGACCAGTTCACGGACATGGCGAGCGCGGTCAAGAAGATCCACGAGGAGGTTCGAACCCTCATCAAGGATCCCTTCGCCATGACCGGTCCGATCCGCGTCGACGGCGTCAGCAGGCACTGACCTCGTGAGAACCTCGCCGCTCCGAGAGGAGCATCCCCGCTCTGTCCAGCCTGCCGCGCGTCTGCGCGGCGAGCCCCGGCTGCCCGGAGACAAGTCGATCTCGCATCGGGCGCTGATCATGGCCGCGCTCGCCGAGGGGCAGAGCGCGATCAGCGGGGCCGGCGATGGGCGTGACGTCCAGGCCACGGCCGGAATCGTCGCCGCGCTCGGGGCAAGCGTGGAACGCGTGCGCGAGGACGGCCTCAACGTCGACTACAGAGTGACCTCTGCGGGCGTGGACGGGCTCCACGAAGCCGACGGCGTGCTCGACTGCCGCAACTCCGGAACGAGCCTGAGGCTGTGCTCGGGAGTGCTCGCGGGGCTGCCCTTCTTCTCCGTCCTGGACGGCGATGCTTCATTGCGGAGCCGTCCGGTGGCCCGTATCATCGAGCCACTGCGCTCGATGGGCGCAGACTTGCGCGCACGTCGATCCGATTCCCTTCCACCGCTGGTCATCATCGGTCGCTCGCAGTTGCGGGCGATCGATTTTGAGACCCGCGTACCGAGCGCCCAGGTCAAGTCGGCGATCCTGCTGGCGGGCCTGCGCGCGCAGGGGCGGACGACGGTGCGCGAGGCTGTTGCCACGCGGGACCACACCGAGCGGATGCTTCGTTCGCGCGGCGTCGAGGTCCGGCGTGTGTCTGAGAATGAGTCTGGAGGCGGACCCGTGGCCTGGACGCTAGAGGGCGGTGCGCGGCTTTCCCCGCTCGACGAGCGCGTCCCGGCGGATCCCTCGGCCGCGGCCTTCTGGCTCGTCGCCGGGGCAGTCCATCCGGACGCGGCCCTGACGCTTCGCGGCGTCGGGGTAAACCCGACCCGGCGGGCGGCGATCGACTTCCTGGTCCGAATGGGCGCCCGAATCGAGGAGACGGCGGTCGGCGATCCTTCCAGCGACACCGGCGAGCCGCTGGCCGACCTCATGGTCCGATCGAGCGAGCTGACTGCCATCGACCTCGGGCCGGCAGAGGTGGCGGCTGCCATCGACGAGATACCGATCCTCTGCCTGGCCGCCACCCAGGCGCGCGGCAAGACCACCATCCGTGGCGCCGGGGAGCTGCGCAACAAGGAATCGGACCGGATCGCGGGCATCGCCGCCGGTCTGACCGCTCTGGGAGCGCGGATCGCCATCAGCGGCGACGACATCGCCATCACCGGCCCCACACCCCTGGTCGGGGCCGCCACCGAGACTCTCGACGATCACCGCCTGGCGATGACCTTCGCCGTGGCCGGCCTCATCGCCCGGGGAACAACGACCATAGACCTGGCGGAGAGCGCGGCCGTCTCATACCCGAGCTTCTTCCTCGAATTCGAAAGGCTGAGAGCATGACCAACCGCGTCGTCCTGATCGGCCATCCGGTCGCCCACTCGTTCTCGGGAGGGCTGCAGCAGGCTGCCTTCGATGCCCTCGAGATCGACGCCCGCTACGAGCTGTGGGACCGCCGGCCGCTCGACCTTGCCGACGCAATTGTCGAGCTGCGCGGCGACGACTTCCTGGGGGCGAACATCACGATCCCTCACAAGGAGCATGTCGTCCCGCTCGTCGACAAGCTCACCGAGGAGGCGCAGGCCATCGGTGCCGTCAACGTGATCGCGCGCGACGGCAAGAAGCTCATCGGCCACAACACCGACGTGGCCGGGTTCAAGTCGGCTCTCGACAAGCTCGTGGGGCGCCAGAAGATGCCGCGCTACGCCGTCGTTCTCGGGGCCGGGGGCGCGGCCCGAGCGGTCGTGTATGCCCTCATCACCGGGGGATTCCAGCGCGTCGTGGTCTTCAATCGCCACCTCCACCGCGCCGAGGGGATGGTCCGGCATTTCGGCCGGAGCGCCTCGCACATGGATCTGCGCGCGATGCCCTGGCACGAGTCGGTCCTCGAGGCGGAGCTGGCCAAGACCAAGCTCCTGGTCAATGCCACTTCCATCGGCCTGGTCGCGACCGAGACGCCGATCGCGAGCGAGCTCCTGCCGTCCGACCTACTGGTCATGGATCTGGTGTACAACCCGCCCCAGTCGCAGCTCCTGCGGGATGCCGCGGCGGCGGGCTGCACCACCATGAACGGCGAGTACATGCTGCTGCAGCAGGGCGCGCGCTCGTTTGAGCTCTGGACCGGCCAGGCCGCCCCGCTCGACGTCATGCAGGCGGAGCTCGATCGCGCCCGCGAACAGGGCCTGCGCCAGATGCCAATCGACATGGGTCCGGCCGGCGAGGCCGGCCAGGCCGCCGGCTCGTAGGAGAGGGACCGGACGTGGGCCGCCTCCGCTTCCTGACCGCCGGGGAGTCGCACGGCCCTGCCCTTGCCGCGACGCTGGAAGGCGTTCCCGCCGGGCTGCCCCTGACTGCGGACCGGATCGCGCTCGACCTGGCCCGGCGC
This sequence comes from Chloroflexota bacterium, assembly GCA_003171065.1. GTDB lineage: Bacteria > Chloroflexota > Limnocylindria > Limnocylindrales > CSP1-4 > Fen-1039. The sequence goes on from PMXQ01000008.1 coordinate 9,832, forward strand.
CAGCGTGGCTACGGCCGGGGCGCGCGCAGCGCCTCCATCGAGCAGGACCGGGCAGAGATTCTGGCCGGCGTCCGCCACGGTTTCACGATCGGGTCGCCCATCCTGCTGCTCATACGCAATCGCGACTGGGAGAACTGGACCCGGGTGATGGCGGTCGAGCCGCTGACGGACGAGCGCGCCGCCGAGCTGGCGCGGCTCGTTGAAGCAGGCGACAAGCACGCCGCTCCGATCACGCGGCTGCGGGCCGGGCACGCGGATCTGGCCGGGGCCACGAAATACGGCTTCGACGACGTCCGAAACGTCCTGGAACGAGCCTCGGCGCGCGAGACTGCGGCCAGGGTTGCGGCGGGAGCGGTTGCGCGGGCGCTGCTCGCCAGCCTGGACATCGACGTGTGGTCGCACACCGTCGAGGTCGGCGGAGTGGCGATGGACCCCGCGCGCGCCACTCGAACGCGCGGCGAAGCGGAGGCGAGCCCGCTGCGCTGCCTCGACCCGGAGGCGGAGAAGCGCATGGTGGCGCGCATCGACGAGGCCCGCGAGGCCGGCGACACCGTCGGCGGCATCTTCGAGGTCGTGGCCCGGAGCGTCCCGATGGGCCTCGGCAGCCACGTCCACTGGGATCGGCGCCTGGACGGAGCCCTGGCGGGCGCCGTCACGAGCATCCCGATCGTCAAGGGCGTGGAGTTCGGCCTTGGCTTCGCGCAGACGCGGCTCTTCGGGTCGGCGGTTCAGGACGTGATCCAGGGTCGCGACGCCGGCGGTGGCTGGCTCCGCGCCACGAACAACGCCGGCGGCCTCGAGGGCGGCATCTCCAACGGCCAGCCGATCGTCATCCGGGGCGCGGTGAAGCCGATCTCGACGCTGCCGCGGCCGCTCCCCTCGGCGGATCTGATCTCCGGCGAGCCCGTCGAGAAGGCCCACTACGAGCGCAGCGACATCAGCGTCGTGCCGGCCACAGGAGTCGTGGCCGAAGCCATGGTTTGCCTCACGCTCGCCGACTTCGTACTGGACAAATTCGGCGGCGACTCGATGGCGGAGTTGCTGGACAACGCCGCTCGCTACCGGGCCCGGGGCGCCAGGGGCGACGGCGCGCGGCTTCCGGCCGCGGCCACGGGGGCCGCGCCGGCCCCGGGCGCCGCGGGCGGCGCCGCCCCGGCCGAGAGCGAGTAGACCGTGGATCTGGTCCTCGTCGGCCTGCCCGGCAGCGGCAAGAGCGCCGTGGGCAGGCGGCTCGCCCAGCGACACGGCGCCACCTTCGTCGACCTCGACGATCTCATCGAGCGCCGGGTCGGCCGGCCCGTGCCCGCCATCTTCGCGGACGAGGGCGAGGAAGCCTTCCGGCGCTACGAACGCGAAGCCATCCTCTCGCTCGGGCCGGCCGATCCGGACGCTCGGCTGCGCCGGGTCATCGCCACCGGCGGCGGCGCAGTCATCGACCCGCGCAACCGCTGGCTGTTGTATCGCGGCCGCTTCCCCGTCTGGCTCCACGGCTCGGCGGAAATCCTCGGCCAGCGCCTGGGGCGGAGCGCCAACGTCCGCCCGCTCATCTCCGGCCGCGACCCCATCGTCGCCATTCGAGAACTCACGGTCGCCCGCGAGCGGTTCTATTTGCCAGCCCTGGAAATCGGCGCGACGGCCCCGATCGACGCCATCATCGGCGCCCTCGAGCACCAGATGACCGAGGGCCCGGCTGATTCCGTGATGCTCCTTCGCGCCGACACCGCGATCGGGCGGGTGGAGATCGGCCACGGCATCGCCGTGTCCTCCATCTCCGGGGCGCTGCGCCGGCAGCATGCCCGTCGCGCCATCCTGATGGCGGAACCGAAGACGTGGGAGGTGGCAGGCGCCGCCATCGCCGGCGCCCTGGCCGCCGACGGCTGGCCGGTCGAGCGCGTCCTGCTGCCGCGCGGCGAGAATGGCAAGCGCCTGCGGGCCGTGGAGCAGGCCTGCCGCGAGCTCGCCCGTCTCCACGTCGATCGCCAGGAAACGCTGGTCGCCATCGGCGGCGGGGCGCTCACGGACGCGGCCGGGTTCGTCGCCGCCTCGTACCTTCGCGGCGTGCCGATCGTCCAGGTTCCGACGACGCTGGTCGGTCAGATCGACGCGGCTCTGGGCGGCAAGACGGCCGTGGACCTGCCCGAGGGCAAGAATCTCGTCGGCGCCTTCCACCAGCCAGTGGCCTTCGTGGCCGACGTGTCGCTCCTCGCCACCCTCCCCGCGCGCCAGCTCCGGGCCGCCCTGGGCGAGGCCGTGAAGATGGGCGTCCTGGGCGACGAGCGCCTGCTGGAGCTCATCGAGGAAGACGGCGAGGCGATCGCGCGCGGCGACCGGCGGCCGCTCGAGTCGGGCGGCCTGGCCGAGCTGGTCGAGCGGTGTGTCTGGGCCAAGGTTGAGGTTGTCAGCGCCGACGAGCGCGAGTCGGGCCCGCGCATGACGCTCAATCTGGGCCACACCATTGGCCACGGCATCGAAGCGGCCGCGGGGTACAGCAAGATTCTCCACGGCGAGGCGGTGGCCTACGGCCTGCGGGGTGCCTTCGCCATCGCCCGGGCCCTCGACATCACGCCGCCTGAGCGCGCCCGGCGGGTCATCGCCCTGCTGGATCGGCTCGGGCTGGGGGTGACGCCGCCGCCGGTTTCGCCGGAGTCCGTCGCAGAGCACATGGCCACGGACAAGAAGCATTCTCTCGGCCGCCTGAGCTGGGTCCTGCCGACGGCGACGGGCGTGGTCGTCCGCTCGGACGTGCCCGCCGAAGCGGTGGCGGCGGGCCTCGCGGCGGCCCTTCGACTCCCGCCCATCAACGCCGCCGTCACCACCGCCGCGGAGGTTTCGGTTCGACCATGACTCGCGTCCTCGTGCTCAACGGCCCGAACCTGAACCTGCTCGGTACTCGCGAGCCGGAGATCTACGGCAGCACGACGCTGGCCGAGATCGATGAGCGGCTGGCTCGACGGGGCACCGAGCTCGGCCTGACGGTCGAAACCTTTCAGTCGAACCACGAGGGCGTCCTCATCGACCGCCTTCAGCAGCGGGACTTCGACTGGGCAATCGTGAACGCCGGAGGGCTCACCCACACCAGCGTCTCCCTGCGCGACGCCCTGCTCGGGATCGGCCGGCCGTTCGTCGAGGTCCACCTCTCGGACCCGTCCAGGCGCGAGCCGTTCCGGCACGTCAACTTCTTGCACGACATCGCCGCGGAACGGATCGTGGGTCGGGGCGCGGCCGGCTACACCGCGGCGCTGGAGTTCATCGCCCATCGCCTCGGCACGGTCCCCAACACGGACGAGAGAGTGGAGCCCGGCAGCGATGAGTGACGGATCTCTGGGATCGAAGGATTCCACCGAACCGGGCGAGCTCGAGGCGCTGCGATCTCAGATCGACGATCTGGACGTTCAGATCGTCAGGTTGCTCAACTGTCGAGCGCGGCTCGGCCTGCAGGCGGGGCGGGCGAAGGTCCGCAACGGCTGGCCCGTCGCGGACTCAGAGCGCGAGCGCGAGGTGCTCGTCCGAGTGGCCACGGCCAACGACGGCCCGATGCCACAGGACGCGCTACTGGCGCTCTATCGCCAGCTGATCGAGACTATCAAGCAGCTCGAGGAGCTCGAAGGTATCGGGTCGGAAGGGGATACGAATGGCTGAGATCAAGCCTCGGAAGAGCAGGATGCGCAGCTTGACCGTCGCTGCGCTGCTGGGCGTCTTCGTTACGGCGGCCACTCTGGCGGTCGTCAGCCGGCTCCTGCCGGGTCGGCTCTCGCGGCTCCTGAGGCTGCCGGGCGGCGGCGACCGCTCGTAGCCGAATCAGCCCGTCGAGCACCGCGGGTCGCTGGTTCGGCGATCGCAATCGGCCGCGGCCGCCCGCTCGGCTGCGTGGTGAACACAGATGCCAACCGTCGCGGAAACATCCGGTTAACCCCGATACGGAACTGGCATCTGCCGTCCGACACCTTGGGGGATGCCTGATACCCATCTCTCCGAACGGACGTCCGATTCGGTCCGGGGGCGGCTGCGGTCACGTCTACGCCAGATGAGCGGGGTGGGCCGCCGGATCGCACCCAGACTGGATCCCTTCGTGCTGGCCGCAACGCTCGTGATGCTGGCGCTGTACATCGACGCCAACTACCAGGCCGGTGCCGCGGTCTCCCTGGTGCTCGCCGGTCTGGTCGTCGTTCGACAGCTGGTGACCGTTCGTCAGGTGGTGGAGATCGACCGGGCGCGCCGCAAGTCCGAGGCTCGCTTCGGCTGGCTGGTCATGAACTCGTCCGACCTGATCATGGCTGTCGACGCCTCACGCAAGATCGACTACGCCAGCCCTTCGGTCAAGCACCTGCTCGGAGCCGGCGACGGCAAGCTCTTGGGCGCTCGCCTGACCGACTTCGCCCATCCCGAGGACATCGCCGCCGTCGAAAGCCTCCTCGACCGGGCGATGCGCTCGCCCGGCGAACGAATCATCGCCGAGTGGCGGCTCCGCCAGAGCGATGGGACGTGGCTGCCGGTCGAAACCGTGGCCACCAGCGGCGTGCTCGACGGCGCCAATCCCGGAGTCGTGCTCAACACCCGTGACCTGCAGGAGCGCAAGGCGCTCGAGCAGAAGCTGACGTTCCAGGCCTTCCACGACCCGCTGACCCGGCTTGCCAACCGAAGCCTCTTCCGCGAGCGCGTCGAACATGCCCTGGAGCGGCGTCAGGCCGGCGACACCGCGGTGCTGTTCATCGACCTGGACAACTTCAAGACGATCAACGACAGCCTGGGGCATGCCGCGGGCGACCACGTTCTGGTCGAGACGGCGCATCGGTTGCGCTCGACTCTGCGCGCCGAGGACACCGCGGCGCGCCTGGGAGGCGATGAGTTCGCGGTCCTGCTCGAGGA
>PMXQ01000133.1:0-12179 GCA_003171065.1 Chloroflexota bacterium
ACCAGGTTATCCCACGTGTGGGAGCCGCCACGATGACGCGGCACGACGTGGTCCAGGGTGAGGTCGCCGCTCTGGTGGCCGCAGTACTGGCACGTGTAGGAGTCGCGCGTGAAGATCTCGCGGCGAGTCAGCTTCACCCGTGGCCGCGGCCGCCCGATCTGGTGCTGGAGGCGGATCACAGCAGGCGCGCGGTAGTCTGCCCGCGGCGTCCGGATCACCTGGTGGTCGTACTCGAGCACCTCGGCTCGCTCGCCGAACACCAGCCGGAAGGCGCGTGGCAGGTTGCACACGTTGAGCGGCTCATAGTTCTGATTTAGGACCAGGACCACGCCCTCCATGCTCGCATCCTACCAGAGCAGGGCCCAGGGCCGGGCTCGCGCGGCCCTGATACCCGGCGGCAGCGAGCGCAGACCCCCCTTCGTGTGGGCGGGCCTTCCGCAGCCCCGAGAAACGGGGAGGCCCCCGTCGCCGGGGGCCTCGAACTGCGCTGGCGCCGGGAGGTCTACGGACCAGTCGGAACGAGGTGGACGGGGTTGCCCATCACGTTGACCGACCAGGTCGTGGTGTCGTTGCCGGCGGTGACGTTGTACTGAACTTGCCACCAGCCGCCCTGCCACAGGCCGCCGCTTCCGTAGGTGTTCCCGAGCGGAATGGTGATCTCGATCCAGGTGTCGTTGAAGCTCGATCCGCTGGCCGTCGCGACCGTGATCTTGTTGCGTCCGGTGCCCGAACACGCGTCCGAAGTGCCAGCGACACAGTTGCCGGGACTTACCCGGGCGCCGGCCGCGTTGTAGTTAAACGTCGTGTAGCTGAAGTTGTTGACGACGGTCTGGGTACCCCCGGCGCCGTTGGGGCTCAGGATCTGGATGTAGCCGGCCGTCGAGTCGCCGACATCGAACAGGTCGATGGTGAGGGTCTTGCCCGAGCCCGTGACCTGGTCGACCTGGGCCATGTAGAACTGCTGGAGGACTCCGGAAGCGACCAGGTTGTTGTAGACGGCCATCCTGTTGTAGCCGTAGACCGACGGGGAACCGCCGCCGACCGCCATGATCGAGAACATGTTCTCGGCGTTGGTGCTGGCGTTGATGCTGGCGTTGCCTTGGTTCGTCGTCGAGACTTCGACCTCATACGTCCCCGCGGCCAGGCTGCTGGCGAGCGTCCACCACTTGTCGTGGTAGGCGTCGAGGCCGTTGCTGTTGCAACCCGACGTGGCGCCGCTCGGGGCCCCGCCGGTGCCGAGGTTGGCCGGGTCGTAGCCCTTCTCATTCTCGAATGTCGTCCCCGAGGCGTTGCCCGTCTGGGTCCAGCCACCCGGATTGAGAGGAACGTTGTGGGTGTCCCACAGCGTGTAGTACGTGGAGACGGGGTTGCTGGCGCCCGCAATCCAGTGGTCGCCGGCACCCAGGGAACCGGTGGCGCCGTTGCCGCCCATCGCGCAGAACCCCGGATCGAAGATCTCGATGGTGCCCCCCGCCGGAAGCACGGCCGTGTAGTAGTACCCGTTCGGGTCGTACGAGACGTTGTTGGTGGGGCTGTAGCCCACGTTGTTGGCCGGCGCATATGCGTCGCCGTTCTGAGAGTTACCACCCCTGGTGATGATCGCTCCCCAGGCGCCCAGGCTGGACAGGGACGTGCCTCCCGACGTGCCATTGGTGGTCACGCCGCTGGCTCCGGTGCCGTTCGAGTTGCAGGCAGGCGTGCTGCCGGTGAGGAGCAGGCATCCAACGCCGTAGTAAGCCAGGGGGCTGCCCATCGGCACCGGCATGACGAATGCCGCGCGCGACTGACGGGTGACCGTCCAGTAGTTGATGCCGAAGATTCGAACAAAGAAGGTTGGGACCTGGGTGGTGACCGTTACATTCAGCTGCCGGTTGTTGGCCGGGTTCGGAGCGGCGGTGACCGTCGTCGTCGTGCCCGCCGTGTAGCCGTTGGCCGCAACCTCGGCGACGGCAGTACTGTCGGCGGTGGTGACATCACCGGGCAGGTAGACCACGCCCGCGAGCGACCCCGCATCGGCCGCGCGCTGAATCTGCAGCCCACTCCGCCAGGCGAACGTAACGTCGATGGCGATCCCGACCAGCCCGATCAGAACGGTCAGCATCAGGGCGAAGACGACGATGATCTGGCCCGCCTCCCTGGCGGTCAGATCTATCTTCGCCCTGTCGCGGTCAGTTCGGCCCTCGACTTTGTGACGTCCGTGAAGATGTATACGAAGCAGCGGCTGACTCATGACGTAGGAGGCTCCATTGCCATCACGGTTTGGTCGGTCATCGTGATCTGGGCTGACGTGAACATCGACACGAGCGCCCCGAGCGGCGTGATGAACTTGTAGGTGTACGTGATTCGCACGCCGATCGATGGAGCCGGCGACGATCCGCAGCGCGTCGAAGCGTCCCAGTTCGCCGACGACTGGATGAAATCGAGGTTCTGGGCGGCGCCGGCCAGCAATGGCCCGCCCCGGTAGGAATAGTTCCAGGTGTTGACCTTGCTGGACATCGATCCGTCCGCGTTGGCCAAGAAGATCTGGATCGATTGGACCTGGGCCGGGTTGACCGGCGAGCCGGGCGAAACGAGGGCCCCCTCGACGGCGCCGATGATCTCCGGGTCGACGAGCTGGGAGCTGGCCGTGACGCCGCCGCCGCACCCAGAGCTCCCGTTGACCAGCTCCGAGCCGACTCGAGCGCCCGCTCGCGTCGCGGTCTCGATGGCCGTGCTGTGGTTGATCGCGAAGCCAAGTTCCAGCATCCCGAGGACCATGGCCAGGATTACGGGCAGGATCAGGGTGAACTCGGCGAGGGACTGGCCCCGCATCGAGCGGCGTGACCGGGCCCGCGTCATTGGATCGGCTCCAGGCGACTCGTGTTCGTCTCCACGAAGGTGGGTGGCGAGCCGCCGAGACCGATCATGCCCGGCAACGGCGTGATCCACTGGTATGCGTAGGTGATGGTCACGCCGATCCAGTCCACGCCCGTGTGGCCGGTCGCACAGCCTGTGGCGAGCACGATATTGCAGCGATTGGCGGGCAGGTAGCCGGAAGTCGCCTGCGTGTAAGGGATCGTCACGCCGTTTGCGCACAAGTGGTTCCCGGTGCGCGTCCACGTGTCCGCGCCCTTGTTGGAGCCGTTGAGATCGGTCCAGAAGATGGAGACGCTCTGGATGCGCGATCGGTCGACCGGAGCCTGAATGTCCGATTCGATCAGCTGAAGGATGTAGCAGTCGGCGTCGGCCGCGTTGCCGAGTTCCGCGGCGTACTGAGTGGCGTCCTCACTGGCGAATGTGATGCCGGTCTTGACCGTGAGCAGGAAGGCGAACTCGGCGATCGCAACCACCAGGACCAGGAAGATCGGGATGACGAGGGCGAACTCTACCAACGCCTGGCCGGGATGACGGCGACGGCCTTGATCTGCGTCGAGGCGTTTGCGGTTGCGCATCAACTCCCCCGAGGGACGGGAACGTAGACTCCAAGGAGATCGAGGGTAGGGTCGAATCCTTGCACCTACCATAACGAAGGCGAGGCCGCAGAGCGCGGCGCGTCGCCAAATCGGTGCATTCTGGCACGAAAGTACCAATGGCTCGACGGAACCGACCAACGTCCCGGGGCGCGATGGAACGAACGATCCATTGCGTTCGCTCAGCGCTTCTGCGACCAGCTGGTGCCCGGCCGTAGCTCCCCCGCGGCCAGGCGGTAGCCGCCACCGGGCTCGGTGAGCAGGTGAATCGGGTGGTCCGGGTCGAACTCCAGTTTCTGGCGCAGGCGCCGGACGGTGACCCAGACGTAGGCCGGGTCGGCCGCGTCCGAATCGGCCCAGACCTTGTGAAGTAGCTGCTCGGTCGCGACCGCCGCCGGCATGCTCGCGGCAAGAGTCGCCAGGAACCGTGATTCGGTGGGCGAGAGGGCCACGCGGCGACCGCGAACCGTGGCCTCTCTCCTGCGGGGAGTCAGCGTGATGTCGCCGAGAGCCAGCTCCTCGACCGGTATCTGGTCGCGCAGCCGGCGGAGAACGCGCCTGATCCTGGCCAGCAGCTCGGCGTAGTCGTACGGCTTGGTGACGTAGTCCTCGGCATAGTGAGCGATCAGATCTGCCTTGCTGTCAGCCTCGACGATGGCCGAGAGCACCAGGATGGGAAGGTCGGCGCGACTCTTGATCCGCCGGGCCAGGGCCTGGCCATCCATCTCCGGCATCAGCAGATCGAGGATCACCAGGTCCGGCCACGCAGCGTCCAGCTGCTCGAGGGCCTCGCGCGCGCTGCTCGCCCGGGCCACCTCGAAGCCGTCGCCGGTCAGCCGTTCGGCGAGCGCGTCGAGATGCGCCACGTCGTCGTCCACAAGCAGCAGCCGCGCCTCGATCACGAGGCCGATTCTACGGCGGCCACGAGAGCGGCGGGCGGCTCGCGACGGCGAGTTGTCAATCGAGGCCGGCCAGCTCGCGCGCCCTGGCCACCGCCGCGTCGAGCATTGCCGGCGTGAGGCGGCCGGTGAAGGTGTTCTGCTGGCTGGGGTGGTAGGAGCCCAGGATGGCGTAGCGGCCGACGGCGGCCTCGGCAAGGTGGCCGAAGGCCGGCCTGGGGTTCGGCTCGGCCCCGAGCCCCACGTTGAGCCCCACGTCGAGCCCCGCGTCGAGCCCCGCGTCGAGCCCCGCGTCGAGCCCCGAGTCGAGCCTTGCCAGCGCGGCGAGCGTGCCGGACCAGGCGTATGCCCCCAGCGGAACGATGACCCGCAGCTGCGTCAGCAATCGCAGCTCGCGGACCAGGTAGGGCAGGCAGTTGCCGCGCTCTTCGGGGAGTGGCTTGTTCCCGGGCGGGGCGCAGCGCACCACTGCGGCGATGTACAGACCGCGCGCCGACAGACCGTCCGACGCGTCGGTCGAAGTCGGCTGGTTTGCGAAGCCGGCCCGATGCAGCGAAGCGAACAGGAAGTCGCCCGACCTATCGCCGGTGAAGAGCCGGCCGGTGCGATTGCCTCCGTGGGCGGCGGGGGCGAGTCCCACCAGCAAGACGCGAGCGTTTGGGTCGCCCCACCCAGGAAGTGGCCGGGCCCAGTAGTGTTGCCCGTTGAACCTTGCGGGCGGGTGCGCAGCCGCTTCCTCGCGCCACTCCACCAGCCTAGGGCAGCGGCGGCAGGCGACCACCTCGGCGGAGAGGCGGCTCAGAGATTCGGGCGCCATGCGGCGGACTCTACCGCGCCGCCTGGTTCGCCGCCTCGCGATCGGCCTCGTCCGCCGACCTCGGCCAGCGCCACCGTTCGATCCAGCGCCAGGCGAAGAACGCCGCCATCGCCCCGGCGGCGTTCATGATCGCGTCGTCCACGTCCGTGATCCGATAGCTGAAGCCCTCCAGGAGCGATCCGGCGAATTGGGCCAGCTCGATCGCCGCCCCGAACGCCAGCGCCGCGACCATAAAGCGTCGCCAATCCCGCAGTGCCGGCCAGAGAGCGGGGCCGTAGACGCCGAGTGGTATCAGCAGCAGCACGTTGCCCGAGAGCTGCCGGACCGTGTTCCAGGTGAGGTTCTGCAACTGCCAGACGATCGTCGCGAACGGCACCACGTTGTCGTCGCTGATGCCCCTGGTCTGTCGCCAGAACTCCTGCCCGGCTACCGGCACCGGAAAGAGGGTCAGGGCCACGACCACTGTCGCGTGCGCCAGCGCCAGCAACGCGAGCAGCGTCCATCGCCGATCCGCGCCTCGCCGCAGGATCCACATCGCGATCGGGATTGCCGGCAGGATCACGACATAGCCGTCGATGTACGTCATGGCGCAGTCCCCTCCGCTTCGTCGGTTTGGGAGAGCATGCCACGCCGGGAGCGATCCGGCCGCCGGGCCACTCTGCGTCAGATACGTCTGGCAGGCGTGTCCGATGGCCGCCGGCCACTCTGCGTCAGATACGTCTGGCAGGCGTGCCGGCCGCAATGGCCACGCCGGAAGCTCCGCGGCGGGCCTCGTCCGCGAGGCTACGATTCCCTTTCTGAGCGCGGACAGGGTTCCACCCGGGCAAAGGGAGAGGTCGCGCTCCCGTGGGGTTGCGGCCGGCACGCCTGGTGGTCGTATCTGCAAGAGACCGCGACGCGGGGGTTGCCACACGGGGCGTGGCGAAGCACAGCGCGAAATCGCTCGACGGGGCTGGGGCGAAGGACTGCGCAGGGATTCGGCCACCTGTCCCGCACTGCCAGGTCGCGCGAAACGGGCGCGCCGGGCGGCAAACCGGGGCCCCCGAAAGGCACGGGTATAATCCGGGAGCGTGGCGCGGGCCGTCGCGACCCTTCGGGCACGCCCCCGCAGCCCCGCCGCAGTAAGGAACTGGCACCGAATGACCGCCGAGACNNGGCGGCGTCATCATGGACGTCGTCACGCCTGAGCACGCCAAGATCGCCGAGGACGCCGGGGCGTGTGCCGTGATGGCCCTCGAGCGCGTTCCGTCCGACATTCGGGCGGCAGGCGGCGTGGCCCGCATGAGCGATCCCGCGATGATCGAGGGGATCATGGCGGCGGTCAGCATCCCGGTCATGGCCAAGGCCCGGATCGGCCACTTCGTCGAGGCCCAGGTTCTCGAGGCGCTCGGCGTCGACTACATAGACGAATCCGAGGTCCTCACTCCGGCCGACGAAGTCAACCACATCGACAAGCACGCCTTCAAGGTGCCGTTCGTGTGCGGCTGCCGCAATCTCGGGGAGGCGCTGCGCCGCATCAACGAGGGCGCGGCGATGATCCGGACCAAGGGCGAAGCCGGCACCGGCGACATCGTCGAAGCCGTCCGCCACATCCGGACGCTGATGTCGGAGATCCGTCGCCTGGCGTCGATGCGCGAGGACGAGCTGTTCGTCGCCGCCAAGGAGATGGAGGCGCCGTACGACCTGGTCAAGCAGGTCGCGGCCGAGGGCAGGCTGCCCGTCGTCAACTTCGTGGCCGGTGGCATCGCCATCCCGGCCGACGCGGCGCTGGCCATGCAGCTCGGCGCCGAGGGCGTCTTCGTGGGGTCGGGCATCTTCAAGAGCGAGAACCCCGCGAAGACGGCCGAGGCGATCGTCCAGGCCACTCTCCACTTCGACAACCCCAAGATCATCGCCGAGGTTTCGAAGGGTCTGGGCAGCCCGATGCGCGGCATCGCGGCGGTCACGATCCCTGAGGCGGAGCGTCTGGCGGTCCGGGGCTGGTAGCCCGGCGTAGCGGGACGCACGGTCGAGTGAGACTGATGCGAACCCGGAGCGCGTGATGAGAATCGGCGTACTGGCGCTCCACGGCGCCGTCATCGAGCATATCCAGACCCTCCGGTCGATCGGCGTCGAGCCGGTCCCGGTGCGTCTGCCCGAAGACCTCGAGGGGATCTCCGGCCTCATCCTGCCCGGCGGCGAGACCACGACGATGCGCAAGCTCGTGGCTCGCTGGGGGCTGCGAGAGCCGATTATGGCGCTGGCAAGGTCGGGGGCCCCGATCTTCGGCACCTGTGCGGGGATGATCATTGTGGCCAGGGAGATCGCCGGCGGCGAGGAGCCCGTCTTCCCGCTGCTCGACGTGACGGTCGAGCGAAACGCGTTCGGGCGTCAGCTCGACTCGTTCGAGATTGACGTGGCGATGCCGATCCTGGGCGATCGGCCGGTCCATGCCATCTTCATCCGCGCTCCGGTCATCGAGCGCCTGGGTCCTGGGGTGGAGGTTCTGGCCCGACTCCCGGACCAGCGCGTCGTTGCCGTCCGCCAGCGCAACGTGATCGCCATCTCGTTCCATCCCGAGCTGGCCGGCGAAACCCGGATCCACCGGCTCGTGGCCACGATGGCCGCGGAGTACGCCGAGCCCCGCGAGGGGACGGCGGTTGCCGGCGCGGAGCCGTGGTCGCTCGGGGAGGCGATGTGAGCGGCCGCGTCCGCCTCGCCCGCATCACCGACCTCGCGGCCCTGGGCGAGCTATCCCGGCTCTCTCAGCAGGAACACGTCGACGCGCGCTCGCTCGGGCTGCCGCTCAGCGGGCCGCGGATCGGCGTCTTCAGCCTGTTCCGACTTCCGCTCGGCGCGTTTCGGCCCAACGATCTGCTTTTCGTCTACGAGGACGAGCGGCGGCTCTCGGGCCTGCTGCGCGTGGAGCGCGATGCCTCCCGCGACGAGATGACGATCGTGGAGCTGGACGCCATCGGCTCGGGCGACTCGGGCGACACGCGCTACCGGCTGGTGCAGCACCTGTTGCGCGACGGGACGAAGCGCGGCGCCTTCCGATTCCATGTGGCATGCGCCGACGTTCAGGGCAACGTCGAACTCTTTATGCAGGCCGGCTTCGCCCGCTACGGTCAGGAGCTATTGCTGTTCCGTGGCCCGGGCAGGCCGCTGCCGCCGGCCTGGGGCGACGAGAAGGTCCGCTCGGCAGGCATTCGCTCCTGCCAGCCGCTCGACGCGTTGCCGCTCGCTCGCCTGTACGCGTCGGTCACGCCCCAGCCGGTGGCGCGCCTGGAGGCATACCGGCTCGCCGACTGGGAGCGTCAGGGGTCCTCGACGCGCGTGCCGCGCTCGAGCCTCGCTCCGATCCTGCGGTTCGCCGACGTCGAGGCCTTCGTCCAGGAGTCGGCCGAAGGCGGCGTGGACAAGCTGACGGCGCTGCTGCAGGTGGGCGTGGCGCGCGAAGAGCAGCCCCACTACTTGAAGATAATGGCCAGGCCGAGCGCCGACCTGGATTCGCTCGTGGACTTCGGTCTGGGCCTGATCCGCGCCCGGATCGAGCGGGGCGGCAACTGCCCGGACAACGGCGTCCTCGCCCCTGTCCGAACCTACGAATCGCCGCTCGATCGCCGCCTCGAGGAGGCGGGTTTCTCGAGCCTGGAGACGGTGACGCTACTGATGAAAGAGGCCGTCGTCCGCGTCGCCGAACCGGCGCTCGTTCCGGCTGTACGCTAGCCCGAAAGCACAGGAGAAGACGTGGCTGATCAGGGCGGGAACCGCCGGCGGGAGTTGATCGACGATCTGGATCTGCTTCTCGCGGCCCTCCCTCCCGATGTGGTGGAGGCGGTGCATGCCCTGACGGATCCGGCGGACCTCATCGAGGTCGTGATGGATCTGGGGCGCCGGCCGGAGGCGCGCTCCACCAACAGCGAGGTGACCCTGCTCGAACGCGAGATCACCGAAGCCGACATCAAGTACGTCGTCGACCACATCGGCACTTTCGGCGACGACAACCGCGCCGGCATCGAGCGGACGCTCCATCGAATCAGCGCGGTCCGCAATCGAACCGGCAAGATCGTCGGCCTGACCTGCCGCATCGGCCGCGCGGTCTACGGCACCATCGAGATCATCAGCGACTTCGTCGAGTCGGGGAAGTCGATCCTGATCATGGGCCGGCCGGGCATCGGCAAGACGACGATGCTGCGCGAGGCGGCGCGCGTCCTGGCCGACGACCACGGCAAGCGGGTCGTGGTCGTGGATACGAGCAACGAAATCGCCGGCGACGGCGACATCCCTCATCCGGCGATCGGGCGGGCCCGCCGAATGCAGGTCCGCACGCCCTCGCTCCAGCACGAGGTGATGATCGAGGCGGTCGAGAACCACATGCCCGAGGTCATCGTCATCGACGAGATCGGGACCGAGCTGGANNCTGATGCTCAACCCGACGCTCACCGACCTTATCGGCGGCATCCAGACGGTCACGCTCGGCGACGAGGAAGCCCGGCGCCGCCGCTCGCAAAAGAGCGTTCTCGAGCGCAAGGCCCCGCCCACCTTCGACGTCATCGTCGAGATCCTCGACCGGGAGAAGGTCACCGTTCACGCGGACGTGGCCGAAACCGTGGACGCGCTTCTGCGCGGCGATCCGATCTCGTCCGAGTTGCGCTGGCGCGACGAGGGCGGCGTCCACCGCTCGCAGTCGCGGCCCAAGCCGTCGCCGCGTGAGGCGCTCACAGGCGGCGATCGATTCGGCAGCGACCGATTCGCCGGGCTCGTGGGCGCCGGGCCGGGCTGGCGCACGGAACCGGGCTGGCGCGGCTCCGGCTCGTACCGCTCCCCGTCCGACTGGCGGGAGGTGGATCGGAGCGGGGTGCGGCCAGGTTATCGGCCCGGGGCCGGCGGTGGCTGGAGGACGCCCGTTCGTGGCTCGCGAGAAGTTCGTGATGGGGCGCGCCGGACACGGAGCGGCGAAGGGTCGAGTGGCAACGGCGGCGCGCCCGGCGGTGCTCCGGGCGGTGGGCCTGGCCAAGGCCGGCCCGCCGGTGGGCCTGGCACTGGCCCCGATGCGGGTGCGCGGACTCTCCCCGGAGAGCGGTTCGCGGCGGCGCCGCGCAGTCCCGGGGGCGAGGCGCCCGTCTCGCCGTTCAGGGCCGGAGAGATCGCGGATCGCGGCCCGATCGAACGGGGAGCCCTGCCGCTGCCGGAGCCGCGGGCGCGGGAGCAGCGGGAGCTGGAGCGGCAGCGCTCCTGGGCGCAGCAGGCGACGCGGGCTCTGAACGACTATCGCGCCGAGGGCGTGGATGACGAGGACGAGCCGGCAGGAGCCGCGCGACGCGCGGCGGCCACTCCGGGCGCCGTGGGGCGCATCGCGGCGGCTCCCGGCGCCGCCCGTCCCGACGCGGATGAAGACCGCGAGGACCGCGAGGACCTGGTCGACGAGCTCGGCGAGGACGACGAGGCGCTGGCCGACGTGGTCCGGACTCGGGCCGGGGCCGAGCCTTCAGGCGAGGAGGACGGTGCCCCCGTCCTGCGCGTCCGGGATTCGGGCTCGATCCTGCCGACGCTTCGGGTTCTGCCCCACGGCATCAGCCGCAAGCGCCTCGAGCAGGCCATCAAGGAGCTGCAGCTACCGGTCATCATCGCCCGCGATCCGGACGAAGCCGACGTCGTGATGACCCTCAAGAGCGAGTATCGCCAGAAGACCACGGGCCTGCGCGAGGCGGAGGATCGGGGCCTGCCGATCTACGTCCTCAAGAGCAACACCATCGTCCAGATGGAGGCGAGCCTGACTTCGATCTTCTCGCTCGAAGTCGACCCTCGAGAGGCGGCTCTCCGCGAAGCCGAGGAGGCGATCGGGCTGGTCATCCACGGCTCCGAGGCGGTCGAGCTCTCGCCCCAGAACGCCTACATCCGCCGGCTGCAACACCAAATGGCGGAGCGCGCGAACCTGATCTCGCGTTCGCGCGGCCGCGAGCCGTACCGCCGGGTCCGCCTCTACCCATAACCTCGGCCGCGGGCCCGTCCATCGACCAGGTCGGCGCAGCCAGCGACCGCGGGTCGCGCCGTCGGCCCCGGACCCGCTCAACGGCCCGTGGCTCGGCTAGACTCGACGGATGCACCTCGACGGCGGCCGCCGACGCGGCTTCTTTCTGACCCTCGAGGGCCCCGAGGGCTCCGGCAAGTCGACCCAGGCCCAGCGATTGGCGGCCCGGTTGACCGCCTCCGGCCTGCCTTGCTTGGTTACCCGAGAGCCAGGCGGGACTGCCCTGGGCGAGGCGGTCCGCCAGATCCTGCTCCATGCCCCGGATCTTTCGCCGGTGCCGGCGGCGGATGCGCTGCTCTTCAATGCGGCGCGGGCTCAGCTCGCGGCCGAGGTCATCGAACCGGCGCTCGAGCGTGGCGAAGTCGTCATCTGCGACCGCTTCGGCGATTCGACGCTCGCTTACCAGGGATTCGGTGCCGGCCAGCCGCTCGAAGCGTTGCGTTCGCTGGCGCGCTTCGCGGTGGGCGACCTCCGCCCCGACCTGACCATGCTGATCGATCTGCCCGTCGAGGATGGCCTGCGGCGCAAGCAGGCGGACGAGATCACCCGCTTCGAGGAGAGGACCGACGTGGAGTTCCATCGCCGAGTGCGCGACGGATTCCTGGCCCTGGCCGCCTCCGAGCCGGACCGTTTCGTGATCGTCGACGGCCGTCAGTCGGTCGATGCGGTCGAAGAAGCGATCTTCGAGGCGCTCCGGCCGAGGCTCGACGCCGGGCTTCAGGTGTCCGCGAGCACCAGCGCCGGTCCCCCCGACGCCTCTCCTCTCCATTCGAGTGAACCGGAACGCAGTTCGCTGCGAATGGAAAGATGAGGGACCCGGTGGTCTTGCCCACGCCCCTGGTCATGCCCCAGGGACCCTCGGAGGAACAATCGGAGGCCGAATTGATGCGCCAGGTCGCCGCCGGTGAGATCGGCGGGCTAGAGACGCTTTACGACCGATATCACGCGGTCGCATATGCGCTCGCCCTGCGCATCACGACCGAGACCGGGCTGGCAGAAGA
>PMXQ01000133.1:12234-26189 GCA_003171065.1 Chloroflexota bacterium
GCTTCCGGTCGCCTTGACGCTGCCCGACATCTGGCCTGAGGTCTCCGGACGGCTCGATGCCGAGAAGATAAGGCTCGCGCTGGCGAAGCTGCCGGAGGCGCAGCGCGATGCGATCGAACTGGCCTACTACGACGGTCTGACGCAGCGGGAGATCGCCACCAGGACCGGCGCACCTCTTGGCACGGTCAAGAGCAGGATGCGGCTCGGGCTGGTCTCTCTGCGGCGCGAGCTGATGGACATCGCCGAGGGGTCCGACGGGACGGGCCCGGCAGCGCGGGCCGCCGGAGCCGTGGCGCTCCCGTTCACCGGCCCGGAAGGCAGGGGCTGACATGGTCATCGCATGCGGTCGCGTTCGTGATCTCGCTCCGGGTTTCGTCCTGGGGGCGTTGGATCCCGCCGAGATGACCGCCGTCCGCGACCACCTGAGCGCCTGCACGAAGCCCCATCCGGAACTGCGCGAGATGGGTGGCGTCCTGCCGTACCTCGGCGGCTCCCTCGATCCAGTCGAGCCGCCCAAGCGCCTTCGGGCCGCCGTCATGACCGCCGCTCTGACGGATCTGCGCGCTCGTTCGGCTGAGAAGGCCGCTCCGGCCGAGATAGCGCCGGCCGCGGTCGAGCCCGAAGCCGCGCCCGTGTTGACGGTTCTGGAGCCGGCCCGCTCCGCCCGGGTGGTTTCGCTGGCACGCGTTCGCGCCCTGCGCAGCCGGCGCGCCGCCGCGTGGGTCACCCGCGTCGCGGCCGCCGTGGCGGTCGTCAGTCTGGTCGGGTACGCGGTGGCGCTCCAGGGGGATGTGAATCACCTTCACGACGTTCAGGTCAAGACCGACAAGATCCTGCACGACATCTCCGATCCGCGGGCCCGCTCTGCCGTCCTTGCCTCGCCTGTTGGGAGCAAGAGCGCCGGCGAGGCCTGGTTGCTACCGAGCGGCAACGTCGACGTGCTGCTGCACGGTCTGGAGCCGACGAAGGGCGACGAGGTCTACACGGTCTGGTCAAGCGTCGACGGCGGCGCCATCTTCAGGGCCGGTTGGTTCACGGTGGACGATCAGGGTCAAGGCTCCCTCGAGATCGACAATGCTTCCCCATCCAGCTCGGTGTGGCTGATGGTCCGCCTCGAGTCCAACAGCGACGTGCAGATGCCCACCGGCCCGGTGATCGTGACCGGGACGATCTGGGTCTATTCGGTCCCGCCTGCGACGACACCAGTCTGACCCGCACTTCGTCGCCCGGTTCGCCGCGTGGCGCGGTTCGCCGCGTGGCGCCCGGCCTGCTTTGCCGCGCCGCTACTCCGCCGAGGGCGCCCGGGCCACAACTCTCCCGCCACCCGCCGCGCGGGCCGACTGCATCGCCTGCTCCGCGACTTCCATCAACTCCTCGGTCGTGCGGCCGTCCAGCGGGAAGCCGGCGATGCCCGCCGACACCGTGACGGATTTGCCGTCCACCGGTGCCAGGCCGGCGATGCCGCGCACCAGCCGCTCCGTCACGATCAACCCGTCCGGCCCCGGGGCGAGGAGCATGAACTGGTCGCCGGCGTAGCGAGCGACGGTATCCACGAGGCGGACAGATTCGGCGAGGATCTGGGCCACGCGGCGGAGAGCCTCGTCGCCTGCCGCGTTGCCGCCGGCCCGCTGGATCTCATCGAAGTGGTCGATCTCGAACAGCGCCACAGACAGAGCCACTCCCTGGCGGCCGGCGCGGGCGACTTCCAGCTCCAGCAGCCGATCGGCGGTGCGGCGGTTGGCCAGCCCGGTCAGCGGATCGGTGTGGGCCAGCCGATCGAACCACTCTGCGCGTTCCGAGCCCATCGACACCGCCAGCGACCGCTCCACGGCGACGGCCGCCAGATCGGCCAGCGGCTCCGCACCGAGCAAGGTCTGGCGCCGCGGCAGCGGCCCCGCGAATCCGAGCGCCATGGTCCCGAGCGCAACTTCGATTCCTTCGCGTCGCACGATCAGCGGCAGCAGGTAGGCGGTGGCAGCGCCGCGAAGCACCGACACGTGGCCGGCGTCGTCGATCTCGAGAGGATGGCGCGACCGAATTACGTCGGCCAGCGGATCGTGGCTCTCGGCCACCGATGCGACCGAACCGGCCTCGGCGGCGACTTCTTCGGCTATGCCGAAGGTGACGGCCAGCGCGAGCTCGTCCTGGTCGGCGTCGAGAATGTGGACCGCGCCGGCGCTGGCGCCGAGATGCTCGCCGGCCAGGCCCAGCAGCTCGGCCAGGGCGTCGTCCAGGTCGTCGCTGCGCGCGGCGGCGGCGGCCGCAGCCGCGAAGAGAGCGCCGTCAGATCGTTCGTGGAGCGGCCGTTCGCCAGGCACGGGTCCTCCCCTGCAGCGTCGACGTGGAACCGTGGCGATTGTACGGCCCCGCATCGGCCCGCGCGATACCCTTCTCGCCCTATACTCGGGCCCGTGAAGCTCGTCGTTGCGGTCGTTCACAACGAGGACGCCAAGGTTCTCATCGACGCCCTGCTCAAGCGGGAGCATCGGGCCACCTGGCTGCACAGCTCCGGCGGCTTCCTCAAGCAGTCGAACGCGACCATCCTCGTGGGCGTCGAGGACGACAAGGTCGAGGAGATCGTCGGTATCGTGCGCGAGAACTGCCACGCTCGCACCCAAACCGTGAGCCCCATCCCGCCGATCATGGAGCCTGGCGAGTTCTTCCTGCCCTATCCGCTCGAGGTCGAAGTCGGCGGTGCGGTCGTCTTCGTCCTGCCGATCGATCGGTTCGAGCGGATCTAGCTGGCCTTCGGGCCGGGGGATGCCGGTGAGCTTTCGGCCCGACCTGACCGATGTCTGGATCTTTCGAGTGACTGCGGGCGGCCTCGAGATCCTTCTGCTGCGCCGTGCACCGACCAAGGCGGTCCTGCCGGGCCTCTGGCAATGCGTTTCTGGCTCGCTCGAGGACGGCGAGTCGATCACGGACGGTGCCTTGCGCGAGCTGGCGGAGGAGACCGGTTTTGGCACGACCGACATCGAGGCTTTCTTCGATCTCGACCAGATCAACCAGTTCCACGAGCCCTCAGAGCGGGCGATCGTCTCCAGCGCGGTTTTCGCGGTGAGAGTCCGCGCCGGCGCGGAGGCCACGATCTCCCATGAGCACGACGCGATGCGCTGGCTGTCCCCGGCGGCGGCGCTGGAGCTGGCCATCTGGCCGGCCTACCGCGAGTCGATCCACCGCATCGAGGAAAACCTGCTGGATCCCGAACGCGCCATCTGGTTCGAGCTGACGCTCGATGGCGAGCGGGCCAAGCGCTCTGGCGTCGGCGGCGAAATCCGTCCAGACTGAGCCGGGCCGATACCCGTTTCGGTCGTCCCGAGCCTCTTATGTGATGTGAGGGTCATCACGGAACCGCTCGACAGAGATCAGGACCAGGCCGCCGCATCGCGGCTGCCTCGGACGATGTCTGCGCTGGCGCCGGCGCCCGACTGGGTCGCCACGCTGCACGTCCATGGTCCGCTGCTGCTGGCCGCGGCCCGGGCGATAGCCCGAGACGAGGCCGAAGCCGAGGATCTGGTCCAGACGACTTTCGAGCGGGCGCTCCGTGCGGCGCCGACGATCAGGGACCCGCGCGCGATCCGCGCCTGGCTACTGACCGTCCAGACGCGCGAGGCGCTGCGAGTCGTGCGGCGGCTTCGTCGCACGCTCCGGCTCGACCCGGAGGTCCACGAGCTGCCGATCGGCGGCCCGGACACTTCCAAATCGATCGAGCTCGACGAGGCGCTGGGTCGCCTGTCGCGCCCGATTCGAGCCGCCGTGGTCCTCCACCACATGGTCGGACTCTCCGTGCGCGAAACGGCCGATGCCCTGGGCGTCACGGAGAACACAGCCAAGGCCCGGCTCAAGACCGGCCTGGCGCGACTCCGGGAGTTGCTCGATGAAGACTGACGCGAGCGGCGGCGCTTCCGCCGGCGACAATCTGGAAGATCGACTGTCCGGCCAATTCGCGGCCGAATTGGACCGCGCCGAACGGGACTACCCCGCCTTGCGCGGGAAGCTGGTCGGAAGCGTGCCGGCCGCCCGCGCCCGGCGAGGGCTGTGGCCCCGGATCGCGCTTCCGATGACGTCGGCCGCCGTCCTGGCGGTCGCGGTCCTGATCGGCGCGGGGCTGTTGTCCGGCTCCACGACGAGCCCAGGTGTCGGGTCCGTGCCCTCTCTCGATTCCGGGCCGGCATCTTCGCGCGTAGTGATGGGCGCCGATGGCATGCCGACGCAGATCGACGGCCAGCGTGTGTACCGCGTCACCGACCAGGCCCAGTGGCAGAACCTGAGCGGCAGCTTCCTGCTGGCCGGGTACGCGGTCCTTGCGCCCATCCCATGCGCGCCGCCGAGCACTCAGCCTCAATCGTCCCCCGAGAACGCCCTCGTGCCGCAGTGCGGCACGGTCGAGCTGGTGCCAAAAGCACAGGACAACAGCGAGTACTTCTTCAACCTGGCGCCCAGCGGGCTTGATCTGCTGGCCGGCTGGCTCAACGGCCCGGCCGTCGTCATGCGTGTTCACACCCACGACCCGGAGGCCGCCAGCTGCTCCGCCGATAAGCAGGCTGCCTGCGAAGCCGCCGTCGTGGTCGAGGCGGTGGTCTGGCCGGAGGTCCCGGCCCAGATCGACGGCGAGCGCGTCTATCGCGCCGCCGACCAGGCCTCGTTCCCCACTTCCGGCAGCTTCCTGCTCGGCGGACCGTTTACTAAGCCGCAATTCGTCCCGCCGTGCCCAATGCAGCCCAACCTCACCGCCGCGGAGCAGCAGCTCATCCCGTACTGCTACATCCTCTCGATCGACGGCCTCTCGGTCGCGCCCGAGAGCAACATCGACGAGCCGAACGGCGAGATCGTCGTGGCCCGCGTCCACATCGACGACCCGCAGGCCGCGCAATGCCCGGCCAGTGATCGGGAGCAGTGCCAGGCCGCGATTGTCGTCGAGGCCGTGGTCTGGCGCGGCGAAACGCCCGCGACCAGCGCATCGCCGACACCGGGTGAGGCGGGCAGCCCGAACTCGGTCTCAGCCGAGAGCGCGGGACCGGTCGCATCCACCGGATCGGGGGCCATCGGGCCCGACGGCGTGCCCATCGCGCTCAACGGTGCGACCGTCTACAGGGCCGCCAATCTGCCTTCCTCGCCGATCTTCCTGCTCGGCGGCAAGCTCACGCGCGACGCCAGTTGCGCGGCCCCGGCGTCGCCCCTGGCAACCCTGCCTGCCTGCGGCTACTGGATGATCGACGGCGTGAAGGTCGGGACGACGATCGACCTACCGGACTCGCTCCTCGGCCAGCCAGTCGTGGCCCAGGTCGAGGCCGGCCGCGCCCTGGCCGTCTGCCTCTCCGGTTCGTGCACGCAGAGCACGATCGTCGTCATGGCGATCGTCTGGCCCGAGGCGGCGGTCGCCACGCCGCCCGCGCCGCCGAGCCCGCTAACCCCGTAGGCGATCCGAAGCCACCCTCTCGACCGATGCCCGATGATTGGAGCATGGCGGACGCAGCGCGCCATCGCCGGGAGGAGCCATGTACGTGACCTTGGTCAACATTCACGTCAAGTCGGAGCGCCTGGTCGAGTTCATCGAGGCCACCCGCGCCAACCACGAGGGTTCGGTTCGGGAGCCGGGCAACCTCCGCTTCGACGTTCTCCAGTCTTCGGCCGACCCGACCCGCTTCATCCTGTACGAGGCCTATCGGGACGAGGAAGCGTCGAAGGCGCACAAGGAGACGGCCCACTACGCTGCCTGGCGCGACGCGGCGACGGACTGGATGGCCGAGCCGCGAGTCGGGGTCCGGTATGACGGCCTCTTCCCCGCGGTGCCCGACGCCGGCAAGTAGCGGGCGATGGACGGATTCGATGGTGCGATCCCGGATCGCGAATCTGCCGCGCGATCGATCCCAGGAGGAGCCATGGACGTCACCGTGACCCACATCCACATCAGGCCCGACCACATCGCCGACTTCATGGAGTCGATTCGCGTGAACCACGAGCAGTCCATCCTCGAGCCGGGCAACCTCCGCTTCGACATCCTCCAGTCGGTCGACGATCCGACCCGTTTCGTGACCTACATGGCGTATCGAGACGAGGCTTCCACGAACGCCCACAGGAAGACTGCCCACTACCTGGCGTGGCGGGACAAAGTGGCCAGCTGGGAGGTCGAGCCGCGAGTCGGAGTCCGGTATGACGGCCTGTTCCCCGCCGTGCCCGACGCGGACAAGTAGCGGCCGATGGAAGGCTTCGAGTACGTCTCGACGCTGAGGCTGCCGGAGATCGTCGCCGGGCCGGAAAGGGTCGCCGAGCTGCCACGGATCGTTCGCGGATTCGGACGGCGGGCCCTGGTGATCGTCCGGCGGCCGGGCTTCACCCAAGGCGACGACTGGGCTCGGATCGAGGCGAGCCTTTCGGCGGCCGGCGTCGAATTCGAAGTCGAAAGCGTTGCGGGCGAGCCCTCGCCGGCGCTGGTCGACGAGATCGTTGCGCGCGTTCGGGGGCGCGAGCACGCGAGCGGGCAGGCGGGCGAGCCGGCCGAGGTCGTCGTCGGCATCGGCGGCGGCAGCGTGCTCGATACCGCCAAGGCGGTCGCCGGACTGCTGATCCCGGGCAACTCTGTGATGGATCACCTGGAAGGCCTCGCGCCAGGCCTCCCATACAAGGGCCCCGCGGTGCCGTTCGTGGCCGTCCCGACGACCGCCGGCACGGGCAGCGAAGCGACCAAGAACGCGGTCCTGAGCGTTCGCGGCCCGGGCGGCTTCAAGCGCTCCTTCCGCGACGAGGCGCTGATCGCCCGCGTCGCGATCCTGGACCCGCAGATGCTGGCGAGCTGCCCGCCGGAGCTGATCGCTGCCAACGGCATGGACGCGCTGACCCAGCTCCTCGAGTCCTACCTCTCGACTCGCGCTAATCCCGTGGCGGACGGACTGGCGCTGCGGGGCCTGGCCGCGACTCGCGACGGGCTGCTCGCCTGGCACGAGTTGGCGGTCGCGGGGCTGGGAGGGGCGGCGGCGTCAGACGGGGCGCGCGCCGCGATGGCCACGGCGGCGCTCTGCTCGGGGATCTGCCTGGCCCAGACCGGGCTCGGCGCCGTGCACGGCGTGGCGTCGCCGCTGGGCGCGCTCTTCCCGATTCCGCACGGCGTTGCCTGCGGGGCGACGTTGGCCGCGGCCACTCGGGTGAACGTGGCCGTGCTGGAGCAGCGCGAGCCGGAGAACGTGGCGCTCGGCCGATACGCAGAACTGGGGCGCCTGCTCGCGGGCGAGGACGCGGCGGCGCTCCCCGACGGGGAAGCGCGCGCGGCGCTGGTTCACCTGCTGGATGACTGGCGTGCCCGCCTCGCCATTCCGCGGCTTTCCGCCTGCGGCATCACCGCGGCCGACATCCCCGCGATCGTCGCCGACTCGCGCGGCAGCAGCATGAAGACGAACCCGATCGTGCTCACCGACGACGAGATCGCCGCGATCCTGGCGGAGTCGCTCTAGGGCTTCGGTGCAAGCAGCGGCAACGACCGAGCCTCAGGCCGAAGTCTGACCCGACCGCTTCAGCAGTGTCCATGCCGCACCGTCCCCGCTACCAGCCGCGGATTTCGGCCAGCGCCACCGCGGCGGCGGCCACCGCCGCAACAACCGAGACCAGCAGGTACGGCGCCCGTTTGCGCCAGCGTGATGGCGCACGGCCGCGCTCGTCGTGGACCTCGAAGCCTGCCGCCTGGAACCCGCGGACCAGCTCCGAAAACTGCCAGCGGTAGATGCGCAGCTCGATCAGCTTGCCGGTCGAGCTGTCGATGACGCCGGCGTTTCGAACCAGCCGGCTGTCGGGCCCGAGGGCGATCGTGTTCCCCCGCGAGCGAACCAGCAGCGACCACCAGCTTCGGACGTCCAGGTGGTTGGCGCCGCGGGCGCCGGCAGAGGTGGCGGCCAGCCGCTCGAGCGTGACCTGATGAGGGTTTCGAATCGAGAATTCGACGGTCGACCAGATGACGGTCAGCGCCAGCCAGACTCGCCAATCCAGGTGTTGTGTGAGCACGGCCAGAGCGATCGCGATCGCGGTCGGCCACGGCAGCAGAGACAGCGCGAACACCGCCACGTTCCTCGGCGTCGGCGCGTTGATGCGCGCCAGCGGCTGGGCCAGCGCGTCCTCCGCCATCGAGGCGAGCGCTTTGGCTGTGACTCGATCTCCGATTTCAACCGATCGACTCACTCCGGTCCTTTCACAGCGCCAGTGCAACCCGAGCGCCAGAACGGCGAAGAGCGTAGCAGCCGGACGGGGCCGGGGGACGCCGATTCCCGGCCCTTCGTGTGGACAACCATCGCCTGGGATCGGCGCCGGCGGTCGGCGCGGCTCTTGCCGGGACGCCGGCAGCACCTCGGAGGCCAGGTACTCGAGGACCTCGATCCGTGTCAGCCCCGGCACCTCCGAGACGATGATGTAGTTCAGCCGGCGTCGATGAGGCGGCTCACTCCACATCGCCCGGATGGCCTGCAGCGCCTCGCCCAGCGTCCGCAACCGGTCGCCCGCGCTCGGGCATGGGTAGGTCTGGCGGGCCGGACCGGGGCGCTGTAACCTCCGCATGCCATCACGAATAGAGCCGCTCGTTTCAGGGAAGCCGGTGCGAAACCGGCGCTGTCGCGCAACTGTGAGCGAGGAGCGGCTGGCCAGTCGTCGCGGGCGGAGTCCGCGACATGCCACTGGGCGAATGCCCGGGAAGGCGGCCAGCAGCAGCGATCCGCAAGCCAGGAGACCTGACCGAACGGCGCACGTCACCCACCTGCGCGGATCGGATGGGAGGCCTCCGGCGGCGAGGTCCCCTCCGGCAGGCGGGCATGCCGCCGGAGGAAGAATGCGAAGACTGGTCGTCGCCAGCGCGATACTGGCGACTCTCCTCGCGGCGCCGCTGGGCTTGGCGGCGGCTATCCCCGCTTCGGCATCCGCGCCCACCGATTCGGAGCGGGCAACTGCCGCGCTCTCGTATCTCTGGGACGGCCAATTCCCGGACGGTTCCGTGGACCATTCCCTCGGCGAGACGGCCGACTTCGTGATCGGGACGGCGGCCGCGGGCTACGATCCGACCGCTCTTCTGGACTGCACGCACGCCGCCACGGCGCTCGATTACCTCGCGACTGCCTCCGACGCTGCGGCCGGCGACGCGGCGAAGACGGGCAAGACGATCCTGGCGGTCGTCGCGGCCGGCGGCGATCCGGCGAGCTTCGCGGGTCGCGATCTTCTCGCTCGACTCACCGCGCTCTATCACTCGGGCACCGGCGCTTACGGCGACGGCTCCACTTTCTCGGAGGCGTTCGCGATCCTGGCGGTCGCGGCATCGGGCGGCTCGGTGCCTGCGGCGGCCATCGCCGAGCTCGAGGCTTTGCAGGACGGCGACGGCAGTTGGAGCTATGGCTCCGAGCCCGTGGCGGTGGGCGGCGGCGACACCAACTCGACGGCCATAGCGCTGATGTCGCTGGACGCGGCGGGCGACCATTCGGCCGACGCCAAGGCTCTTGCCTACTTCCACACGCAGCAGCTCGCCGACGGCGGCTTTCCATATCAGAAGCCGTCCGCGTATGGACCTCCCGCCAGCGATCCGGACTCCGACGCGATGGTCCTCCAGGCGCTGGTGGCTGCCGGCCAGCATCCCGAAGGCACGGGCTGGCTGCAGGGCGGCAACTCCGTGCTGACGCACCTGCGGTCGACCCAGGACTCCGACGGCGCGTTCGCCTACCCCGGCCAGGACGCCAACGCATTCACGACGAGCCAGGTTCCGGCGGCGCTGGTCCGGGTTCCATACGCCGGCGCAGTTCACTGGACGGCCGGCCGCATGCCGCCGCGCCAGTGCATCGATGGGGCCGCGACGGCCACTCCCGGTGCCACCGCGACCCCGAAGCCCAAACCTAAACCGACCCCAAAGCCGACCGTTCGGCCGACCCCAAAACCCACCGCTCGGCCGACGCCTGCTCCGACCCCAAAACCCACCGCTCGGCCGACGCCTGCTCCGACCCCAAGCCCGATCGAGCCGACCGACACGGCCGGGCCCACGCAGGCGGCGACCGCCGTCCCGACCCCGACCGAGGAGCTCGCCCAGACCGAAGCGTCCGGCCCGATGGAAGAGGTCGAGGGCGCGACTTTCGTCCCGAGCAATTCGACGCCCGGCCCATCAGATGGTTCGGGACCGCCGGTGATTCTGTACGGCGCGGCGGCGTTCCTGGGGCTGCTCGTCGTGCTGGGCGGCGGCTGGCTCTACATGACAAGGCCGTGGGAGCGGTGATGCGCCGCCTTGCCCTGCTGCTGCCCGCCGCGATCCTGGCGGCGCTCGCTTCGCTCGCGCCCGTGGCGCCGGTGGCGCCCACCTGCGCCGCCGAGGGCTCGCCCCACGCGGCGCTGGTCGTGGAACACGGGGATGGCTCGGTCGTGACGCGCTGCGTCGCCTTCGACGCGAGCTCCGTCTCGGGCGAGGAGCTGCTTGACCGGTCCGGAGTGGCGTGGTCGAGCCAGACGTTCGGCGGCTTCGGCGACGCCGTGTGCGCCCTCGACGGGGAACCCGCTCGTTACGTCGACTGCCCCGGCACGGGCAGCTACTGGGCCGTCTTCGTGGCTCGCGGCGGAGGCTCGTGGCAGCTCGCCAGCGTGGGCATCTCGACCCTCGCGCTGCACGACGGTGACGCCGAGGGCTTCCGCTACGTGCCCGCTTCGGGGGTTCCGGCGGCGCCGGTTTCGGCCGCGGGAGTCTGCCCGGCCGCGGTGACGCCGGCCCCTCGCCGATCCGTGGCGGCCGGCACTTCTGCACCGCCGGCGGCCGTCGCGACGCCGGCGGCCGTCGCGACGCCGTCGACCGTCACGACCCCGACGGCCACGGCCGCAGGAGCCACGGTCGCCGTGACCGACGCGCCCGCCCCGGCATCTCCCCTCGTGGCCGGCGCCGCGGCGACCGCTATCAACCGGCCGCAGCGGGCCCCGACTCCGGCACCGTCCGGCGGCGCCGACTTGGGTCTGTTCGCAAGTGCCCTTGCCGGCGGGGCACTGGCCGGGCTGGCGATCCTGCGGCTCGTCGCCGGCCGGCATACGGGTCAGTGACCGCCGCGCCCGGCTCGGACGCCATCGGAGGTTCGGCGCCCGCTTCCGCGCCGCGCGCCGGCCTCGCCTCCGGCGCCGACTTCGTCTCCGACGCCGGCCTCGCTTCCCGCGCCGGCCTTGCGCCGCGGGCCTGGCTCGTCTGGTCGATCGCGGCCGTCACCGTCGCCCTGGTCACCGACAACCCGGTCTACCGCGGGCTGGTCGCCCTGGTTGCGCTCAACGTCCTGCTGACGTGGCTGCCGCCCGGGCGCCGGCTGCGCCCTCTGGCGGTTGCCGTGGCGCTGGCCGCGGCGCTGGCGGCGCTCATCAACCTCCTCGCCAGCCACACCGGCGCGGACGTATTCGCGCGCTTGCCCGACGGGTTGCCCCTGGTCGGCGGGCCGCTGACCCTGGAATCGCTGGCGTTCGGCGGCGCGGTCGGGCTGGGCCTGGTGGCCGCGCTTCTCTCGGTGGCGCCACTATCGCTCGTCCTCGAGCCGCACGACGTCGTCGACGCCATGCCCGCGGCGCTGGAGCGGACCGGGATCGCCGTTGCCACGTCGCTGAACCTGGTCTCGGGCTTCGGGCGGACCTTCACCGAAGTCCGCGATGCGCAGCGGATGCGAGGCTGGAAACCGGGCGGTCTGCGGTCCTGGAACGAGGTTCTCGTGCCGGTGGTCCTGACCGCCATCGAGGATTCGGTCCTCCTGGCCGAGTCGATGGAGGCCCGGGCATTCGGAGCCGGGCCGCGGACGAACTACGCCACCGCGAGCTTCGGTACGGGAGAGATCGCCGTGGTTGCGGCGGCCCTGGCGGCCGCAGCGCTGTTCATCGGCCTGAGGGTCGCCGGCGTGCCGATGGACTGGTATCCGTATCCGACCCTATCGCTGCCGCCGATCCACCCGCTGGCGGTCGCCGGCTGCCTGGGCCTGGCGCTGCCCGCGCTTCGGCTGCCGGCGTTTCGTGGGCGGCCGAGATGACAGCACCGATCGGGAGCGCAGTAGCCCGACTGGAGCGTGTCTCGTACTGGTATCCGAACCAGGACGAGCCATCGCTGCGGGCGGTCGACCTGGAGATCGAGCCCGGGCTTACGCTCGTGGCCGGCGATTCGGGCGGCGGCAAGTCAACGCTGCTGCGGCTCTTCGTCGGCCTGGTGCCGCAGTTCCACGGCGGACGGGTGTCGGGCCGGGCGGAGGTCGCAGGCCTCGACCCGATGCGGTCGCCGATCCCGCGGCTGGCGCAGCGCGCCGGGCTCGTCTTCCAGGACGTGGAGACGCAGTCGGTCTACGGGTCGGTCGAGCGGGAGATCGCCTTCGGCCTGGAGAACCTGGGCATGCCACGGGCCGAGATGCACGAACGAGTGGACGGGACGATGGCGGCGCTCGGGATCGAGGGGCTGCGCGGGCGGCGGCTCTCGACCCTCTCTGGCGGGGAACGTCAGCGCGTGGCGCTCGCTGCGGTCCTGGTGCTGCGGCCGCTGCTCGTGGCACTGGACGAGCCCACTTCCCAGCTCGACCCGGCCGGTGCCGCCGCTGTCCTGGCGGCGTGTCGCGGCCTCGCGGCGGAGGGGCGGGCTGTGGTGGTCGCGGAACATCGGCTTGAGACTCTCGGCCCCGCCGCGGACCGAACTCTGGCCGTGGAGGGCGGCCGGGTCGCGGCCGAGATCGGGGCACGGGCCGCACGTCCGCAGGCCACTCGCGACCGCCCGCCCCGCGCCGCGGCGGTCGCCGGGCGCGGCGACGCGGCCTGGGAGATGCGCGGCGTGGCCGCGGGCCCCGGGCGTGAGGCGGTGCTTCAGGACCTCTCTCTGGCGGGCGGCCCCGGCGAGGTGGTGGCCCTGCTCGGCCCGAACGGCTCCGGCAAGACGACGCTGCTGCGGACGCTGGCGGGGCTCCTCCCGCCGCTGGTGGGCACGGTGCGGCGGCCCGCGGGCCGGACGGCATACCTGCCGCAGAACCCCGGCGCACTGCTCCATCTGCCCACGGTCCGTGCGGAGGTTGCCCTGACCCTCCGCCGAACCGGCAGCGGGGAGCGTCCGGAGACGATGCTCGCCGCCTTCGGGCTCGAGCGCCTGGCAGATCGCTACCCGCGCGATTTGAGCTCCGGGGAGCGGCAGCGCGCTGCGCTGGCGGCGACCCTGGCCGGCTCGCCGACGCTCGTCCTGCTCGACGAGCCGACACGGGGCATGGACACAGCCGCTCGTCGCTCGCTCGCCGCCGCCGTCCGGGATCTGACCGACAGGGGTTCGGCCGTGGTCCTGGCCACTCACGACACGGAGCTCGCCGCTGAGCTTGCGGATCGGACGATCCAGCTCCGCGGCGGCCTCGCCATGGGACCAGCCGAAGCGCCGCCCGGCGGTGGCCCGCGATGAGCATCGCCGTCGTGTCGCTGGCCGGCATCGTGCTCTTCGTCTGGCCGTTCCTGGGCCTGGGCCTGCCGCCGGAATTGCCCGCCCTGGCGGTGACGCTCGGCGCCGTGGCATCGCTCGGGCTGATGGAGGCCGGCGCCCGCCGCCTCGACTCCGGGCGGCTGGCGCTGCTGGCGGCCCTGGCCGCGATCGACGCCGCCCTTCGTCTGGCGCTGGTCAACGGCATCGGCGGCTTCAGCCCGATCTTCCTGCTGGTCATCTGCGCCGGCTACGAGTTCGGGGCCTCGTACGGGTTCCTGGTCGGTGCCTTTTCCCTGCTCGTCTCGGCGCTCGTCACAGGCGGCATCGGACCGTGGCTGCCGTACGAGGCCTTCGCCGTCGGCTGGGTCGGAGCGTTCTCGGGCCTCGCCGGTTCGATCGTGCGCGGCCTTCGGCCGAGCCGCCGCTCATGGCTGCCGGGCCGGCTCGACCTCGTCGTCCTGGTGGGCGTCGCGATCGTGACAGGCTTCGCCTATGGCGCCCTGACCGACATCTGGGGCTGGGTCGCCTTCTACCGCGGCGTCGAGAACATCGG
>PMXQ01000031.1 GCA_003171065.1 Chloroflexota bacterium
CCTTCTCGGCCGTGTCGCCCGCGCCGACCTTGTTGGCTTCCGCCATCCACTTCCTCCCCGTCGCCGTGACGGGAGCCCTACTGATCTGACGGCCTGAGCATCTCCAGACGGTCGGCCGCGAGCGCGCCCAACCGGTCCGCGGAACCTCCTGGGTAGGGACGGTCCAATCTGCCGCCCGCTCGACGAACCCATCCCCGTCGCGGACGAGTCCGTCAATCTTACTCAGATCAAGCTCGGTGCCGAGGGCAGTCTCATCGGCTCCAGAAGGCGCTCGGTTCTCCTACCCGACCAGACGCCGGCGCATCGATCGCCGCGTCAGTGCGCCAGAGCACGTTTGTTCGCGCCCCTGGGGCCCATCGACCTGGCCCATCTGGCAGCGAAGCGGAGGCGATTCTGGACACCGCGTGATCCTGTAGTCTGTCCCGAGCGACCACCCGGCAACTCCACGCCGCTCGACGAGGCTTGCGAGCTCTCGCCGCATCGCCAGTTGCACAGCAACGCGGCGCCGTGGGACACGACGCATCGACCTGGAGGCGCCTCGACTTGGAGCGGACTGAACGTTGACCCCAACGACGCGGCTTCGCAAGACGACGGCCGTGCTGTTGGCGGGGCGGCTCGTGTCGGCAGTATCCACGCTGGTTCTCCTCGCCGTCTTCTCGAGACACGGAGGACTGCGAGAACTCGGCATTGGGTCGCTTGGCGTGGTGATCGGGTCCAGCCTTGCCTCGCTCGCGGAGGCCGGCACCAACTCCCTGCTGACGCGCGAAGTGTCGCGTTCGCGCCAGGCGGCAGCCACGTATCTGACCACCGTCCTGACGCTGCGGATGGTGCTGGTCCCGACGTGCCTGCTCCTGTCCTGGCCCGTCTGCGAATTGGCCTTCGGTGCCGATGGATCCCTGATCCTCCTGTTCGGGGCCGGCTTCGTCATCCAGCAGTTTGGAGAGCTTGTCCGGTCGCTCTTCCTGGCTCTTGGCCATCCGGAGATAACCGCCGGCCACATGATCGTCGAGAACGTCGCCTGGGCCGGATCGATGGTCGTGGTCCTGGCCCTGGGCGGGGACCTCTACGCCGCCTCGTGGGCGGGCATCGTCGTGCTGGTGGCGTCGGCGATCGCGGGCGGATTGTTGGCCGTCGTCTTCGGAGTCCGTCTGACCAGAATCAGCAGAGGCGATCTGACGCGCGTCACTCGACTGAGCCTGCCCTTCGCCGCCTACAGCCTCGTGGCCGTGGCAGCCTTCCGAATGGACACCGTCCTGGTGAGCCTGCTCGTGCCGTCAGGCATTGCCGCAGCCGGGGCGTATTTCTCGGCAAGCCGGCTGATCTCGTCCGCCGAGTACCTTCCGGATGCCTTGAGCCGGGCCGCTCTGCCGGATCTCTCGCGACATGCCGTGGCTGCGAGGGACCAGGCTCACAAGCTCCTCAGGCTCGCGTCGGAGGATCTGCTGAACCTCTCCGTTCCGATCCCTTTCGCGCTGGTGACGGTCGGCTGGGGACTATTGCCGCTCTTCTTCGGGAGTGACCTGGCACCGTACTCCTGGATTCTGATAGCGCTCGGCATCGGCCTTCCCGCCAGGTTCCTGGTCCTGCTCTACGGCATGTCGCTCACGAGCGCGGACGCCCAAGGCCGCCGGGTTGCGGTTACCCTCGTCGCCGTCGTCGCCGGCCAGTCAATCAACGTGCTGCTGCTGCCGGTCATCGGAGTGCCCGCCGCCGTCGTGGCCTCCCTGACCACCACGGCCCTGCTGCTGACGCAGTACCTGAGGTTCATCGGCAAGAGCTTCGGAACGCCGCTCGTGGCAGCGAGCATCTTGCGACCGGTCGTCAGGTCGATCATACCGGCGGTGCCGGCCCTTGTTTGTGCTGCTCTGCTGCCCGGGAAGTCTTCGTGGCAATGCGTCGTGGGGCTGTCGGTGTATGGCTCGGTCTACTTGACGCTTCTGCTCGGGCCGAGTGCCATCCAGCGACTGTTTTCGCCGGCCAGAGCCCAAGCAGGCTCAAATACGAGCCGCCCTTAGCGATCGCACAGCTTGCCGCACGCGACGGCCGAGCGAGACCTTGTTCTCACCCTCGGTCTGGCCCTGGCCTCCACCTTCGGGAATCGCCGCAGGCAGTTCGTCGGGATCGACAACCAGGAAGCCGCCGATGACCACGGCCGCCAGGGTTCCAACGACAGCGACGGTGAAGAGATCGTTCACCATCCCCTGAACGAGGAACGCCAGCACGGCCAGTGATGCGGCGGCCGGGGCAAGCTGCCGCTTGTCCCGGAAGCAGAGCCAGAGCATGCGCGCGGCGAGAACCGCGAGCGCCACGTTGAGCAGCACGGCCGCGACGAAACCCATGGTTCCAAGCTCGGCACCTGCAAGTAAGAGCGTGTTGTGCGCATTCACTTCGGCCGCTCCGAAGGCGGTATGGCCGTAGCGAGCTGGTTGCGCCAGCTCGACGGCGACCATGTTGCCCGACCCTACGCCGAAGAACGGGTGGTCGATCATCATCCGAAACCCCGACGTCCAGAGGGCCAGCCGATCGGGAACGTCATCGCTAATGCGCCGTATGGCCGGCGTGAATATGGCGACCGGCAGCAGGCACGCACCCAAAGGAACGATGTAGCGCATGCGTCCACGCCACAGCATCAGGACCACGACTTCAGCTGCCACCAGCACCAGCGACACACGGGCAAAGGTAAGACCAAGAGCGAGCGCCTGGACCCCGGCGGCGGCCCACCAGAAGACGCGATCCCTGCGGCTCCCGGACTCGAGCGCCAGCGCGACTGTCAGGGGCACCGTAAAGAGGAAGAGCGCCCCCAGGAAGTCCGGTGACAGGCCAATCGTGCCCGCAACTCTCCCGGGCACGTTCTCGTACAGAACCGAGTTCTTCCGAGCCAGCTCGAGGCCCATCCGGCCGGGCAGTGGCAGGACGTAGGCGATGACTCCGAATGTGGCTTCTGCCGCGCCAACCAGCGCGATAGCATGCGTGAGAAGGGCCATGCGCCGCCGGGGCGGATTGGCAAGCACGGCCAGCACGACGATGACTGCCATCAGCAGGTAGCGAACCCCGCTGCGGGCAAAGAGACGGAAGGCGTCCGCAGGGCCCGAGGCGTTGGCCACGCTGGAGAAGGCAGCCGCGCCCACCACGAAGACGATCGCCTCGGCCGCCAGCACCGCCAGCCCGCGAACTGTCTTCGATCCAATGAGGCGCCACGCGTCACGAACGGCTGCTCGATCGCGGAGGACGCCAAGGGCCAGCAGGACGACTGCAACAAGGGGCAGTATGTCGTCGAGGCTGAGCCCGAACGTCACTGGCACGTGCGGCACGGTCGGCGACACTGCCAGGAGCAGCAGGCCGCCCGCGGGCCGCCAGTCCGCCTTCGCAGACGCCACGATGGCGATGCACAGCGCTGCAGCGGTCAGCAGGACAGCGGCAAGTGCTGTGAGCCAGATTGGGAGGGTCGAGGCGTCTACCACTGGCTGAGGTCTCTCGGTCGGCCACCGGATCCAGACATCAAATGGCGCGCAGTCTCGCGACTCTCAGCCACTCGGTGGATGCCCATATCCTCCCGCACCAGCTAGTAGCCGCGACCCGCCTGTGAAGGCCAGAAGGCCAGCTCGCCGCGGCGCGGGTCAGCCACATTAGCGCCGGGGAACATTGGGTTGCCCGGCGGCGACGGCCGATTCCAGCACCGTCGTCGCGTTACTCACCCACCGCCATAGTAAACGGTCGGCCCTCAGCGTGTGCTGGATGCCGCACGGTCGACGTGGCGAGCCAGTATCCTGGCTTCGAGGCGGGCCATCCTGGGGAGTTCCGCCGAGGAGCCTCTGGCGAGCCGTCACGCTCACTCCATCAGCGTCGGGACACGACCTCGCCGACCTGCTGGAATGTCTCACACGGGCCAGGATCATCGAGGAGCTTCCCAACATGCACATCGCGACCGCGAGGGTCGGGGATTCGCGCCAATGCAGCCCAGCCGAATTCGATGCGCCTTGCCAGATTCACCACGCATGAATGCATTGCCGCTCCTCGAGCCCTCCACGCCCTACGATCGGGCGGCCAGGGAGCCTGTCGCTTGAGTGCGCCGGCCACCGAGCAGATCGATCGGCCCGCGGCCGGCCGCTCGGCAGATGACGGCGATCGGTCGGAGCAGCCACGGACATCCTCGGCAGCGAGCGCGAGGCGGGCCGACATCGAGCTGCTGCGAGTGCTGGCGGTCATCGGCGTCATCGCCATTCACGTCTCCACCGGGCCTCTCGCGGCAACCTTCGTCCCACATCCTGGCCTCGACCACTACGAGGCGGCGCTCATGGGGGCGCTGGGTCGTTGGGCGGTACCCGTCTTCCTGGCCGTCGCCGGCTGGGCCCTCCTGGCGCGCCGACCCGCCGATAACGAGGAGCGCTGGCTTGGCCGACGTGCCGTTCGCCTCGTCCTTCCGCTCCTCGCCTGGAGCCTGATCTACGTCGTCTGGGCGCTCGCCCTGGCCCGCTTGACCGGCCAGCACCTCTGGTCAGGCAAGTCGTCCTTTCTCGACTGGCTCCGCGGCGAGGCGCAGCTGTTCTACAGCGGCACCGGCGTCCGTCCCCAACTCTGGTTCATGTATGCGCTGATCGTGGCTACGCTGATCGTGTGGCTGGTCCAAACCTCGGGCCGGATCAGGAACCGGGCGGTCTAATCTGGGAGCATGCGCCGTCCTGGTGCTCTTCTGGGGCGTGCCTCAAATGCTCAACTTCTCGGCGAATTGGACCAGTCAGATGTGGGTCCTCGGCTACTTCGGTCTGGGGTGGCTGGTCCTCAAGCAGGTGGAACCCAGCTGGCGGTTCTCGAGGTGGCTGGGACTGGGGCTGTTCGCGGTGACTCTGGCTGCAGTGACGTGGGGGGACCTGGCGCGCG
This sequence comes from Chloroflexota bacterium, assembly GCA_003171065.1. Classification (GTDB taxonomy): domain Bacteria; phylum Chloroflexota; class Limnocylindria; order Limnocylindrales; family CSP1-4; genus Fen-1039. Next base: position 4,879 of record PMXQ01000031.1, read on the forward strand.
TCTACTGGATTCACTCCCCGTACTCGCCGGTCGAGCTCGCGGCGGCGCTCGGGGTACTGCTGCTATTCCGCGGCATCTCGTTCCCGGAGCGCTGGCGAGCCCGAATCAATACCCTGGGTGCGCTGACTTTTGGTGTCTTCCTGGTGCAATTCGTGTCAATGGATCTGATCAACCTCACCTGGAGAACCGGAGCGCCTCTCGCATTCCTCACCATCGGTGAGCGGGCGGCTGTGCTGCTGCCGGCCGCCTCGCTGCTATCGTTCGCCCTGGCCTGGCTGTGGCACAGGTGGGGCCCACTGGCGGTACTCCTGGGCTGAGCCGTATCTCGGCCTGAGTCTCGCGACCGCGACGCTTCTTGCCGGCGCGATCACCAATCGATTGACTCGAGTGGCTCGACTAACTCGAGTGGCTCGGCCGACGGTTCCGGTGGCGCGGGGCGGGGTCAAGTCCCAGGACGTGGCGTAACAGCGCGTCATCTTCTCGCCTGAACGATCAGCTCGCCATCAGCAGCGTGGAAGTGAACCTAGCCGAGTGGCCCCAATAGGCGTTTTACGCGCGCAACGCCCTTCCTGCCCACGACCCGCCGCAGGGCCCGCCCCGTTCCGCGGCGAAGCCGTCGGTACGGGCTCAGGCACCCGCCACGATACGGACGCGCCGAGGGCGGCCTGGTCGTTGCCCAAGCTGTCACATGGTGTGCCATTGACAGCTGGGACGCCTGCATCGTGGACCGCCCCTGTTGGTCGTCACCGTCTATGAGTGACAGACCGGTCGGGGTCCACAGCATGTTGTGCGGCATCGGGTCTCCATGGTCCGGCCACGACTCCACGGCTGCGGCGGCACCCTGGATCCAATAGGCAGGCTCGGGGTGGAGCAAGCGTCCAAGGTACATCAGGCTTACGACGTTTACGCCTGGACGGTAGGCGACCTCCTCTCCCCGTATAGCGAAGTGAACGCGTTCGCCGTCATACCGCATCTGGTACGGTGCCGCGTCGACACCCGTCCGTGGCTGGCGCTGCGGACCGTACAAGGGGTCGTAGTTCCAATACGGCACAGTCGGCTCCCGGGAGATCGGCCCGCTGACCATGATCAAGTGAGACGGAACGCTCGAGGTGTGACGTGGGACCCTGCCAAGGAGCGTCACGGTCCGGCCGGTGTGTTCACGGAACCACGCGATTGGATCGGCCCATTGCCGCAGCCGAGACTGCCCGCAGGCGCCGCGGTCCCCGCTGTCAGGCACCTCAGCGATCAGCACTCCGCTCATCGACGACAGGGCGCGAACGATACGTCCCGGGTCGTCGGTCCAGTGCAGCACGGCCAGGAGCAGGGTGAGTTCGAACCAATCGCATTTCTCGGCCCACTGTGTGGCGAGTGCCGAGTCTAGAGCGCCTTCGATCAGGCAGATCCGAGTGGTGCCATGTTCGGCGAGAAGCTGGCGCTGCCGCTCGGCCGTCGACGGATCAGGTTCCACGGACACGACGGCGACCCCGGCGTTCTCGCCGATTGCCTTGAGGCCGTAGTAACCAAGGTTGCTGCCGACGTCCAGGATCATGCCGGTGGTAGGCAGATGGGGACGGATGAGCTCCCAGCGTGGCAGACAGTCGCGCTCGCCGAGATCCACTCGATCTGGGTGCAGGGCATCCTGGTATTGGGCCATTGGCAGATAGTACCGATGAGCGCGAGCCTTGCCTAGCTCAGACTCGTCCTTGCGCTACAGACGAGGCGCGTCACGACGTGGCGTCGATTGTTCCCGTGCCGGCGACTCCGGGTGGCAACAGCAGCTATTCCGAGCGCCGCTGTATCAACATCCCCCACGGAGACGGTCCACCACCCGAACCTGGAGTGGGCCCCCTGCGGCGGGCTGCTCCGCACCATTTTCCTCGCTATCCTGTGGGCTGGCTTCGCTCTGGGAGACTTGAACTGTGATTGCACGTCTTCGACCGCCGGTGGCTCGACTCCGACAGGTGATCGACCGCTACTGGAGCAGCCATAGACCGCTGGTAATCGCGGTCGGCGCGATCGCGCTGGTGATCGTCCTGGCTGCGAGCCTTCTGATCGCGGTCAGACCGGGCGGAGCCGCCCAGGCCAACGCCAGCCCGAGCCCCACGGCGCTGGCCCTCGTCTCAGCGTCTCAGTCCCCAGCGGAAGTGCCAACGCCGCCAGCCTCGCCGTCCGGTACACCTGGCAACTCACCGACGGCGACGCCCGGCCCAGACTGGGTCTACTCCGACCTCGACGGTGTGCTGGCTCCTAGCGATCTCGCTCATCGCCTGCCGATGGCGGTAATGATCGACGACAGCAAGGCCGCCCGGCCGCAATCCGGCTTCTCGTCCGCCTCGATCGTTTACCAGGCCCCGGCCGACGGCGGCGAAGACCGCTACATGATGGTCTTCCAGGAGGGCACCGCAACCGATATCGGGCCGGTCCGAAGCGCCCGTCCGTACTTCGTCTACTGGGCGGCCGAGTACAAGGCCATGTTCGGCCACTTTGGCGGCGATGCTGTGTCGCTCGACCAGGTCATTCCGGCCAACGCCAAGAACATCTACAACATGGACGACCTCAGAGGCGGCTCCTGCCCATACCACCGCATCGCCACCCGAGCGTCGCCGCACAACGCCTACACCAACTCGGCGGTGCTGATCAGATGCCTCAGCAAGCTGAGATATCCGACGACGTATCGAGGGTTGCCCGTTCGGACCTTCAGGGACGACTCGCCGCACTCGCAGCTGCCCGCGACGCAGTCCATCTCCATCCCTTACCGAACCGGCCTGATCGGCTACACGTTCGATCCGGCGACCGACTCGTATCTCCGCTACGTGGGCGGCCACCCCCAGACCGACCCGGCCAACGGCCAGCAGGTGACGGCCCGGAACGTGATCGTAATGTTCCAGGCGCTGTCATATGACTCGATCTCCGATCCCGGCCACAAGCGGCCGGTGGTGGCCAACGTCGGATCGGGCAAGGCCATCGTCTTCGTGGAGGGTCAGGCCATCAAGGCGACCTGGAAGAAGACGTCGAAGACCGCCCTCACGCGCCTCTACGACTCGTCGGGCAAGCAGATACAGCTCGTGCGGGGCGAGATATTCATCCAGAGCGTCCCGACCGGGACGGCCGTGACCTACAAGTAGAAGAGGCGGGCCGGGGCGCTGCCTGCGCAGGGCGTCCCTGGGTTCGATCGCTCCGCAGCGAATCGACTGGTCAGTTCTGGGACGAGCAGGGGGCCGGCGTGACCCCTTCCATGCCGTAGTAGCGGCTGTCCGAGCCGAAGAGATAGACCGAGAGGCCGGACACGAGCGACAGCTTCAGGCGGCTCGTCCAGTCTCCCTTGGTCAGCGCGGTGACCGGATGGTAGTCGTATGGTGGCCCGAGCACGCACTGGGCAACGTCGCCGGTTCCGAGGTGCTGGACGACGGAGACGTAGTTCTTGATCGTCTTGAGCGGGAAGTTGGTCTGGATCAGCTTGGATCCCAGCGACAGGAGCCCGGGCAGGGCGCCGATGCCCGAGGGCGTGGCGATCTTGCGCGCCGCCGCAAGGAGTATCTGCTGCTGTCGACCGGCGCGAACGTAGTCGCTGCCCCCGTTGTGGCGGGATCGGACGTACTTGATAGCCATGACACCGTCCAGGCACACGTTGCCGGCCGCAATAGACGTCTGCGTTGACGGGTCATTGATCGCCTTGGGGTTGTAGACGCACACGTCGTGGCCCGGGAGCAGGTTCACCATGCTGCCAAAGCCGCTCATGTCTATGGCCGCGTAGTAGTCGACCTTCACGCCCACCAGGTAGCC